>NZ_JBHSBI010000010.1:0-343309 GCF_042650645.1 Nonomuraea purpurea
AGCCCGTTGCCTGGAGACGGGCACGGCGGGTTCGGGAGGCGGCCCGAGGAAACCCACCGATGGCAACATCGGCAGGGCGTCTCGGGCCGACCTCACGCCACCTGTGCCGTGCGGACTATCCCGCCCGCCTGGGTCGCGCAGGTCCGCCCAGGTGGGACGATCACCGCGCCGATGCTCGGCTGGATCGGAGGAGCCGCGTTCGCCCACCTCGAGGTGGCTGAGGACGGCACCGCGAGCGGACGGTTTCGCGCCGACACCGTGTTCTTCATGCCGGCTAGGCCGCACGCTGCGCCGCCGCTGGAGTCCATGACTCTGGGCGTCGGCGATGTGAGTCACACGAAGCTCGATCCGGAGCTGCTGCGAGACTACACGGCCCTGTTCGTGGCCCAGCTCGCCGTCCCCCACACGAAACATGCCTGGGCCAACGGCGACATCTTGGCCCTTCACGATGTGGAGAGCGGCTCGGGCGCCGACGTCAGACCTGCCGAGGACGGTGGCTGGCTGGTGCATCAGCACGGTCCGCTTCGTCTTTGGGACGCGGTCGAAGAGGTTCTGACGGTGTGGAGCGATGCCAGGAGGCCGGACCCGTCGGCGTTCACCCTTACGGTTACGCCGGACCGGCAGTGGATATCGTTTGGCGGCCCGGAGTGGCTGAGCTGGGATCTTCCCGCCTAGCAGCACCACCCGTCGTCTGGTCGCACCGGCGGCACGACGCACTGGGGTGGTCACGCGTGCGTGCGAGAGCCCCGGTCCTGCTTCCCCGCAGGGCCGGGGTTCTCTTGTGGGACAGGGCAATCGATCCCAAGAACTTCATACCCAAATGTCCGCCTTATATACATTTGCCCGTTTTGCGTACGGCGTTGGCGAATTGGGTTGGGCACGGCTCGTTTCGAGGGAGCTCGCGAGCTGGGCATGTGGGGTTCTTGGAAGGGAACAGAAGCCCCGACCAGGGCGGGACATTCCTGTCACAAGCGGATGCTTGTATACCCGTATGGATCCCGAGACAGTACTGTCCGACCTGCGTGAGTTCTGCGCCGAACGCCTTTGGGTCGAACTCGCTGCCGACTGCATCGATCTTGCCCGGCCCGGTTTTGTCCTCACCCCCGCCGAACCCGGGAAGGAAGCCGGGCACAGCCGCTTCGGTGGCCGGGCGCTGCTTGAACCTGGCACGCCGTGGCCGACATGCGAGGGCTTTCCGCTGAGCCTGCTCGCCGTCCTTGACACTGACGCTCTGTCCCCCTGGCTCGGTGATCTCCTGCCCGCGGGGACAGGCCTGCTCAACTTCTTCTACCTCGACAGCGAATCCGAGCAATCAGACGACGACGCCTGCGACCTGGCGATGAAGTACCACAGCTATGACCCGCACGTGGGCAGAGTGATCGCAGCCCGGTCGGCGGATGCCGTGGAGACGCCCCCACCCACCCGGTCAAGTGTCTTCGCGCCGGTCACGTGGTCGGCATCGCCAGGAGTGTCGTTCCCCGACGCCCACGACTCGGTCTGGGAAACCCTCGACCTGAACCCTGAGGCCCACGATATGGACCTCTACGACGTCGCGGACCAGCTTGCCAAATGGCCAGGGTCGTCAGGCGCCTTTTACGCCCGGGACATCGCCTTCGGCTGGCCGCTCCTCCCGTCAGGAGCTCCCCTGGCGCTGCCCCAGTACGAAGTCCCGATCTACCACCACCTGCTTCAACTGTCCGGACATGGGCCGTACGAATGGGGCATCGAGGGCGACGGCGGCTGGATGCACTGGTCGATCCCCACTAAAGCACTGAAGGCCGGCGACTTCGGCCAGGCGATCCCGGCTCCGGACATTTGGTGATCAGCGGGCACCCTCACGAGCAGGCTGCCCGCGAGTCGAGAACGCCTCGGCGAACTCCTCATCTGCGAACAGCGCGTCACCGGAGCAGGCGACACGTTCGCCCGGCCAAGCACCGCACTGATGAGCGCCACGAACGCCGCAGTCTGCTGCTCCGTCACCGTCCACGAGACGCTGAAGATCGCCCATGTACGGGAACCCGATTAGCTGTCGACGATCACCCCTCCTATCGCGGTGCGGCCGGCCGGGGTGGCGACGAGTTCGACCGTGATGGTGTCGCGCAAGTGCGCTCCGAGGACGTCGGCCGCGGCGTCGGTGACGGTTCGCACGAGCTTGGCCACGAGGTCGCCGCTGTCGGGGCGGGTGAACGCCGCCTCGCGGATGCCGAACATGATCGTGGGTGGGGCCTCGTCGACCGGCTTGCCGCGCAGGCCCCACCGTCCGGCGGGGACGCCGTCGAGGTGGATGACCGCGACGTCGCGCGCCCACGCGCCGTACACGTCGACCACCGCGTCGGTCAACGCGGGGCCGGTGCTTCACGCGTAGCGCTGGAATTCCCACGGGTCGTGCGAGCTGAAGATCTCGACCTCGTCGCCGTGCTCGCGGTGCAGCGCGCGGAGCCGTCGCAGGCTGTCGAGCCGCACGTCGCGGTCGACCTGCACGCTTTCCTGGACGAAGTCGAATTCGGGGTGTGACGTGGGAGGGTCTGCCGTGATCTCACCGTGGTAGAAGTACGCGTCTCCCGCGTGCAGCAGCCAGCGGTCGCCGAGTCGGACGGCCACTCCGCTGTGTCCGGGGGTGTGCCCGGGAAGCGGGATCAGCAGGATGTCGTCCGGCAGCCCTTCCAGCCTGGCGGCCTCCATCCCGAACCATGGGACGCGCCCCTGGGACGGCGCCCAGCGCGGGCCGTGCGCACGGTGTGCCTCCATGAAACGGTCGAGGCTGTCGCGGTGGTGTTCGGCGTCCGGGTCGGTGACGGCCCGGTACTCCGCCTCGTGCACGTGGACCGTGGCGTGCGGGAAGTCGGGAAGACCTCCGGTGTGGTCGCGATGCAGGTGAGTGAGCACGATGTGCCGGACGTTCGCGGGCGCGAATCCGAGCCGTGCCACCTGTCGTATGGCGGTCTCTTCCGGGTCCAGCACCGGTTCGGCGAAGGCCAGGAAATCAGCTTCAAGCGATTCGCGCGGACGCTCGATGTCGGTCAGCCCGAATCCGGTCTCGACGAGGACGAGTTCGTCCGTGTCGGTCTCGATCAGCAGGCAGTGACAGACGGCACGTTCGGGAGACGACGAACCCTCGATCGGCGTGATTGTTCGCAGTGACCCGCAGTTGAGATGATGCACACGCATGGCGCCCCCCTGATCTTGGACTGAACACTCAAGGACGTTAGGAGACGCGTTCGTGGCTCACCAAACGGTTGGTCATGCCGGGCTGCCGGGCGTGTGCACGGGCCCGGACGCCGCCCCCAGCCCAGACTGCCCCGTTGAGGCCGCTCTTACCGTGCTGCGCGGGCGCTGGATGCCGCTGGTGCTCCTGCAGTTCCTGCGCGACGGCGAGCTCGGCTTCTCCGAACTCGCCGTCGCCCTGCCTGGCCTGTCGGACAAGGTGCTGTCAGAACGCCTGGCACAGCTCACCGACGCGGGCGTACTCGTCCGCCACCGCACCCCCGGCTGGCCACCGAGGGTGAAATACGTGCTGACCGACCGAGGACGGACGCTCGCCCCGGTGCTGGAGGCGCTGTGGTTGTGGGGCGCTGGGCATGACGGCCCTGAAGACCACATCGTCGAGCAGGCTGGCTGATGACGTGCGTTGGTGTGATTTTGGCGACTTCGACTGAACCGCCACGTGGCGTGCATCGCCTTGCTGGCAGGGGATCGAGACGCCTCAAGAGTCTTGTTGAGTCACCCCAACCTCACGGGAATGTCCTCATTTAGGTGACAAATTAGTTGCGATCCCGCCAGAATGCGGAGCCACCAGCGTCTACCGCAACTGGAGGAAGCCCAATGCGTAGACCCCTTGGGGCATTCGCCGGACTCGTGAGCCTGGCGGCTCTCTGCACGCCCATCACTGGGGCAGAGGCCACCGCGGCACCGGCGAAGACGACATCGCAGGCCGACTGCCGGGTGAGCGTGACCAAGCCACGCCTCACCGGCAAACTAAAAATCACCTCTTCTGCGGCCCGCGAGGGCTGTTCCGACTCCGCGCTCATGCGGATCCGTATCAACCGCGCCGTCCCTGGCGAGGACAAGGTCGTCAAGAGCGGCGCCACCGAAGACGGCAAGCTCACCCTGACCCTGCCGTGCGCACCCGGCACCTACTACGCCACCGCCACCGACTACCGGGGGCACACCGCCAGGTCCAAGCCGGTCAAGCTGACCTGCAAGCCCGGGGCCGCGTCGTCGGTCGGCACGACTTTGGAGAACGAGGTCGTCAAGCTCACCAACGCCGAGCGGGCCAAGGGCGGCTGCCGGCCGCTCACGCACGACCCGAAGGTCCGCGCCGCCGCCTTCGCCCACTCCTCCGAGATGGCGAGGACGGGGAACATGGACCACACCTCAGCGGACGGCCGCCAGATGCAGGACCGCCTCAAGGGCGTCGGCAGGGTGTCGGCCATGGCGGAGAACATCGCCGAGGGCCAGCGCTCCGCCGCCGAGGTCATGGGGAGCTGGATGAACAGCCCAGGCCACCGGCGCAACATCATGAACTGCGACTACACCCACATCGGGGTCGGCGCGGTCAAGAGTTCGGGCGGCCGGATCTTCTGGACGCAGGACTTCATCGCCCGCTGACCAAGTCAACAGGTCAGACCCAGCCACGGCGGATCGCTTCGACGCCGGCGTGGAAGCGGCTCTTGGCGTTCAGCGCGACCAGCACGGCCTGCACGCGGCGCCGAACCGTGCGCGTGGTGATGTCGAGCTGACGGGCGATGGCCTCGTCCTTCAGCCCGGCGGCCAGCAGGGTCAGCACCTCACGCTCGGGTTCGTCCAGGGTGCCGGGCCGGGCCTTCATGGGCACGGCCCGGCTCCAGCAGGTGTCGAAGAGCATGAGCAGGCCGTCGAGGAGCGGCGAGGGCCTGATGAGCAGCGCCCTGTCGTTCTGCGACTCGCGGTCCATCGTGATGACGCAGAGTCTGCGGTCGGCGATCGCGCCGCGAAAGGGCACGTCGGGGTGGAGCCTGGCCTGCAGGCCGCGGAGCTCGGCGAACTCCGCGATCAGCTCCGTGGGCAGGTCCCGCGGATCGCACAGCACGTGGAAGCGCACTCCGCGGTCCAGCGCGGCGTACTCCTTGGGCGCGTTCGCTCCGACGACGTACGGCGCGTGGTCCCACATCAGCACCTCCTGCCGCGCCTCCTGCAACAGTTGGTGGTAGCGGTTGCCGATGTCCTCCCAGCTGTCCAGGCTCTCCAGCACGCCCTCCGCGCCGTCGTCCTCCCGCGACCGGTGGAACCGTTCCCGCAGGTCGGGCAGGACGCCACGGATCCGGTGCAGTTCGTCCTCACGCCGGCGCACGAGCTCGTGCAGCGCGTGCGCGGGGTCGGCGGCCGCCCACACGTGGGCCCCGCCGGACAGGGCCAGACTGTTGGCCTTGAGCACCAGCCCCCGCGCCCGCAGCCAGGCGAGCAGGCCGGACACCTCCTCCTCGGTCCTGCCGGTCTCGGCGACCAGGTCGGCCGTCGTGGTGGTGGGCCGCTCCAGCATGGACAGGTAGATCGCCTCGGCTCCCTCGGGCATGCCGAGTCCGGACAGTGCACGGGACACATAGCGATCTTTCCTATTGCGGACACAGTCCACAAGGGGACGGATCTTACTCATTGTCCTAAACCGGTCCCGAAGCGAGCCTTTTGTGCATCGAGCCTGATACGGTCCCCCACCCCTCGAGGACACGATGCGCAAACTGATCTCTGTCGCGACGGTGGCCACCGCCACCGCGGCCTTGCTGGCGGTGAGCACGCCGAGCCACGCCGAGCCGGTGCCGGCCCAGCCGAGCCAACCGGCGACCCACCGCCTGACGTTGCTGACCGGCGACGTCATCACGGTCCAGACCTTCGCCGACGGCCGGCGCGGCGTCGCCGCCGACCCGTCCGGGCCGTCACGCGGCGGCGTGTCGGTGTACCGCTGGGAAGGCGACCTGTACGCCGTCCCGCTGGCCGCCCAGGAGGAGCTCAACCTCGGCGCGATCGACGAGGCCGTCTTCAACGTGGACGAGCTGATCCGCAGCGGGTACGACGACGCGGCCACGACCTCGATCCCCATCGTGCTCGACAACCACGGCAAGGGCGACACCCCCGCCGCGCCCGAGAAGGCCCGCGCCCGCCACGCGCTCGAAAGCATCGACGCGCTGGCCGTCACCGTGCGGAAGGCGGACACGCGAAGCTTCTGGAAGAGCCACGACACCCCCGCAGAACGCCGCTCCGCCGGCATCGGCAAGATCTGGCTGGACCGCAAGGTCAGCGTCGACCTGGCCCAGTCGGTGCCGCAGATCGGCGCCCCGGCCGCGTGGTCGGCCGGCTTCGACGGCAAGGGCGTGAAGGTCGCCGTGCTGGACACCGGCGTCGACGACTCCCACCCCGACCTGGCCGGTCGCATCACCGCCGAGCGCAACTTCACCACGGCCGCCGACGCCAAGGACCACTTCGGCCACGGCACCCACGTCGCGGCGACGATCGGCGGCAGCGGCACGGGCAACGGCGCCAAGGGGGTCGCCCCCGGCGCCGAGCTGATCAGCGGCAAGGTGCTCGACGACACCGGCTCCGGCCAGATGTCCGGCATCATCGACGGGATGGAGTGGGCGGTCGACAGCGGCGCGGCCGTGGTCAACATGAGCCTCGGCACCGACGTCCCGGACGACGGAAAGGGGCCGCTCAGCCTCGCGGTCGACACCCTCACCGAGCGCACCGGGGCGCTGTTCGTCGTGGCCGCCGGCAACGCGGGACGGCCGGCGATCGGCAGCCCCGCCTCGGCCGGCGAGGCGCTCACCGTGGGCGCGGTCGACCGGGCAGAGGCGCTCGCGCCGTTCTCCACCAGGGGGCCGAGGAGCGGCGACTTCGCCGTGAAGCCGGAGCTGTCGGCTCCCGGCGTCGACATCGTCGCCGCCCGCGCCGCGGGCACCGGCATGGGCACGCCGGTCGACGAGCGCTACACCAAGGCGAGTGGCACGTCGATGGCCACCCCGCACGTCGCGGGCGCGGTCGCCCTCCTCAAGCAGCAGCACCCGGACTGGACGGCGCGGCAGCTCAAATCGACGCTGGTCACCACCGCGACGGCGGGCGGCTACCAGGTCGCCCAGGGCGGCGTGGGCCGGGTGGACGTGGCCCGCGCCGTCGCCCAGCAGGCGTACGGCACTCCGGCGTCGCTGAACCTGGGCGCGATCAGGTTCGCCGAGACCTACCAGCCGGTCACGCGCGAGATCACGATCCACAACGACGCCGGCCAGGCCAGAACGTTCGCGCTCGAAGCCGCCTGGGTGAACGCCGCGGGCGCCGCCATGCCGCGGGACGCGGTGGCCTTCGGCAGCCCGTCGGTCACCGTGCCCGCCAAGAGCACGGCGACGTTCACCGTCAGCCTCGACCCCAACGGGCTGACCAGGGACACCTTCTACAGCGGCAGGATCACGGCCACGGCCCAGGACGCCGTGCTCCGCTTCCCGTTCTCCTTCCAGATGGAACCGCTGATGTACGACGTGGCAGTGACCGGGGTCGGCCGGGACGGCGTCGCCGCCGGCGGCCCGAGCCAGGTGATCCTCTTCTCCGAGACGCAGGGCACCACGCTGACCTACCGGGTGAGCTTCAGCGACGGTGTCGCGCGGGCACGGGTGCGACCGGGCACCTACACGATGCAGAGCGTGATCTACACCCCCGACGCGGCCAGGAACTGGATCGACGACGTCACCGCGGCCTACCGGCCCTCGATCGTGGCCGACCGCGACGTGGCGATCACGCTCGACGCGCGGCAGGCCCGCGAGATCACCGTGAACACCGGCAGGCCGGTCGAGCGGATGGGCGGCGCGCTGGCCTACTACCGGACCTGGCAGCAGAACGGCCGCGGCCTGTCGTGGGACTGGACCACGCTCATCTCCCCCGACGTGAAGCGCTGGTTCGCCTTCCCCGCGCCCGCCGCCGCCAACGGCACACAAGAGATCGCGATCCAGTCCACGCTGACGGCGCCGCCGCTGACCGCGAGCATCGAAGGCAGAAAGCCGCTCCGGCTCAACCCGACCCGCCTGGACGGCGCCAAGCCCTTCGAGGGCCGTCGCACGCTGGAGGTCTTCAGCGCGGGCACCGGCGTCGACTACCCCGCCAGGCGGGCCCGCGGCAAGCTGGTGCTGGTCAAGCACTCCTCCGACGTCCCGATCGCCAAGGTCGTCGACACGGCGGCGGCCAAGGGCGCGGCGGCCGTCGCCGTCATGAACGCGGTGCCCGGCAGGCTCGTCGCCGCCGCGGGCTCCACGGCCGTCCCCGCCTTCGCGCTCACCGGCGAGGAGGGCGTACACCTGGCCGCCCGCGACGGGGCCGAGGTCGCCCTGTTCGGGGTGCCCTACAGCCCCTACCAGTACGACCTGGTCAACTCCTTCACGGGCACGATCCCGGAGGGCGACCTCACGTTCACCGCCGACGCCGGCAACACCGCGAAGATCACCGCCAACCACTACGCGCACGCCCAGCCCACCGGCAAGCTGCTGCAGGCCGGCAAGCGCTCCTGGGCCTACATCTACGCCTCGACGCAGACCCCGATCCGGTTCGGCGGGTCCCACGAGGAGTGGGTCAGCGCCGACCCGAACACCAGGTACCAGACCGGCGTGGCCTTCGACGGCTCGGGATATGCGATGTTCGAGCGGTCCTGGCACTCCTTCACTCCCGGCGCCCAGCTCACGACCGAGTGGTTCAAGCAGGTCAGCTCGCCCAGGGACTACGGCATCACGCAGTCGTACTCCTCGGCGCGCGGGGACTACCTGTCGCTGGGGGCGCAGTTGTGGCCCGACATCGACCCGACGCACCTGTCGCTGGGGGACTACACCGACAAGACCACGCTCGTGCTGTACCAGGGGGAGACCGAGGTCGGCCGCTGGCCGTACTCGTCCGTGAGCCCCGGCATCAGCGCCGATCCCGCCTCCTACCGCGCGGTCCTGACCGCCGAGCGGACCGTGCCCGGGTGGGCGTTCTCCCCGCGCTCCACGACGACGTGGACGTTCGCCACCACCGGCAGGAAGACGAGCCTGACGCGGATCTCGATGCCGCAGATCTCCTACGACGTCGGCGTCGGCCTGGACAACCGGGTCAAAGCGGGGCGCCGGCTGGTCTTCACCGTCCGCGCCGCCGACAGCACCCAGGCCGGCACGTGGCTCTCGTTCGACGACGGCCGCTCCTGGAAGTCGGTGCGGCTCGCGCCGACCGGCACGGCCGGCGTCTTCACGGTGACCGTGGACCTGCCCAAGGCGCCGGGTTATGTCAGCTTGCGAACCCAGGCCGCCGACGCCGCGGGCCACCAGGTCGACCAGACGGTCGAGCGAGCCTTCGGCCTGAAGTAACACCTGGGACGGGCGCCCATCCGCGCGCGAAGGACAGCGGGCGGATGGGCGTACGGCACGCCGAGAGGCCGAGCCCGTACGACGGCGGGAGATCAGCCCATGTCTTCGAGTTTGCGGCCCTTGGTCTCCCTGATCCACTTGGTGACGAAGACGAACGACAGCAGCGCGAACAGCGCGTACATGGCGTACGTGACCGGCAGGTTCCACGCCGCCAGGGCCGGGAACGTGACGGTGACCAGCCAGTTGGCGATCCACTGAGCCGCGGCGGCGAGGCCGATTGCGGCGGCGCGGATGCGGTTCGGGAACATCTCGCCCAGCAGCACCCAGACCACCACGCCCCACGACAGCGCGAAGAACAGCACGAACAGGTTGGCCGCGATGAGCGCGATCGCGCCCTGCGGCTGCGGCAGCGTGACCGCGCCTGCGGCCGGCACGGCCGCGCTGAACGCCCACGCCGCCGCCGCCAGTGAGATCGTCATCCCGGCCGAGCCGATCAGCAGCAGCGGCCTGCGCCCGATCCTGTCGACCAGCGAGATCGCGACGAACGTGCCGACGATGTTGATGATCGAGCTGGAGAAGCTGATCAGCAGGGAGTCGCTCTGGTTGATGCCCACCGACTGCCACAACACGGTCGAGTAGTAGAAGATCACGTTGATGCCGACGAACTGCTGGAACGCCGACAGGGCGATGCCGATCCAGACGATCGGCAGCAGCCCGGACACCGGGCCGCGCAGGTCCTTCAGCCCCGGCACGCGCTCGGTGCGCAGCACCCGCTGGATCTCGGCGATGCGGCTGTCGAGGTCCACGTCCTCGCCCTCGACCTCGGCCAGCACCTCCCGCGCCCGCCTGGTGCGCCCCGCCATGATCAGGTAGCGCGGCGACTCGGGGATGGTCAGGGCGAACCGCAGGTACAGCAGGGCAGGCACGAGGCAGGCGCCCAGCATCCACTGCCAGGCCTCCAGCACCCACAAGTGATCGTTCACCTCACCGCCCGCCAGACGCGCGATCAGGTAGTTGACGAGCTGCGAGACCGCGATGCCGAGCACGATGGCCAACTGCTGGAACGAGCCCAGCCGCCCCCGGTAGGCCGGCGGCGCGACCTCGGCGATGTAGGCGGGCACGAGCACCGACGCCATCCCGATCGCGAACCCGGCGATCACCCGCCAGAACGCCAGGTCCCAGATCGCGAACGGCAACATCTGCCCGATCGAGCTGACGGCGAACAGCAACGCCGCCACCTGCATCGACCTCGTGCGCCCCCACCGGTCGGCCAGCCCGCCGCCCGCCCACGCCCCCGCGGCGGACCCGAGCAGCGCGATCGCGACCACGACCCCGGTCGTGACCGGCCCGACGTCGAAGTAGCGCTGGATCCCGATGACGGCGCCGTTGATGACCGCGCTGTCGTACCCGAACAGGAACCCGCCGATGGCCGCCGCCGCCGTGATGAACACGACGTGTCCCAGATGCTCCTGGTGGGCGTGCTGACTGGCCATGCGGGTCCTTCCCGAGGATCGGGAACTACCCGTGAGCCGGGCCTCTATTCACAGGCGCGGGTCGACCGGCTCCGACTCCAGCGCCAGCACCGCGAAGACCGGTTCGTGCACCCGCCAGCCCGCCTCGCCGTCCGCCAGCCGCGACAGCGCCTCCAGGCCGAGCGCGTACTCGCGCAGCGCCATCGAGCGCTTCTTGCCCAGGAAGCGCCGGCGCAGCACGTCGAGCGACTCGCTGTAGTCGGGGCCGTAGATGATCCGCAGGTACTCACGCCCGCGCACCTTGACCCCCGGCTGCACCCGCCCCGGCGCGTAGACGGCCGGTTTGACGACCATGCCCTCGCCGCCCGCCGCCGTCATCGACTCCCACCAGGCGGTGGCCGCCTGCCTCGACTCGGGCGAGTCGAGGTCGACGAAGACGTGCTCGGTCCTGGTGATCAGCGGCGAGTCGAGCAGCGCCAGCGTGTCCAGGTGCCAGGCGTGCGGCTCCAGCGCCGTGGCACGCCCCTCGCAGGCCAGGATCTGGAACGGCGCCAGCCGGATTCCATCCAGACCGTCGACCGGCCAGCAGTAGCGCGCGTAGGCGTCGCGG
Organism: Nonomuraea purpurea; assembly: GCF_042650645.1. Taxonomy (NCBI): domain Bacteria; kingdom Bacillati; phylum Actinomycetota; class Actinomycetes; order Streptosporangiales; family Streptosporangiaceae; genus Nonomuraea; species Nonomuraea purpurea. The sequence goes on from NZ_JBHSBI010000010.1 coordinate 11,427, forward strand.
AACAGGGCAGCGTTACCGGCGCGGCGCCGGGTGCGGTCCAGCAGATCGCTCACACCCAGCCCGCGCCCGGCCGCCGCCTCGAGGGCCGTGACCGCCTCGGGGAGCGCGGCGCGCGCCGCCGCCCCGACCGAGGCGTACTGCGTTCTGATCAGCTCGCCGGCCTTCGCCGACCAGGGCAGCAGTTCGCAGTCGAGCGCCACCCAGTCGGAGCCGAGCGCGGCCCACAGCGGCTCGCACGCCTCGCGCAGCCGCTCCACCAGCGGCGCCGTGTCGGCGAAGAACGGCCGCCCGGTACGCGTGAACACGGCCCCCGCGGAGCCGTCGCCCACCCCGAACCTGGCCGCGGCCACCTCGGGCGTCCTGGCCAGCACGGCCACGGCCCGCGAGCCCATGTGCTTCTCCTCGCACACGACCTCGCGCACCCCGGCGGCGGCGAACTCCTCGAACGCCTCGTGCGGGTGCTCCAGGTAGCCGTCGAGCCGGGACGTCTCCGGCGGGGCCATCGTCGGCGGCAGGTACACCAGCCAGTGCGGATCGACCGCGAACCGGCTCATGACCTCCAGGGCCGCGGCCGCGTTCTCCTCCATGACCTTGACCCTGGAGCCGAACCTGGTCTCGACGTACCGGGTGCCGATCACGTCGGTGATGTCCAGCATGCCGGGGTCGCGGGCGGGGCCGTCGAGCGGCTTGGCCGGCTCGTACCACACCTTCTCCGCCGGAACCTGGACGATCTGCCGCTCCGGGTAGCGCAGCGCGGTCAGGTGGCCGCCGAACACGCACCCGGTGTCGAGACAGATCGTGTTGTTGACCCACTCGGGGCGGATCGTCGGCGTGTGGCCGTAGACGACCATGGCCCGGCCCCGGTAGTCGTCGGCCCACGGGTAGCGGACCGGCAGGCCGTACTCGTCGGTCTCGCCGGTCGTGTCGCCGTACAGGGCGAAGGAACGCACCCGGCCTGACGCGCGGCCGTGGTAGGCCTCCTTGAGCCCGGCGTGCGCGACGACCAGCCGGCCCCCGTCGAGCCGGTAGTGGCTGATCAGGCCGTACATGAACTGGGTGGCCCGCTCCACGAACTCGGGCGGCTGCGCGGCGAACTGGTCGAGCGACTCCTGCAGCCCGTGCGCGACCTTGACGTTGCGGCCCTTGAGCGCGCGCACCAGCTTCTGCTCGTGGTTGCCCATCACGCAGATCGCGGTGCCGGCCTCGACCATGTCCATCACCAGACGCAGGACGCCCGGCGTGTCGGGGCCGCGATCCACCAGGTCGCCGACGAACACCGCCGTGCGGCCCTCCGGGTGGGCGAGCCCCTGCCAGCCCAGCTCGCGCAGCAGCGTCTCCAGCTCCGCGCGGCAGCCGTGGACGTCGCCGATGATGTCGAACGGGCCGGTCAGGTCCGTCTTGTCGGTCCACGCCTTCTCGTAGGTGATCGCGGCGGCGTCGATCTCGTCGAGGCCGCGCAGCACGTGGACCCGCCTGAACCCGTCTTTGGAGATCTTGCCGAGCGAACGGCGCAGGTCCTTGCGCTGGCGGATCACCACCCCGGGGCCGAAGTCGCGGTCGGGACGGCCGGCGTTGCGCTCGATGGCCACCTCCTCCGGCACGTCCAGCACGATCGCGTCGGCCAGCACGTCGTATTTCTTGGCCAGCTCGATCAGGCTCCGGCGGGCGGCGTACTGCACGTTGGTGGCGTCCACGACGGTGAGCAGGCCCCTGGCCAGGCGCACGCCGACGATGTGGTGCAGCAGGTCGAAGGCCGCGGGGGTGGCCGACTGGTCGTTCTCGTCGTCGGAGACCAGGCCGCGGCAGAAGTCGGAGGAGATGACCTGCGTGGGCTTGAAGTGCCTGGCCGCGAACGTCGACTTCCCGCTGCCCGACACGCCGACGAGCACGACGAGGGACAGCTCAGGAACGCTGATCACGGGTGAACACTCCCATCTGGGTCGGGGGGCCGACCTCGGGGTCGATGTCGCCGACGGGCTCGAAGGCGACCTGGTAGCCGTAACGGGCGGCCACCTGGGCGGCCCACTCGGCGAACTCGGCGCGGGTCCACTCGAAGCGGTGGTCGGGGTGGCGCAGGCCGGTCAGGAACTCGTAACGGACGTTGTGCTCGACGTTTGGGGTGGTGACGAGCACGTGCCGGGGTTTGGCCTGGCCGAACACGACGTGTTCGAGCGAGGCCAGGCGGGGCGGGTCGACGTGCTCGACCACCTCCATGAGGACGGCGGCGTCGTAGTCGTCCAGCCGCCTGTCGGTGTAGGTGAGCGCGCCCTGGAACAGCGTGAGCCGGGCGCGCTTGCCGTCGGGCATGCGGTCGAGGCGCAGCTTGCGGGCGGCGATGGTCAGCGCCATCGGCGAGACGTCCATGCCGCCGACCCTGACGAACCTGGGCCTGGACAGCAGCGCGCCGACCAGCTCGCCCTGGCCGCAGCCGAGGTCGATGACGCTGGCCGCGCCGAGCTCTTCGAGCTTGGCGAGCACGGCTTCGCGGCGGCGGGTGTTGAGCGGCCTGGGCTTGGCGCCCTGCTCGGGCGCGCCTGCGGACCCGACCTCCTGGGAGGCGTCGCCGCCGGCTTCCGCCTCGGGCGCTGCCGCCTCGTCGGCGGCGCTCTCCTCGGGCTGGAGCTCCTCGGCCACCGCGGGCTCCAGCTGCTCCTCGACCTCGTCGCCCAGCTCCGCCAGCCTGGCCAGCGCCGTGCGGGTCAGGGCCCAGCGCCGTCCCATGTAGCGCCGGGTGATCAGCGCGCGTTCCGGGTGGCCGTACAGCCAGCCCTCGCCCGCCCTGATCAGCTTGTCGACCTCGTCGGGCGCGATCCAGTAGTGCTTGCCGTCGTCCAGGACGGGCAGCAGCACGTACAGGTGGTTGAGCGCGTCGGCCAGGCGTACGGTCCCGGTCAGGGTGAGCCGGACGTAGCGGGAGTCACCCCATTCGGGGAAGCCCTCGTCGAGCGGCACCGCCCGCGCGTCCACCGTCCACCCGAGCGGCTCGAACAGCCGCCGCGCCAGATCGGGCCCGCCACGGCAGGGCAAGGCGGGAAGCAGCAACTCCAGCGGCAGCGCGGTGCCCGGCAGCTCCGGCCTGGCCTTGCAGCGGCCCGCCCGCGCGGTGCGGAACACGTCGCCCAGCGCCACGGCCAGCAGCGACGAGGCCGCGTAGGGGCGGTCGTTGACGTACTGCGACAGACTGAAGTCGGGCGAATTCCTGCCACGCGACCTGACCAGCGCGATCGGATCGACCTCCAGCATGAGCGCCGCCGTGCAGCGCTCATCGCCCGCCTCCGGATAGAACACCGTGGCGGTGCCGAAGGACTGGCTGAACTCCTGCACGCGCTCGGGATGCTTGTGCAGGAGAAAGCCAAGGTCGGTGGCGGGCCTCGCGGTGGTCGTGATCATCAGCAGCACGCCCCAAGTCTGCCGTAACACCGCAAAACGCCGCCATAGGGTTTACCCCACGTGCGGAAGGACCTCGGCGGCGATCAGTTCCAGGTGTTCGAGGTCGGACAGATCCATGATCTGCAGGTAGACCCGGTCGACCCCGAGCTCGGCGAACTTCCTGATCTTCTCGACCACCTCGGCGGGGGTTCCGGCCAGACCGTTCTCACGCAGGGTGTCGGGCACCTGCTCGGCGGCGGCCGCGCGCCGCTCGATCTCCGCCTGGTCGCGTCCCACGACGGTGGTCTGCGCCACGGAGTAGGCCAGGGTGCGCCCGGTCTCCTCGCAGGCCGCGCGCACCGTCGCCAGCGCCGTCTCGGTGTCGGCGAGCGTGCGGAACGGCACGTTGTACTCATCGGCGTACCTCGCCGCCAGCCGGGGGGTCCGCTTGGCGCCGACGCCGCCGATGATGAACGGTGGCCTGGGCCGCTGCACCGGCTTGGGCAGCGCGGGCGAGTCGACGAGCCGGTAGTAGCGGCCGTCGAAGGAGTACCCCTTCTCCGCCGTCCACAAGCCGGTGATGATCTCGAGCTGCTCCTCGAACCGTCCGAACCGCTCGTTCAACGGCGGGAACGGGATGCCGTACGCGGAATGCTCGGTGTCGAACCACCCGGTGCCGAAACCGAGCTCGACCCGCCCACCGCTCATCTGGTCGACCGTGGCGACGCTGATGGCCAGCGGCCCGGGCAGCCGGAACGTGGCCGGCGTCACCAGCGTGCCGAGCCGGATCCTGGAGGTCTCCCTGGCCAGGCCCGCCAGGGTGATCCACGCGTCGGTCGAGCCGGGCCCCGGGTCGCCCGCGCCGATGCGCTGGTAGTGATCAGACCTGAAGAAAGCATCGAAACCCAGGCGCTCGGCGGCCTGGGCGACGGTGAGCAGGTCGTCATATGTCGAGCCCTGCTGGGGCTCGGTGAAGATCCGCAGCTTCATGCCCACATTATCCGCACACTTCGGACGCGAACCGGAAAAGGCCCACGCTGTTCCGCGTCGGCTTGCTAACGTTCACCTACGAACGCCGTACGTAGCCGACCGAACACATGGGGTGGCCGATGTCGCGGCACAAGAGGGAGCCCGGCCTGCTCCCGCGCCCGATCGCGATCCTTGGCGCGCTCGCGCTCATCGCCGGCACCGTCGGCGCGGTCCGCCTGCTTCCCGCAGGCGCCGCGCCGGCTCGCAAACCACCGCCGGCGGCCCCGAACTACTCCCTCGCCGCCTCGTCCCCGGCGACCCCGCCGATCGCCGCGTTCGTGGCCTTCGTCGACACCGCCCGCGAGCCCGACTTCAACCTGCCCGTCGAGTCGCGCCGCACCGGCGTCCTGCACTACGCGCTGGGCCACCTGGTGGCGGGCGACGACGGGTGCGCACCCAAATGGGCACCCCCGCTCGATACCGAACAACACCAGACGAGCCCGCTCGATCCCGGCAAGAACCCGGTGGCCAACAGGATCGGCCGGCTCAGGGCGCTGGGCGGCGACGCCGCGCCCGTTTTCGGCGGCCCCGGCGGCCGGGAGCTGGCCGTCACCTGCACGAGGCCGGGCGGCCTGGCCGCCGCCTACCGCAGGGTGGTCGGGGCGTTCGACGCCACGGCCATCGACTTCGAGGTCCGCGACAGCGCCGACAGGGCCGCGGTGCTGCGCAGGGCCAGGGCCATCCAGTCCATGCAGAGCGAGCGGCGGCTGCGGGTGAGCTTCACGCTGCGCCTCAGGCCGGACGGGCTGAGCGACGGGGACGTCGCGATGTTGCGCGCCACCCGCCAGGCCGGTGCGGAGGTCGCCACGGTCAACCTGCTGGCGCCGGTCGAGCCGCGTACCGCGCCCGAGGGCCGCCTGCGCAGGATCGCGGAGGCCGTGCTGACGGCCAGAGACCAGGTCGCGCGGGCCCAGGCCGTCACGGACCCGGGCCAGGCGTGGCGGCGCATCGCGCTGACCCCCGTGCTGACCGGCGAGTCCGACCTGAGCGAACTCGACGCCCACAAGCTGGCCGACTACGCCGCCGGCCACGGGCTGGCCTGGTTGTCACTGCGTGGAGTCATCCCGAAGCCGGACGTATCCCGAATTCTTCGGAGTATCCCTCCCTGACTATAGGATTCTTGACATCGCGGGCAGCGGAGGGGAGGCGCGGTGGCGGCACGTCCTGAGCACGCGCGCAGGCTCCTGCTCTTCTGGATGGACGTCGTCATCGGCTTCCTGTGCCTGATGTTCCTGCTGGTCGTGTTCGTGCACGCCGTCAACGAAAGGATCTCCCCCCTCAGCGCCGCGCTCACCATCGTGTGCCTGGCCGGGGTCTGCGGGCTGTTCCCCTTCCTGATGCGGGACGCCTACGACGTCCCCCGCAAACCCACACCGAAGCTGTTCCTCGCGGGGCTGCTCGCGGCGGGCGCGATAGCTCTCCTGCCGGACCGGCCGCTGACGGGGACGACCACCTGGATGGAGGTCGGCATCCTGTGGCTGGCCGTGGCCGCGCTCTACCTGCCGCTGGCCGCCACCATCTGCCTCGGGACGGCCGTGGTCGGCCTGGTCGCCGCCTATGCCGGCCTCGTCACCGAGCAGCCGTGGCAGGGCGTGCTGCTCACGCAGGTACCCAGCGCCGTCGTGGTGACCGGCGGCATGCTGGTGTGGCGCTGGGTCTGGTGGTCGATCAGGGACGCGCACGACGGCAAAGAGGCCAAGGCCACGCTCGCCGTCTCGGAGGAGCGGCTGCGCTTCGCCCGCGACCTGCACGACCTGCTCGGGCACAGCCTGTCGGTGATCACGCTCAAGAGCGAACTGGCCGCCAAGCTGGCGAGCAAGGACCCGGAGCGCGCGGCGTCCGAGATGGCCCAGGCGCGCCGGCTCATCGCCGACGCGCTGAGCGAGGTGCAGCAGGCGGTGCACGGATACCGGGCGCTAGACCTGGACGAGGAGCTCTCCGGGGTGCGCGCGACGCTGGAGGCGGCCGGCACCCGCTGCGTCATCGACGCCAGGGCCGGCGGGCTGTCGCCTGCCGCCAGAGTGCTGCTGGCGTGGGCGGTGCGCGAGGGGGCGACGAACGTGCTCAAGCACAGCAGAGCCACCCACTGTGCGATCACGATCGACGGCGGTGTGCTGGAGATGCGTAACGACGGCCTGGACGGGCAGCCGTCCGGCCACGGCAACGGCCTGCGCGGCCTGTCGGAGCGGCTGGTGGCGGCGGGCGGCTCCTTCTCGGCCGGGCGGACGACGACGGACGAGTTCCTGCTGCGCGCGGCGGTGCCCGCGTGAGGCGGCGCGCGACGAAGCTGGACAAGATCCGCTGGCTGATCGTCTACGGCAACGACTGCATGCAGTTGCTGTCGCTCTTCGCCTACTACGATCTCTATATCCGCTGGCAGGCGGGGGTGCCGCTGCCGTTCATCGTGGTCGGCGTCGTCCTGATGCTGGTCTTCAACGTGCTCATGACCCGGCCGGTCAGGGTCGCCATCAGGGGCGGCAGGCGGCCCACGGCGATCCTGTCGGTGACAGGGGCGATCACACTGCTGCTGAGCGCCTTCGTGGTCTGGTGGGTCATACCGACGTGGCTGGGCATGCTGGTTCCCTTCGTGCGCAGAAGGACCGTCGTCATCGTCTCCGTCGCGTCCGTCGTGGCCGTCAACCTGTTCGTGACGGTGATCGTCGGCCTCAACCTGGGGGTGCTGCTGATACAGACCCTGTTCACCACGATCGCCGTGGGCACCACGATGGCCAACCTCAAGCTCTGGTCGATGGCCAAGGAAGCGCACGAAGGGCAGGAGACCCTGGCCATGCTGGCGGTCTCGGAGGAGCGGCTGCGCTTCGCCGGCGACCTCAACGACCTGCTCGGCCAGAGCCTCACCGACGCCGGGGCCAGGATCGCCCACGCCGAACGCGTCCTGCGCACCGACCCCGCGCGGGCCGCGGCCGAGATGTTCGAGGTGCGCGACCTGACCAGGCGGTCGCTGCGCGAGGTGCGCTCCGTCGTCCAGAACTACCGGGCCATCGACCTGGACGAAGTGCTCGCCAGCGTGCGGGCCGTGCTGGAGGCGGCGGACGTCCGCTGCACCGTGCGGGCCGAGACGGGCTCGCTGACGCCGGAAACCCGCACGCTGCTGGCCACCGTCGTGCGCGAGGGCGCCACCAACGTGCTCAAACACAGCAGAGCGGAACGCTGCACGATCACGATCGAGAACGGGGTGCTGGAGATGTCCAACGACGGGGTGAGCGGGACGCCGGGCGAACACGCCCCCAACGGCCTGGCGGGCCTGGCCCAGCGGGTCCGCGCGGCGGGCGGCACCCTGGAGGGCCGTCCGACGGACGAGGGCCGCTACCTGCTGCGCGCGGCGGTGCCCGCATGACCGAGCTTGCCGAGGTCATCAGCGAACAAGGAATCATGGGGCCGACGAAGGAGGCCGCATGACCACGCGCGTGCTGCTCGCCGACGACGAGCACCTGATCCGCGGCGCCATCGCGGCCCTGCTCGACCTGGAAGAAGGCATCGAGGTCATCGCCCAGGTCGGGCGGGGCGACGAGGTCGTGGCGGCGGTGGCCGAGCACCGCCCCGACGTGGCCGTGCTCGACATCGAGATGCCCGGCATGGACGGGCTGAGCGCGGCCGAGCAGATCAGCTCCCAATGCAAGATCGTCATCCTGACGAGCCTCGGCCGTCCCGGCTACCTGCGCAGGGCCATGGCGGCGGGGGTCAGCGGCTTCCTGGGCAAGGACGCCTCGGCGGAGGAACTGGCGATGGCGATCCGCAAGGTCCAGAGCGGCGGCCGCTACCTCGACGCGGAACTGGCGGCGGCCGCGATGGCGGCCGGCGACAGTCCCCTGACCGAACGCGAACGCGACGCCCTACGGCTGGCCGGCGACGGGGCCACGATCGCGCGGATCGCCGCCGAACTGCACCTGACCGAGGGCACGGTCCGCAACTACCTGTCGAGCGCGATGACCAAGCTCAACGCCCAGAACCGCTTGGAGGCCATCAGAACCGCCCAGCGCATGGGCTGGCTCTGAACCAGGTCGAAAGCTTTCGCTGCTGAACGCTATGCGGCGCCCGCGCTGTATTGCAGCGGGCATCACCGACAGGGGGCAAGGCGGCTTTTCGAGTTTCGCGTCCCAGCGGCGCCCCGCGACCAACGGTGCGTGTCTATCGAGAGGCGAGTTCGGGCCAGCCGTGCAGGCCGATGCCCACACTTTCGAGGTAGAGGCCGATCCCGGCGGCCGTGTAGGGGACGGTGTTGTCCGGCAACTGCTTGGGCGGCGCCCAGCGCAGCTCGGCGCACTTGGCGGGCTCGGCGTTGAACACCTCGCCGTCCCAGGAGTCGGCGGCGAAGAACACGCCCAACCGTGGCTTACCCTCCGGTGACAGGTGGTGTACAACGGTGGCGGGCCGCAAGGAGGCCGGGTCCAGGTGGATGCCGACCTCCTCTCGAGCCTCGCGGATCGCGCAGTCCACCACCGTCTCACCCTCTTCGAGATGACCGGAGGGCAGGCAGTACCAGCCGTCTCGGTATCCCGTGCCGTCTCGCAGGCACAGCAGGATGTCGCCGCCGCGCTCGAGGATCACATGGACATCGACGACCACCTGGTACCGCTGCGCCATGCCAATCACCTCTGTGAGCTACTCCGCTTGGTTGCGTGACAGTAGCGCACTGGCGTGGCAGGTGATGGCCTGGACGGCGGCTTGCGGTGAAAACTCCCCGCTGTCCAGTTTGAATGTTGGGAAGCCGTCCTCGGCGAGTACGCTGGCCAGCTCGTCGTACAGGCGCACCTCAGGACCGCTGGAGCCGTCGTGCTCGAATCGGGAGTGCGTGCCGCGCTCGCGTAACCTGGCGTCGAGCAGGTGCGGGGCGGCGGTGAGGAGCACCGCCAGGTCCGGGCGCCGGGCGGGTGCGTTGAGGCGGCGGACGTATTCCAGCGGCACGCCATCGAGTACCTGCAAGACGTAGGAGGAAGGCACGTACCGGTCGCACAGCACGAGTCGGCCACGAGCCAACGCGGGCTGGATCTCTTCCGCCAGGTGATGGAAGCGGTCGGCGGCAACCAGGCATGCCAGCGACAGTCCGTGGAAATCGCTGGTCCGCTCGCGGGCGGCGCGGCCGAGCGGTCCGTCTGAAGGCTCGCGGGTGAGATGCACATGGTGGCCTGCCGTCTCCAGGGCAGTACCGAGAAGCGGCAGGAGAGTCGACTTGCCTGTGCCACCTGGCCCGTCGACGGTGATGAACAGGCCAGACATCAGGGGCTCCTGGTGGCGTGATGGCGCGCGTGCTGTTCACGGGCGAGCTCGGCCAGGTGCTGATGGATCTCGTCCTCGGTGGCCTCTCCGAACTGGATGCCGGAGGAGAAGTTGAACTCGTCGCGTCCGCGCAGGGCTGCGTCCTCGGCTCCGAGGTCGACGGGGGTGTAGTTGAGCAGCTGCTCAGCGGTGTAGCGGTCGTCGGCCATGAGTCGTCCCCATTCTGGTGTGCCCGGGTAGGGGCGGAACTGGAAAACGGACGCCCGGAACGTTCCAGAATGGCGGTCGGTTACCTCCCACAGCTGCCGGACGAGGTTGACCGTCTGCTGTAGTTCGGCGCGGCTCTCGCCGGGGAAACCGAGGATGAAGTACCCCTTCACGCCGATGCCGCGGTGTGCGAGCCGCTCGACGACCGATAGCACCATGTCTGGGGTGATGCGTTTGTCGATGTAGGACAACATCCGCTCGCTGCCCGACTCGATGCCGAGCGCGACCTCGCGCAACCCGCATGCGGCGAGCTGGTCGAGCTGGTCATCACGACGTCGGTCGAGCACGTTGATCCGTCCGGTGGCGTCCCATACCGCCCATCTCCCGATGTCGGCCTGCTCGAAGGCATACATCATCCGGTCAATGATGCGGCCGGCGCCGAGGAACAGGTCGTCTACGAACCGGAACGCCCTCACCGCGTGCCGGTCCTTGAGCTGCTGCATCTCGCTGATGATGTTGAGCGGGTCGCGTACGCGGATCGTCACGTCCGGATTTGCGGAAACGGCCGCGCCGCAGAACGAGCAGTCGTACGGGCAGCCGCGGGCGCCCACCATGTTGGCTTCTATCCGGCCGTCGTCGGCGACGTAAGGGTCCTGGGCAAGGTAGCTGCGGTCGACGAACGGGAGTGCGTTGATGTCGGGCGCCAAGTGGTGGCTGGTGTTGGCCCGGCCGCCGGTGACGGGCTGGCGGAGGATCGGGTCCAACCACATGACGGCGGGCAGGTCGGCCCGGGATCGGTGGTCGGCGAGGAGCTCGACGACACGGGTCTCGGCTTCGCCCAGGATGAGGGCGTCGCAGCGGGTCATGCGCGGGTCGGTGAGGATTCGCTGGGGCATGGCTTTGGCGTGGTGGCCGCCGGCCATGATGCGGATGTCCGGGTCGAGTGCGGCCACGATGGTGGCGGTGAGTTCGTAGGTGGGGGCCAGAAGGTTGAACCCTGCCCAGCGGGGGTGAGCCTGGTTGATGAGGGCGATGGTCTCGTCCACCGGGAGACCGGCGGCCTCGGCGTCCAGGACGCCGACGCGGTAGCCGCGGGTGGCGGCGTAGGTGGCGATGTAGGCCATCCCGAGGACGGGCAGCGTGTAGTCGTTGACGCGGGGGCGGATTCGGTAGTCGCGCAGCGGCGCGTTTACGAGGAGCAGGTCGAGCTGCCCGCCGGGGTCAGTGCACGGGCCTTCCTGGATGAACGTGGTGTTGATGGACATGATGGTCTCCCCAAGAGAGGGTGAGAGCGGTCAGGGTGGACAGGTGCGGCCCGGCCAGCTCGCGCCAGCGGGCGGCGAAGGCGAGCTCGTCGTGAGGCCACGCTGATGCCGGGTCGGCACGGCGGGCCCAGGTGCGTACGGCCAGATCGTCGTATGGGTAGAGCGAGAAGTCGCCTGTGTGATCGGCGACCGCGGCACCGGCAGTCCACGGACCGATCCGGGGTACCGACTGCAGTGCCTTGACCAGCGCGTCGGCAGGCATGGCGGCCCACTCGTCACGGTGGCGTAGGTATGCATCGGCGGCGGCCTGGAGAGGGCGGTGCTTGAACGCCATCCCGAGATCCGCGAACTCCTGATCCGTCATGGCGAGGATCTGCTCCGCTGTTGGAGGCAGATATGCCTGATCGACCGGTTGCCCGCGAGCGTCGAGCAGGGCTCGGTACAGGGTGCGGGCTTGGGCGGCGCGGATGACCTGGCGGATGATGGCCGTGGCCAGCGCGTCCCACAGATCGGCGTTGGTCACTCGGCGAATGGGGTTGAGCCCCTGCAGGGAGTGGGCCAAGCCTGCGGGCAGGGGAAGTTCCGCCAGCGTGGCGGGGTCGTAGATTTCCAGACGTGGGGCTGCTCCCTCGCCGTGGAGCAGGATCGGGTCGTATGTGGTGGTGGCCTTGATCAGCCATATCGCCGTCGGGGTGCGCATGGCACGTGTGGGCTGAGGATGCAGGTTCCAGCTCGGATGGTCGAGCATCCAGCTCATGGGCGTCGATCTCCAATGTGTGCGGCCTTGGGCTCAAGTGCAGAGTGTGACAGGGCATTGACCTCCAGGAGGTGTGTGGCGCGATATCAGGACCAGAACACGAACCAGACCCACGGGTAGAGCACGGCAACTGCAGCTGCGGTCAACGCGCAGCAGCCCCAGACCTTCGTATGGTGGCTGGCGGTGCGAACCACCTCCGTGTCCCGGCGCGTCTCGGCCGCGTACGCGCGGGCCTGGTGGGCGTGGCGTTCGGCGTCGCCGAGAGCGACCTTCAGCGCAGCGAGCTCGTCGGGCGTGGTCATCGCTCTCCCCCGCCGGCAAGTTCGATGTGCAGGGCCTTGACTTCGCCGAGGATCGAGGCGACCTCGTCAGGATCGTGGGGGACGCCGGCGGCGACAGCGCGCGCGTAGTTGGCGGCCTGCGTTGCGATGCGCTGGGCGCGAGCATCTGCGGTGCGGTTGCTCATTGTGGTGGTGGGTGGCTCACCCATGCTGGGTTTCTCCTCGATGGGGCGTGGCAGTGAGGGCCGTGCGATGTGAGGGCTTCTTTGGGACCGATCGAAGGGGGGATCGGGTCTCGGGCGGGGCCCGCCGCCTGCGGCATTAGCGGCGGGCCAGTGCTGCTCATATCGGCCCGATGCGAGCGGGCTCCTTGTCGGGTTTCCAGTGCATGGTTCCATCACAACTCTCAGTAACGCCACGCGGACAGGTGCGGTCGGGGGACACTGGGGGACGCAAGCGTGTCCCCTCCCAGGTGATGAGGAGCGAAGACATGGCAGAAGGCGGGCTTTCGCCCTGGGTCCACCGCATTCGCGACGAGCGACGCACACGAGGCTGGTCCCAGAAACGGCTCGCGACACACCTGTTCAGGGCAGCCGGGACGGACATCACGCTGCCCGAGTTCGAGTCCGTGGTACGCCGCATCAAAGACCATGAAGCAGGCTCCCGGCCGAAGGACCCCTATCCACTGCTGTACTGCAGGGCGTTCGGCATCGACGAGGCCACACTGCTCGGCGACACCAGCGCGCCCGCAACCCTCGTACCCGACATCGAGGACATCAGCGCGCACGCCGCGTGGATCGAGCAGACCAACGTCGGGGACATCACCATTAGTATGATCGACGAGACGCGCTATCACCTGGCCGAAAGGCACACGCAGACACCGCCGGCCCGCATGCTGATCAGCGTGCTACATCAGCATCGTCAAGTGCGGGCCCTCCTACGTGGCGGCCGACAGCGGCTACGGCAGACGCGCGAGCTGTTCCGAATCGACGCCGACCTGCTTGCTCACGCCTGCATCCTTCTCGGCGACCTGTACGACGACGAATCAGCCGTCGCACACGGGATGGCGGCATTGTTGTCGGCACAAGAAGCTGGTGCCAATGAAGCTGCAGCTTTGAGCGCCCAGGCCAAGACCGAGCGGTGGCGACGCCGGTACGCGGCTTCCGCGGATGCCGCCGCGCACGGTTTCAATCGCAGTCCTCCCACGCCGATGCGTGTGCTTCTGGCCTGCCAAGAGGCGAACGCCGCCGGCCTGCTCGGCGACCTTGACCGAGCTCGCGAAGCGCTGCGTCGAGCTGAGGAGGCTGCCGAATCTGCGGCTGACGATTCCGGGCTGTCGCCATGGTCGTGTCCTCCGTCCCGGCGGGCCCTCTTCACCTTGTCTGTGGCTTTGCAGGCGAACGACCCAGTCGCGGCGTTGAAGGCGGCTGCGGCGGCGGAGGAGGCGTGGGCGGGCGGTGCCCCGTGGGTGGCAGGCACGTGGGCGCAGGTTCGTTTCGGCGCCGGGATCGCTTGTGTGATGATGGACGACCTTGACGCCGCCGCCGAGCAGATCGATCCTGCCCTGTCGCTGGCGCCCGAGTATCGCCTCTCGACGATCACGAGGCATCTGGTACAGATGGACACGCGATTGACCGCGCCGAGATTCCGAGGCTCCGATATGGTGACGACGTTGCGCGAGCAGATCAGAGTGTTCAACTCCGACCGCGCTCTTCCCGCCCTTGAGGAGGATGCGTGAGCCCACTGCCGACGCGCATGGCCAACCGCTGGGAGCGTCGGCAGGCGTTCATGCTGCCGCCCGGCCAGGGACGGCTGTACTGGCATGTCTTGCTCGGCGAGGATCCGGCGGCGCGAGCGATTGTGCAGGAGGCTCACGAGCGGCTGACCGGCTGCTCCGGCCTCGACCTGGTGCCGCACCAATTCATCCACCTGACCACGTTGGTCGCCGGGTTCGTGCACGAGATCACCGACGTCCAGGTGAGCGCGATGGTGGACGAGGCCACGCGGCGACTCGCCCAGGTCGAGCCCATCACCGTGTCGCTGGGTCGTGTGCTGTACCACCCGGAGGCGATCGTGCTGGAGGCACGACCGGCTGAGCGGCTCTCACCGCTGCTGGAGGCGGCGAAGGCGGCGACCGAGGTCGCGACGGGCTGGGAGGGGGTTCTCGCGCACGATGCATGGATCCCGCACGTCACAGTGGCCTACAGCTGCGCGGACGGCCCGGCTGCGCCCATCATCGGCGCGTTGGGGAGGCGGCTGCCCGATCGTGAAGTGACCATCCGTAGCTTGCACCTCGTCAACCAGGACGGGCCTGAGACAGTGTGGGACTGGCGCCCGTTGGCCGAGGTGCGACTGGGCGTCCGCTAGCGCGCACGGGCGCCCCAGCTACGGCCTGAGCCATTAGCCCGCTCCGGCCTGTTGCGGGTCAGCTCTTAGGTTGCGGTCCTCATGGGCGTGGCCCTGTCCGGCATCGGGAATCACGGTTCTCCGGCGCGCGTCTCGTGGGCCGGGAGTTCGCGGACCTCGCGGACGGACAGCGCGCAGGCGGTGGCGGCGGCGATCGTGAGGGCGCTGCCCCAGAGCGCTCCGGCCAGCCCGAACGCGGCCTGCGCCGGTCCGGCCAGGGCGTTGCCCAGGGGTACGACGGCGTTGGAGCCGAGGGCGTCGTAGGCGTACACGCGCGACAGGCGCTCGGCGGGGACGTGACGCTGCAGCATGACGTTCCAGTTGACCGCGAAGACCTCCAGCCCTGCCCCGGCCAGGAACGCCACCCCGGCCACCAGCGGCAGCGGCACGGCGGAGGCGAGCGCGGCCGGTAGCGGCGCCACCAGCAGCAGCGCGGCCACCCCTGCGAACAGCGGCCGTGACGTGCGCGACCAGGCCGCGGCGATCCCACCGGCGACCAGCCCCGCTCCCTGGGCGGCGACGACGATTCCCCACGCGCCGGCCCCGCCCCAGTGCCGCTGGGCCGCGACGGGCCCCAGCACCTCGAAGCCGGCCGCGATGGCCGCGTTCACCACGGCCGCCTGGCAGACGCAGACCCACAGCCACGTACGCGAGCGCACGTCGCGCCACCCCTCGGCCAGATCCCGCAGCGCGCTCTGCCGGGGTCCGCCCGCCCGCGCCGGGGTGAGCCTGATGCCGGCGAACAGCGCCGCGGAGACCACGAATGACAGAGCGTCGGCGGCGATGCTCCAGCCGGGCCCGACGGCGGCCACGAGCAGCCCGCCCAGCGCCGCGCCGCCGATCATGGTGCCGTTGGCGCCCAGCCGTACCAGGGCGTTGGCCTGCTGGAGCCGCTCGGACGGGACGGCGCGGGGCAGGGCGGCGTTGGTGGCGGGGAACAGCAGCGCCGCCGCCAGCCCGTTGCCGAGTTGGAGCGCGGCCAGCAACCAGACGTGGGCGTTCCCGGCGAGGATCAGGACGGCGGCCGCGGCCTGTGCCGCCGCGGCGAGCAGGCTGGCCGTGACCAGCACCGAGCGCAGCGGGAACCGGTCGGCGAGCACGCCGGCGAACAGCAGCGAGGCGACCACGGCGACGGCGCGGGCGCCCAGCACCAGGCCGATGTCGCCGGCCGAGCCGCCGCTCTGGATCAGTGCGAAGGCGAGCGCGATGGGGGCCACGGCGTTGCCGATCGAGGACACGAGCCGGCCCGTGGCGAGTAAGACGAACGGGGGATGGGTGAGCATGCGGGAAGAAGGCATGCAGAAGAAACGTAACACCTGCTGTCAAGCTGTCGGCCGCTTCGACCGGCACAGGACCTACGACCGCACCCAGAACGAGAGCCGGCGGACTCCGTACCCGCTGGAGGAGCTCGAACGACGGCCCTGTTGAACCGGTTAGTCCTGTTCCTGAGAGCGTTCACAAGCGCACGTATCGAAACCGTCACGGCTATTGACGGCACAGACATGCTGAATTTACGTTCGCGGTACTTATCCGGTTCAGCAGATTCCCATCGATGAAAACAGCTCCCCTGGGAGCGCTCCCAGAGTTTCGCCAGGACAACCGGCTCATCGGGGTGCCGACAAGCACGTGCGAACCTTCGCGCCGGGCGCGGAGGAAGGAGAGAAGCGATGCGTAACCGGGCTCGGATCATGATTCCGCTCGTGGCGGCGGGCCTGCTCGCCACGGCCTGCACCGGCGGCGGAGCCACGCCGGCCCCGACGGCCGCAGCACCGCAGAGCCAGGGCGCGGCGACCAACGCCAATCCCGACTCGCTGCCGCGCAACGAGACCCTCTACACGACCGGCACCCAGTGGGGCCCGCCGCCCAACTTCAACCCGATCAGGGAATGGGACTCGGCCGTCGGCACCAAGGGCCTGGTGTACGAGACGCTCTTCCACTACGACACGGTCGCCGCCAAGCTCACGCCGTGGCTGGCCACCGGCGGTTCGTGGACCGACACCAGCACGTACGAACTCAAGCTCCGCCCCGGCGTCAAGTGGGCCGACGGCCAGCCGTTCACCGCCAAGGACGTCGTCTTCTCCCTCGAACTCGGCAAGATGGAGACGATCCCGTACCACAACCTGTGGAACTGGCTGAAGAGCGCCGAGGCCACCGACGACCAGACCGTGAAGTTCACCTTCTCCAAGGCCAACTACCAGGAGTGGGACTTCATGCTCTACACCCGCTCGATGGTCCCCGAGCACATCTGGAAGGGCCGCTCGGAGAAGGACGTCCTGGACGGCGTCAACGAGAACCCGGTCGGCACGGGCGCCTACACGTTCATGAGCAAGGACCAGGACCGCGTCGTCCTGCAGCGGCGCGACGACTGGTGGGGCAAGACGGCGCTCAACATGGAGCCCAAGCCCCGCTACATCGTCGACATCGCCACCCCGAGCAACGAGGTCGCGATGGGCCTGCTGCTGCAGAAGGGCCTGGACCTCAGCAACAACTTCCTGCCCGGCGTGGCCAACCTGGTCAAGGGCAACTTCGGGCTGACGACCTACTACAGCGAGCCCCCGTACATGTTGTCGGCCAACACCGCCTGGCTGGTGCCCAACACCACGAAGAAGCCGATGGACGACCCGGCCTTCCGCAAGGCGCTGGCCTCCTCGATCGACGTCAAGAAGATCGTCGAGGGCGTGTACGGCAACCTCGTCAAGGCTTCCAGCCCGACAGGGCTGCTGCCGCAGTGGGACAGGTTCGTGGACCAGAACGTGGTCGGCGCGTCCGGCTTCGCCTTCGACACGGCCAAGGCCAAGAAGCTGCTGGCGGACGCGGGCTACAAGGACGGCGACGGCGACGGGTACGTGGAGAACAAGGACGGCTCCAAGATCGCCCTGACCCTCATCGTGCCGTCCGGCTGGACCGACTGGATGGAGTCGGCCAGGTCGATCTCGGCCAGCGCCAAGACCGCCGGCATCCAGATCACCCCAGACTTCCCCGACTTCAACGCGCTGGTGGAAAAGCGCGCCAAGGGCGACTTCGACCTGCTCATCAACAACGAGCGCCAGCTCTCGAACTCCCCCTACACCTACTACGAGTACATGTTCCAGCTTCCGATCCAGAAGCAGCAGAACACGGTCAACTTCGCCCGCTACGACAACAAGAAGGCATGG
Source organism: Nonomuraea purpurea (assembly GCF_042650645.1). Classification (NCBI taxonomy): domain Bacteria; kingdom Bacillati; phylum Actinomycetota; class Actinomycetes; order Streptosporangiales; family Streptosporangiaceae; genus Nonomuraea; species Nonomuraea purpurea. The sequence goes on from NZ_JBHSBI010000010.1 coordinate 29,134, forward strand.
GACCTCGTCCAGCAGCTCGACCAGGTCAAGACCGACGACACCGCGGGCATGCAGAAGATCATCTCCCAGCTCCAGCAGATCCATCTCGACGACATGCCGATCATCCCGCTCTGGTACAACGGCCTGTGGGCGCAGGCCGGCACCAGCGTGTGGAAGAACTGGCCGGCCGCGAACGGCAGCGCCCCCAAGACCGGCGCCGTGATGTGGCGCAACTGGCTCGAACTGGGCGGCTTCGAGACGCTCACCCAGCTTCAGCCCGCCGGCTCGTAGCCGATCCCACCCCCTCCGCCGCCGGAGCCACGGGGGCGGAGGGCCTCCCCGGAGAAACTCAACGTGCGTCGTTATTTCGGTAGGAAACTGCTCATCTACGGGCTGACCTTCTTCGTCGCCGTCACCGTCAACTGGATGATCCCGCGCTTCATGCCGGGCGATCCGGTCGCCAGCATGGTCGCCAGGGCCAACGTCGCCAACGCCGGGGCCGTCGAGGCGATGCGGGCCTACTACAACAACCTTTTCGGCCTCGACCAGCCGCTGTGGCAGCAGTACGTCAACTTCTGGGGCGCGCTGTTCAGGGGCGACTTCGGGCTCAGCATCTGGCTGTTCCCGACGCCGGTGGCCGACGTCATCACGAGGGCGGTGCCGTACACGCTGGCCCTGATCGTCCCGTCGGTGCTGCTGAGCTGGGTGGTGGGCAACCAGTTCGGCGCCTACGCCGCCCGGCGCAAAGTCCTCGACAACACCGTGCTCCCGATCGGGTACGTGCTGACGGCCATGCCGTACATGTGGCTGGCGGTGCTGCTGGCCTGGGCGCTGGGCGTGATCGCCGGCCTGTTCCCCGTCGCGGGCGGCTACAGCTTCTCGATGCGCCCCAACTGGTCGTGGACGTTCCTGCTCGACCTGATGCACCACTGGGCGCTGCCGTTCCTGTCGCTGTTCCTGGTCGCGCTGGGCGGCTGGGCGATCGGCATGCGCAACATGATCATCTACGAGCTGGAGTCCGACTACTCCACCTACCTGTCGGCGCTCGGCGCGCCCACCAGGCTCATCCGCAGGTACGCCTTCCGCAACGCCGTCCTGCCCCAGATCACCGGACTGGCCCTGCAACTGGGCGTGCTGGTGGCGGGAGCGCTGGTCACCGAGATCGTCTTCGCCTATCCGGGCCTGGGCAGCCTCATCCTCAAGGCCATCCAGAACAAGGACTTCTTCCTCCTGCAGGGCACGTTCCTGTTCATCGTCCTCGGCGTGCTGATCGCCAACTTCATCATCGACATCGTCTACGTCGTGGTCGATCCGCGTACCAGGGCGGGAATGGCGGGCTCGTGACCGCACTTCAGGAAGTCGCGCCGCGTGAGCGGGCAGGGGTGCGGCGCGAGGCGCTCTACTTCGCGGTGCGCAACGGCAAGCTGATGACCGGGTTCGGCATCGTGCTCGTGCTGCTCGTGCTCGGGCTCGCCGGGCCCGTGCTGCTCGGCGGCGTCCCCAACGAGTACGGCACCCGCCCCATGACCCCGCCGTCGGGCGAGCACTGGTTCGGCACCACCACCTTCGGCCAGGACGTCTTCCTCCAGTTCGTGCACGGCCTGCGCAGCACGTTCGCGGTCGGCGTGATCGGCGGTGGCATCGCGGCGGTCATCGGCATGCTCATCGGGTTCGTGGCCGGCTACCGGGGCGGCCTGGTCGACGAGGTACTCAACATGCTGACCAACGTCATCCTGGTCATCCCCACCCTGGCCGTCCTGCTGATCGTCAACGCCTACCTGGGCATCAGGAGCGTGGCCGTGCAGGGCCTGTTCATCGGGCTGACGCAGTGGCCGTGGGCGGCGCGGGCGATCAGGGCGCAGACATTCTCGCTGCGTACCCGCGAGTTCGTGGACCTGGCCAGGATGAGCGGCGCCGGCACCTGGCGGATCATCACCAGGGAGATCGCCCCGAACATGAGCTCCTACCTGTTCATGACGTTCATCCTGCTGTTCGGCGGCGCGATCCTCATCGCCTCCTCGCTGGACTTCATCGGCCTCGGCCCCACCGAGGGGGTCTCGCTCGGCCTGATGCTGCAGAACGCCAACCAGTGGAGCGCGCTCCAGCTCGGCCTGTGGTGGTGGTTCGTGCCCCCTGGAGCGGCCATCACCGCCGTCGTGGGCGCCCTGTACGTGGCCAACGTCGGCCTCGACGAGGTCTTCAACCCGAAGCTGAGGGAAACATGAGTCTGCGGGTCAGCGAGCTGCGGGTGCACTACAGGACGCTCAAGGGCGAGGTGCGCGCCCTGGACGGCATGTCGTTCGAGCTGGCCGACGGCGAGATCCTCGGCCTGGTGGGGGAGTCCGGCTGCGGCAAGAGCACGCTCGGCAAAAGCCTCATCCGCATGGACGGCCGCATGCGCCACGTCGGCGGCACGGTCGAACTCGACGGCGAGGAACTGCCCATCGGCGACGACCGCGCGATGAACGACTTCCGCTTCAAGAAGGTCTCCCTCATCCCGCAGTACGCCATGAGCGCGCTCAACCCCACCCGCAAGCTCCGCAAAATGGTCACAGAACTCCTCAGGTCCAGAGGCGTCGCCGTGGACGCCGCCGCGCTGGAAAGCCGGATGTCCCAGGTCGGCCTGCCCCGCGAGGTCCTCGACCGCTACCCGATCGAGCTGTCGGGCGGCATGAAACAGCGCATGGTCATGGTCATCTCGACCCTGCTCGACCCGTCCCTGCTGATCGCCGACGAGGTCACCTCTGCCCTCGACGTCTCCACGCAGAAGGCCGTGGCCCGCGCCCTGCTCGGCTTCCGCGACAGCGGCTACGTCAAGAGCATGATCTTCGTCACCCACGACCTCGCGCTCACCCACCACATCGCCGACACGATCATGGTCATGTACGCGGGCAAGCTCGCCGAGAAGGCGCCCGCTGACGTGATCGTCAAGGCGCCCCGGCACCCCTACACCAAACTGCTGCTCGACTCCCTGCCCGAGGTCGGCGTCCGCTACGCCGACAGGCGGCTGGAAGGCATCGCCGGCAGCCCGCCGTCGCTGCTCGACCCGCCCGCAGGCTGCCGCTTCCGCGAGCGCTGCCCGATCGCGGGAGAGGAGTGCGCGCAGGACCCGCCGGTCACCGAGCTCGCCCCCGACCACCACGTCGCCTGCTGGAAGGCATGATGCTCAAACTCGACGACGTCACCAAGGAATTCAGGATCGGCGCGTTCGGCGGCAAGAGCGTCGCCGCCGTACGCAACGTCAGCTTCGAGGTCGTCCCCGGCGAGGTCGTCTCCCTGATCGGGGAGAGCGGCAGCGGCAAGAGCACGATCGGCCGGATGATCCTCGGGCTGAACCCGGTCACCCGGGGCTCGATCACGTTCGACGGCCTGCCGGTGCGGGCGGGCAAGGAGTACTACCGTCACATCCAGGGCATCTTCCAGGACCCGTTCAGCTCCTTCAACCCGGTGTTCAAGGCCGACCGGGTGTTCGCCATGATCAAGGACACGTACTACCCGGACGTCGCCGAGGCCGAGTGGGCGAGGCGGGTCGCCGTGGCTCTGCGGGACGTCCGGCTCAACCCTGACCAGGTGCTCGGCAAGTACCCGCACCAGCTCAGCGGCGGCCAGCTCCAGCGCCTGCTCATCGCCCGCGCGCTGCTGCTCGACATCAGGCTGCTGGTCGCCGACGAGATCACCAGCATGCTCGACGCCTCCACCCGCATCGACGTGCTCAACCTGCTGGCCGAGCTCAAAGCCAGGGGCCTGGCCGTGCTCTACATCACGCACGACCTGTCGCTCGGCAACTACCTGGCCGAGCGCACGGTGGTGCTGCGCGGAGGCCGCGTGGTGGAGATGGGGCCCACCGAGCGCGTCTTCGGCGACCCGCTGCACCCCTACACACGCGAGCTGCTGTCAGCCGTGCCGCGCCTGCACGAGCCCTGGGACGACGCCGCGCCCGTGGACACCTGCCCCTACCACGAGCGCGGTGGCTCGGGCGGCCTGGTCGAGGCCGAACCCGGGCACCACGTGGCCTGCGCCGAGCTCCAGAGGTGCCTCAGACCCTGAACTCCTCCGTGCGGTGGGCGTAGGCGGGCAGCGCGGCCCGCATCTCGTCCGTGACGACCGGCGGCGGCAGCGGGGCGATCTCCCGCTCGTGGAAGTCGAGCACGTCCTCCCCCTCGGCGAACAGCTCGCGCACCGCCCGCAGGCAGGGGCCGACGACCAGGGGATCGGTGATCCGCCTGCCGCCCCCGCCTCCGCCGTACCGGTCGTAGAGCACCTCATACATGAGGGACGCGGAGAAGATCACCAGTTCCGGCAGCGGCTCCAGCGCCGCCACCCGCGCGGCGGACACCACCCGGCAGGGGGAGCCGGCCCTGGCACGCTGGGCCAGCACGTGCATCTCCCACTGCAGATACGGCGTGATCGGGAACTCGACCACCCGCACCCGCCAGACAGGCACCCGGCTGCGGAAGAAGTCGGCCAGCGGCTCGGCCATCCGGGTGACCAGCTCCAGCGAGCCCGGCCAGTCGCCGTCCATCATGGCCCGCCAGCTGGCCACGTCCGGCTCGTAGAAGACCTGCGCGCGCTCCAGCTTCCACATCGGCTCCGCGCAGAGGGCATGGTCGCGGTCGAAACCAGCTTGGTACTCCGGCACGTCCAGGTCGAGGCCGCCTGCCGTGAAGACGGCGGCGAACGGATTCGGAGTGCCGTACTCGATCACGAGACCTCCTTCGTCGGCCTCGTGTTTCCCTGCTTACTGATGACCTCGACAAGCTCGGTCACGAGACCTCCTTCGTCGGCCTCGTGTTTCCCTGCTTACTGATGACCTCGACAAGCTCGGTCATGGCTCCCTTTCACGTCTGAAGACCCGCCCCAGATCATCAGCGCAGGCCCTGAGAGAATCAAGGCCCAAAACGATCTGGGCGGGCGATCAGTCGCGGTAGTGGAACCTGCGGCGAACCATGCTGAACAGCATGCTCCCCAGCCACACCGCCAACAGCACCTTGAAGATGCCGAAACCGCCGAAGATCAGCCCCAGCACCATCAGCACGAACAGCATGGGCACGAGCGGATGCGGGCCCCGGTGGCGCCGCCACGGGCCGCCCCGATGCCCGCGCGACTCACGCATCGAATGCATCTGCTGGTGGCGCATCTCACGGTGAGCCTCACGCATCGACCGCATCTGCTGCCGCTGCGCCGCCATCGCCTCCCGCCAGGCGTCCCTGTCCCACTGGTGCGGACGGTCGGGAGCGTCGTAGACGGGCGCCTGCCCCTGCCCCGGCAGGTCGGCGGTCACCTGGTCGAGATCGCGGGCCGTCTTGGCGGCCAGCGTCCTGTCGAGTCGCTCGTCGAGCTCCTCGTGGGTGAGGCGGCCCTGCGCGAAGTGCTCGCGCAGGGCGGCCATCGTGTGTTCGCGCTCGGCGTCGCCGATGCGGAGATCGTTGCGGTCCAAGCTCGTTTCTCCTTCCCCCGCCGCTCGACTGCTAGGCGTCCTCGCCGGGGTCGCCGTCGGCGAGGATCTGATAGAGCTTGCGCCGGGTCTCAATCAAAGTCTTACGCGCTTCGCGGATTTGTGCGTCGTTTCCTGTCTGGAGAACCTGCATCATCGCGAAGGCCGACTGTCGAGCGATGTGCCACAGATCGGCGGTGTTGTCGTCGATGTCCGGCCGCATCTCGTCCCACGGCGCGCGGACCTCGTCCGCGTGGGCCTCGATGTAGGTGCGCCCCTCCTCGGTGAGCCGGAACGTCTTACGCCCCTCGTTCTCCTCCGAGATCACCAGCCCTTCGTCGGTGAGCTGCTGCAGCGCCGGGTAGACGGCGCCAGGGCTGGGCTTCCAGCCGCCCTCGCTGCGCTCGGCGATCTCCTGGATGATCTGGTAGCCGTTGCGCGGCTCCTCGGAGAGCAGGGCGAGGATCGCGGCGCGTACGTCGCCCCGCTTGGCCTTGCGACCCCTTCCGCCCCAGCCGCGGTGCCCGCCCCACGGCCCTCCGGGGCCGCCCCACGGGCCTCTGGGCCCGAAGTCGAACGGGAACGGGCCCGGCCCGCCTCGATGGGCGCGCTGCCGGTGCTCGTGGCGGTGGTGACCCATCTGGTCGAAGGCGTCGGCCACGGCCTTGAACGCCTCGCGGGCCGCCTGCTTGTACTCGTGTGCGCCGGGCCAGGGCTGGCCGGCTGCGTGTGCGGAACCCATAGTTGTCCCCCTATATCGTGATCTATTCTCGATGCGTCAACGATATATCGATACTATGTCGGTAGCAACCCAATGGGAGGAGTGAGCCAGATCACGAAAAAGTTGCGGAATTGGGGAACACGACTGGGGAGAGGCGCGTTGTTCAGAGCAGACGAGGTCGTTCCGCGTCGGCAGGGCTGGGGGGTGCTGTCGCCGCGGAGACGACCTCGTCTGCGTTTCCGGACACTTCTCGCGCAGAGGACACTTCCGTCTGCTGACGCAACGGTCCCAGGCCAGATTTCACCACTTACCCAGCCAAGTATGCGCGCGTAACGGCGCCCGGCCCCGTGCGGGTCAGCGGGCGTATTCCTGGAGGCCATCGGCCACGTGCGACGGGCAGCGGCCTGCTTGGCACCGCCGTACGGGATGGGGATTTTCGAGAGGAAGAGCCGTGTACGGCGAGCACAACCAGAGCTGCGGGGGAGCGCAATTTCGGTGGGGGAAGGCAAAGAGCCGCTCGGTGGGGGGTGTCCCACCGAGCGGCTCTTTTTTCGGGTTGGGTGATTCCCCCGAGACGGGCGCGGAAGGATCGCGCGCCCAATCCCCGGCCCCTGCCCGGCTCATGACCAGGCGGGAGCGCGGGAAGCCAGTGTGCGCCCGGCCAGCGAACGACCGGAGGGCCAGGAAATCCGCGCGCCGGCCGACGGACGGCCGGATGGTCAGGAAGTCAGCGCCCCGGTCGGCTCACGAGCCGACCGGGGCGCGGGACGTTACTTGGCGAGCAACGAGCGCAGAACGTACTGCATGATGCCGCCGTGCCGGTAGTAGTCGGCCTCGCCGGGCGTGTCGATGCGCACCACCGCGTCGAACTCCACGTCGCCGGCCTTGACGTGCACCGTGCGCGGGATGCCGCCCCCGTTGAGCTCCTCGACGCCCGTGATGTCGAACGTCTCCTCGCCCGTCAGCCCGAGCGCCTCCGCCGATCCCCCCTCGGGGAACTGCAGCGGGAGCACGCCCATGCCGATCAGGTTGGAGCGGTGGATGCGCTCGTAGGACTCGGCGATGACGGCGCGGACGCCCAGCAGTGCGGTGCCCTTGGCCGCCCAGTCGCGTGAGGAGCCGGAGCCGTACTCCTTGCCTGCCAGCACCACCAGCGGCGTCTGCGCGGCCGCGTAGTTGACCGAGGCGTCGTAGATGAACGACACCGGCCCGTCGGGCTGGGTGAAGTCGCGGGTGTAGCCGCCCTCGGTGCCGGGGGCGATCTGGTTGCGCAGGCGGATGTTGGCGAAGGTGCCCCTGATCATCACCTCGTGGTTGCCGCGCCGCGAGCCGTAGGAGTTGAAGTCCTTGACCTCGACACCGTGGGCCTGCAGGTACTGGGCGGCAGGGGTGCCGACCTTGATGGAGCCGGCCGGCGAGATGTGGTCGGTGGTGACCGAGTCGCCGACCTTGACCAGCACGCGGGCGCCGGCGATGTCGCGGACGGGCTCGGGCTTCTCCGGCATGCCGTCGAAGTAGGGGGCCTTGCGCACGTATGTCGAGGACGGGTCCCACTCGAAGGTGTCGCCGGTCGGGATCGGCAGCGAACGCCAGTGGTCGTCGCCCTTGAACACATCGGCGTAGTCGCGCTCGAACATGTCGCGGCCGATGGAGGAGTTGACCACGGCCGAGATCTCCTCGGGCGAGGGCCAGATGTCCTTCAGGAAGACCGGCCGGCCGTCGCCGCCGATGCCCAGCGGCTCGTGGTCGAGGTCGATGTCCATCGTCCCGGCCAGCGCGTAGGCGACCACCAGCGGCGGCGAGGCCAGGTAGTTCATCTTGACGTCGGGGTTGATGCGGCCCTCGAAGTTGCGGTTGCCGGACAGCACCGCCGTGACGGCCAGGTCGTTGGCCTGGATGGCGTCGGAGATCTCCGGAAGGAGCGGGCCGGAGTTGCCGATGCAGGTCGTGCAGCCGTAGCCGACGAGGTTGAAGCCGATCTTGTCGAGGTACGGCTGGAGCCCCGAGCGCTCGAAGTAGCCGGTGACGACCTGCGAGCCGGGAGCCAGCGAGGTCTTGACCCACGGCTTGCGGGTCAGGCCCTTGTCGACGGCGTTGCGGGCCAGCAGGGCCGCGCCGAGCATGACGAACGGGTTGGAGGTGTTGGTGCACGAGGTGATCGCGGCGATCGAGACGATGCCGTGGTCGATCTCGAACGCCGTGCCGTCGGCCAGCGTGACGGGCACCGGCTTGTGCGGCCGGCCGCCGTTGGCGGTGGCGTTGGAGGCGGGCGCGTCGGAGGCGGGGAAGGTCTCCTCGCCGGCCTCGTCGACGTCGTCCTCGACGTAGTTCTGCACGTCGTGACGCCACGTGGCCTTGGCGGCCGACAGCGCGATGCGGTCCTGCGGGCGCTTGGGGCCGGCGATGGACGGGACGACGGTGGCCAGGTCGAGCTGGATGTACTCGGAGAAGGCGGGCTCGGGCGCGGACGGGTCGAGCCACAGGCCCTGGGTCTTGGCATACGACTCGACCAGCGCGATCTGCTCCTCGGAGCGGCCGGTCAGGCGCAGGTAGTCGACGGTCTGGCCGTCGATCGGGAAGATCGCGCAGGTGGAGCCGAACTCGGGGCTCATGTTGCCGATCGTGGCCCGGTCGGCCAGCGGCACGGATGCGACGCCCTCGCCGTAGAACTCCACGAACTTGCCGACCACGCCGTGCCCACGCAGGATCTCGGTGATGGTCAGGACCAGGTCGGTGGCGGTGGCGCCGGCGGGCAGCTTGCCGTTGAGCTTGAAGCCGACCACGCGCGGGATCAGCATGGAGATCGGCTGGCCGAGCATCGCGGCCTCGGCCTCGATGCCGCCGACGCCCCAGCCGAGCACGCCGATGCCGTTCTCCATGGTGGTGTGGGAGTCGGTGCCGACGCAGGTGTCGGGGTAGGCCTTGCCGTCGCGGGTCATCACCACGCGGGCCAGGTGCTCGATGTTGACCTGGTGGACGATGCCGGTGCCGGGCGGGACGACCTTGAACTCGTCGAAGGCGGTCTGGCCCCAGCGCAGGAACTGGTAGCGCTCGCGGTTGCGCTCGTATTCGCGCTCGACGTTGCGCTGGAAGGCGTCGGGGTGGCCGAAGTAGTCGACGATGACCGAGTGGTCGATGACCATCTCGGCGGGCGCGAGCGGGTTGATGCGCCCGGCGTCGCCGCCCAGGTCGCGCACGGCCTCACGCATGGTGGCCAGGTCGACCACGCAGGGGACGCCGGTGAAGTCCTGCATGATCACCCGCGCCGGGGTGAACTGGATTTCCACGCTCGGCTTGGCGTTCGGGTCCCAGCCGGCAAGCGCACGGATGTGGTCGGCGGTGATGTTGGCGCCGTCCTCGGTGCGGAGGAGGTTCTCCAGAAGGATCTTCAGACTGTACGGGAGGCGTGTGGCGCCCTCGACCGCGTCCAGCCGGAAGATCTCGTATGACGCGTCGCCGACGCGTAGCGTGTCACGGCTGCCGAAGCTGTTCGCGGACACGGTGATTCGCCTCCTCGGTAGACAAGTGTTCAGATCAAATCCTGCCGCACTCTGCGATGGCCGAGCACGTTAGGTGCCCCTAACCAGCAGGCGGCGGTTAATGTCTCGACGTCAAGATATCTCCTACGATATCTCGACATCAAGTTAAACCGGCGCCAGCCGCCAGAACAGCAGCCCGACGATCGCCACGGACAGGGCCGGCGCGAGGATCTTCTGCTCGAACTTCCTGCCCGTCTTGATGCCGATCTTCCACGGCAGCACGAACTTGAACCCCAGCGGCCACAACACCGGGCACCCCCGCTCGGTCATGCAGTCGCCGACGACGTGGATGAGGCAGCCGAGCGCGACCGCCAGCCCCAGCCAGGCGTAGCCGACCGACTGGGAGAGGAAGACGGCGTACAGGCCGGCGGTGAGGCCGATGTTGATCATCGCGGAGCCGAGCTTGTTGCCCGGGATGCCGACGCCGATGGCCCGCAGGGCCAGGCCGATGAGCAGCACGACCATGATGTCGCGCCCGATCGGGTAGGCGTTGGCCAGCCAGTGTGTCCCGAACCCGAGCGCCACGGCGAAGGCCAGCGAGTGCGTCGCCCCCCGATGGCCGCCGCTGACCCAGGACACGGCCTTGCTGAGCGCCCACGTGACCGGCCCGAACGTCTGGGCGATGGTCGCGCTCGGGTGGTCGAGGTCGGGCAGCATGGCGGCGCCCGCGCAGATGATCGCCCCGGCGATAAGCTCGGCCGGGCTCAGCGCGCTGGCCATGATGCCGGTGTCGATGAAGCGTGAGGACTCGTTCATCAGCGGGAGTGCGGCCAGCGGCGGGGCCAGCCCCAGCCAGGCGATGGCCCCGGTCATCGCGTGCGTGTGCCCCATCATGATCGGGACTGTACGGCAAAGAAGTCTTTGACGCGCTGAGGCGTGCCGCAGACGCGAAACGCGACGGCGGAGGGGTTTTCGAGCGGCGGCCGCTCAACGATCGATGCGATGTGGCACGATGAGGGTGCCACCCGGCGAACCGATATTTCGCCGGGCGGCAAACCCTCAAAGCATCCGCTTGAGCACGGCGACTGCTTCGGCGACGATTTCGTCGGGCGCGTGACCGACGAAGAAGTCAAACCGGTCTGGTGAGACGGCGCGCACTTGCTCGATCATCGCCCAACTCGTCTTGGTCAGCCCGGTGTTGTCGCGACCGAGTCGGATGTGCGTCGGGTAGCCGCGTTCACGCGACGTCAGCGGCGCCACCAGGACCAGGCCCAGCCGTGACCGGTTGAAGCTGTCGTTGCTGACGATCAGGGCGGGACGGTCGAAGCCCTGTTCGCGGCCTCTCGGCTTCTCGTACCGGGTGAACCAGATCTCACCTTGCGTTAGTTTCATCGTTCTCCTCGGGGAATGTGATCAGGCCCTCCCATTCGGGCGCGATCTGGCGGGAGCGAGGGCGCGGACCCAGGACGAGTTCGCGCTCGGCCAGGTAGTCGGCCCAACCTTCGGGGTCTTCGCGCTGGGTCCGCTCGATCTGCTCGTTGACGGTGTCCCAGAACTGCTTCTGCTCGTAGTCGGCGATGGCTTCGTTGAGCACCTCGGTCATGCTTCTGCCCTCCAGTCGGGCGATGCGGGACAGTCGATCTCTTGTCTTGACGCTGACGCGTATCGTCGTCGCTTTAGGCTTCATGCTCATACTCCACAGGCTACGTCGGCGTCATTGAGGACACTACAGCACTTTGGTTACTCTCGCATCATGAATGGCAACGGAGAGTAAAGGTGATTGACTCTCCTCCATGACAAACACGGCATTAGTCCTGATAATCGGCGGTCTGGCCGTCTTCGTGGGAGCAATTGTCCAAGGTGGCGTGGGTTTCGGGCTTGCCCTGGTGGCGGCTCCCGTGCTCACCATGCTCGCGCCCGACCTCATGCCCGGCGCCATCCAGGTCGCCAATCTGACGTTGCCGCTGTTCACCCTGGCCATGGAATGGCGCAAGGTCGACTGGCGCGGGGTGGGTTTCGCAGTCCTCGGAAGGCTCCCGGGAAGCGCCATTGGAGCAGTCATCATTGTCTACTTTTCTGTCTACACAAGGGGCGTCTTCGTCGCTGTCATGGTGTTGATCGCCGTCGTGCTGACCGCCAAGGCGCTGAGCGTTCCGCGCAACGGCGCGACGCTCGCCTCCGCCGGGTTCGTCTCCGGCATCACGGGCACGGCCACGGGCATCGGCGGGCCGCCGATCGCGCTGGTGTACCAGAGCGCCAAGGGTCCGCAGATCCGCGCGACCCTGGCGATGTTCTTCTTCCTGAGCTCCGTGCAGTCGCTGCTCGTGCTGGCACTGGTGGAGGAACTGCCGCCCCAGGCGCTGCTGACCGGCGCCGTGCTACTGGTGCCCATGGGGTTGGGGTTCCTGGTGTCGGGTCCGTTGCGGCGTTACCTCGACGGGGGCAAGGTGCGGGTGGCCGTTCTGGTGGTGGCGGCGGCCTCCGCGGTGGCGCTCATCGTGCAGAACGTGGTGACCCAGACCCTGGCCCCATAGGCCCGCTCGCCGTCGGCCCGCCGCCCGCGACGAGCACGTCGATCACGCCGTCACCGCCCCGAGGCGAGGGCGAGAGCCGCGTTCTCACATCGGATCCGCACCACCATCAGCGCAGCGTTGAGCACCGTGAACGCCAGCGCGGTCACCCAGGCCGTGTGCACCAGCGGCAGCGCGAGCCCCTCCACCGCCACTGCCACATAATTGGGATGTCGCAGCCACTGGAACCGGTAGGGGCCGCGCGTCGCCAGCGACAGGCCGGGCACCACGATCACCTGCGTGTTCCAGCGCGGCCCGAGTGAGGTGATGCACCACCACCGCAATCCCTGGGCTGCCAGGACGAGGGCGAGCATCGGCCAGCCGAGCGCGGGAAGGAAGGGCCGCTGCGCCAGCGCCGCCTCCAGCGGGGCGCAGACGAGCAACCCGGTGTGCAGGGCCACCATCCATGGATAGTGTCCCTGACCGGTAACGACACCGCCGCGCGCCAGGCTCCACGCGGCGTTGCGCCGGGCGACGACCAACTCGGCCACCCGTTCCAGGCCGACCAGCGTGACGAGCATCAAGTACCAGATCATGAGCCCTCCTAATGAGTCGGTCTCATGATTCCTTGCCTATTGACGACCTCGACAAGCACGGTCACTGGGCAGTCACCAGCAGCCGGGTCATGGGCGGCGAAGACGACAACGCCCGGCGCGACGTTTCTGGATTGTTACGCGATACAACAAACTCCCGGCCTACAGGCTCTTCCAAAAGGGGCGATCCCGGAATACGTTGCCGCAAACAACATTCATCCGGGCCCCTCCGGAAGAAAGGACCCTGCACCATGCGCAAGGGGATCCTCAGCCTGACCGCCTCGGCAGCAGCGCTCGCCCTCGGTCTCACCGCCTGCGGGGGCGAAAGCGGTCAGACCACTCCGGCGTCGACCTCGTCGGCCTCCGCCCCGGCGGCCAAGGCCGGGAAGATCGGCGTCATCCTGCCGGACAGCAAGTCCTCGGCCCGGTGGGAGACGGCGGACCGCAAGTACCTGGAAGAGGCGTTCAAGGCCGCCGGCGTCCAATACGACATCCAGAACGCGCAGAACGACAAAACGGCGTTCCAGACCATCGCCGACCAGATGATCACCAACGGCGCCACCGTCCTGATGATCGTGAACCTGGACAGCGGCAGCGGCAAGGCGGTCATCGACAAGGCCAAGTCCCAGGGCGTGGCCACCATCGACTACGACCGGCTGACGCTCGGCGGCGGCGCCGCCTACTACGTCAGCTTCGACAACACCAAGGTCGGCACCCTGCAGGGCGAGGGCCTGAGCAAGTGCCTGACCGACAAGAAGGCCGACAAACCCATCGTGGCCTATCTGAACGGCTCGCCGACGGACAACAACGCGACCCTGTTCAAGGCCGGCTACGACGGCGTGCTCAAGCCGAAGTTCGACGCCGGCGAGTACGTCAAGGGCCCCGACCAGGCCGTCCCCGACTGGGACAACACCCAGGCCGGCACGCTCTTCGAGCAGATGCTCACCCAGCAGCCGAAGATCGCCGGCGTGCTGGCCGCCAACGACGGCCTCGGCAACGCCGCCATCACCGTGCTGAAGAAGCAGAACCTCAACGGCAAGGTGCCGGTCACCGGCCAGGACGCGACCGTGCAGGGCCTGCAGAACATCCTGGCCGGCGACCAGTGCATGACCGTCTACAAGGCCGTCAAGAAGGAGGCCGACGCCGGGGCCAAGCTCGCGGTGGCCCTGGCCAAGGGGGAGAAGCCCACGGCGAGCGGCAGCGTCAAGGACCCGGAGACCGGTCAGGACGTTCCCTCCGAACTCCTGGAGCCGCAGGCCATCTACCTCGACAACGTCAAGGACGTGGTGGCCGACGGTTACGTGACCAAGGAGGAACTGTGCACGGGTGACTTCGCCGACAAGTGCACCGAGGCCGGAATCCAGTGAGAGCGAGGGGTGCGGCCCACCGGCCGCACCCCCTAAGGGAGCCCCATGACCCCCCTCCTCGAAGTGCGCGGGATCGACAAGAGCTTCGGCCCGGTGAAGGTCCTGCACGACGTGGCCTTCTCCGCCTACGCCGGCGAGGTGACCGCCCTCGTCGGCGACAACGGCGCCGGCAAGTCGACGCTGGTCAAGTGCGTCGGTGGCATCTACCCGATCGACGCGGGCGAGATGCTCTTCGACGGCCGCCCGGTCCAGGTCCACAGCCCCCGTGACGCGGGTGACCTCGGGATCGAGATCGTCTACCAGGACCTGGCCCTGTGCGACAACCTCGACATCGTCCAGAACATGTTCCTCGGCAGGGAGCGCAAGAACGGTCTCCTGCTCGACGAGGACAGCATGGAGGAGTTGGCCGAGCAGACGCTCAGCGGCCTGTCCGTGCGCACGGTCAAGTCCATCAGGCAGCAGGTCTCCAGCCTGTCGGGCGGGCAGCGGCAGACCGTGGCCATCGCCAAGGCCGTGTTGTGGAACAGCAAGGTCGTCATCCTCGACGAGCCCACCGCCGCCCTGGGCGTGGCCCAGACCGCGCAGGTGCTGGAGCTGGTGCGCAGGCTGGCCGACACAGGCCTGGCCGTGGTGCTCATCTCGCACAACATGAACGACGTGTTCGCCGTCTCCGACCGGATCGCGGCGCTCTACCTCGGCAGGATGGCCGCCCAGGTCAAGACCGCCGACGTGACGCACGCCCAGGTCGTCGAACTGATCACCGCGGGCCGGAGCGGGGATCTCGGCCTCAGGAACGGGGTCACCCCATCATGAACAAGATCAAGGAACTGCCCGGCGAGGCCATCGTCGCCGCGACGCAGGCCCCGTCCATCACCAACAGCTTCCGCGCCTACATGCAGCGGGTGCGCGGCGGGGACATGGGCGCGCTGCCCGCCGTGCTCGGCCTGCTCGTGCTCTGCGCGGTCTTCGCCACCGCGCGCCCCTCCTTCGTCACCGCGATCAACTTCGCCAACCTCTTCACGCAGGGCGCCGCCATCACGCTCATCGCGATGGGCCTGGTGTTCGTGCTGCTGCTCGGCGAGATCGACCTGTCGGCCGGTTTCGCCAGCGGCGTGTGCGCGGCCGTGCTCGCCGTCACGCTCACGGGCATGGGACTGCCCTGGTATGTGTGCGTATTGGCGGCGATCGTCACCGGCGTGGTCATCGGCGTCGTGCTCGGCACGCTGGTCGCCAAGGTCGGCATCCCGTCGTTCGTCGTGACGCTGGCCGCGTTCCTGGCCTTCCAGGGCCTGGTCCTGGTGCTGGTCGACGAGGGCACGAACATCTCCATCCGCGACTCCGTGATCGTGGCGATCGCCAACAGGAACCTGCCGCCGTGGCTCGGCTGGGCGCTCTACGCCGTCAGCGTGGCCGTCTACGCGGGCGTGCAGCTCCTGCGGGCCAGGAAGCGCGCCAAGCGCGGCCTGGTGGCCGACCCGCTGTCGCTGATCGGCTTCCGCGTCGGCGTGCTGGCGGTGCTGGCCGGGCTCGCGGTCTTCGTGCTCAACCTGGAGCGCAGCCGCAACCCGGCGCTCGTCTCGCTCACCGGCGTGCCGATCGTGGTGCCCATCATCCTGGCGCTGCTGGTCGCCTGGACGCTGGTGCTGCGCCGCACCGCGTTCGGCCGCCACCTGTACGCGGTCGGCGGAAGCCCCGAGGCCGCCCGCCGGGCGGGCATCTCGGTGGACCGGATCAGGATCAGCGCGTTCGTGATCTGCTCCTCGATGGCGGCGGTCGGCGGGATCATCGCCGCCTCCAGGGCCAGTTCCGTCGACCCGAACACGGGCGGCAGCTCCGTCCTGTTGTACGCGGTGGGCGCGGCCGTCATCGGCGGCACGAGCCTGTTCGGCGGCAAGGGCCGGGTGCTGGACGCCGTGCTCGGCGGCGCCGTGGTAGCCGTCATCGAGAACGGCATGGGTCTGATGGGGTATGGAGCCAGTGTGAAATACCTGGTCACAGGGTCTGTCCTGCTGCTCGCCGCGGGTGTGGACGCGCTGGCGCGCAAGCGGGCGGCAGCCGCTGGTCTAAGGTGATCAGCGACTCTCAGCCCCTGAAGGAACCCCAGACCATGCGTGCCGGCCCGTCCCAAGAGGACATCAGGCGCCACAACCTCGGCGCGCTGCTTCGTCATGTCCATCTGGGCGGGCCCATTTCGCGTGCCGAGCTGACCTCGAAGATGGGGCTCAACCGCAGCACGATCATGGCCCTGACCTCCGATCTCACGGCCGCGGGGCTGGTGCGCGAGGAGTTGCCGCGCGAGACGGGCCGGGCGGGCAGGCCCTCGCTCGTGGTGCGGCCTGAGTCGGCCCGCGTCTACGTGTTCGCCTTCGACGTGAGCCCCGACCGGCTCGCGGTCGCCCGCGTCGGGCTGGGCGGGGTGATCCTCGACCGCAGGGAGACCACGTGCGAGCGCGGCGCGTTCGCGCTGGAGGAGCTGGCAGGCACGCTGTCCGGGTTCGCCAGGCAGATGCGCCGCAAGACCAGGGCCGACACCGTGTGCGTCGGCGCGGCGGCGGCGGTCAGCGGCGGCGTGCGCAAGGGCGACGGCGTCGTGAGGTTCGGCCCCAACCTGAAGGCCGACGAGGTGCCGTTCGGGGAGGAGCTGGGCCGCAGGCTCGGCCTCGGCCTGACGGTCAGCGTGGGCAACGACGCCAACCTGGCCGCCCTCGCCGAGCACAGCCGCGGTGTCGGCGCGGGCGTCAGAGACCTCATCTACCTGCACGGCGACGTCGGCATCGGCGGCGGGATCATCGCGGGCGGTCACCTGCTCGGCGGCCACGACGGCTACGGCGGCGAGGTCGGCCACATGGTCGTCAACCCGGACGGCCGGGCCTGCGGCTGCGGGTCGCACGGCTGCCTGGAGGCCGAGGTGGGGGAGCGGGCGCTGCTGGAGTCGGCCGGGCGGTTCGGGGCGGGGCAGCAGGGCAGGGACGCCGTGCGCGCCGTCGTCGAGGCCGCCGACCGGGGCGACATCGTGGCGCAGGAGGCGCTCAGCAGGGTCGGCGACTGGCTGGGGCTCGGCGTGGCGAACCTGGTGAACATCTTCAACCCGGAGATGGTGATCTTCGGTGGGATGTTGCGGGAGATCTATCTCGGGTCGGCGGCGCAGGTGCGTTCCCAGCTCACCCTGCACGCCATGGCGCCGCAGCGCGAGAAGCTGCGGCTGCGCACGTCGGCGCTCGGCGACGCGGCCACGCTGGTGGGCGCGGCCGAGCTGGCCTTCGCCCACGTGCTGTCCGACCCCCTCGAAGTGCTGGCCCGCGCCAATGCCTGAGCCCGTGCCAACGTTCAGGCCCGTGCCGGTGCCTAGGTGATTCTGCTCTTGCGCGCGGTCCAGGTGTTGCAGAAGCCGGTGGCGCCGCCGCGGTAGCCGCGGTCCTGCCAGAAGGCCAGGTTGCCTGGCTTGCCGTGGATGTCGCTCTCGTCCGCCATGCGTACGGCCTCGATCCACTCGTCCCAGTCGAGGCCGGGCTTGATCGACTCGATCGTCGCGCTGTAGAAGACGCCGGCGAAGCACTCCGCCTGCATCTCCAGCCGGTGGCTCAGCAGTTTGCGCGCGTCGTCGGAGGCCGGCCAGTACAGCGCGTTCTGCGCGTCCAGCACACCGACGAGCTGCTGGACGTGGTGGCCCCACTCGTGGGCCACGGAGTGCGCGATGTTCATCCTGAACGGGTCGCGCAGGTCGTGCTTCATGATGCGGATGGCGATCGCCCGCTGCTCGGGGCAGTAGTGGGCGCCGTTGCTGTTGATCTTCCCGCAGACCGAGTCGGTCCCGGTGGTGACGGTGACCTCGGGCGAGGTGTACCGCAGCCCGGCGGCGGCGAACCTGGCGGCCCAGAAACGGTCGGCGCAGTCGGCCATGGCGCGGTGGAAGGACTTGAGCGAGTTCGCGCTGCCCTGGCGGATGGCCGGGACGTCGCATGTGTGGCGCGGCCCGTCATCGCTCATCACGCTGGTCAACCCGGGCTGTGCCACCCCTGCGGCTGCGTTCGCCGGCGTGGAGGAGAGCAGCCCCGCGACGAGGCACACGGTCGCCGCTAAGAGGGAAATGCGCACGATCGCGGATCATAGATGAGTTTGTGGTGATTTAGGGTTTCGTGCTCAGCGGGAACTCACAACGTGTTCCTGGCCTGGGCGGCCCAGGTGTTGCACGCTCCGGGGGTGCCCCGGTTGAAGCCCCGCGTCATCCAGGCCGCCTGGGTCGGGCCCTTGCCGTGGTCGTTCTGCGGCCAGCCCTTGGCGCCGTTCTTCCTGAACCACTCCACCGTGTAGGCCCAGTCGGAGTCGGTGACGAGCCGGGTGCCCTTCATCGTGCTCATGAAGGCCGCGGAGAAGCACTCGGCCTGCAGTTCGGAGTTGCGTGAGAGCTGCAGGCGCCTGGCCTTGCCCGCACCCGACCTGGCGGCCCAGTAGTAGGACCAGATGCCGGAGGTCTGCTGGACGTGGTGTCCGTACTCGTGCGCGATCAGCCGGGAGATGCCCAGCGGGAACGGGTTGCGGAGCTGGGCCCGGCTGATCATCAGGTACATCGTGCGGTCGGTGGAGCAGTAGACGCCGTCGGCGCCGGCGTTCCACAGGCCGCAGGGCGTCTTGACCTTGGTGGTGATGATGCGCAGCCGGGGCTTGGAGAAGGGCAGGTCGGCCTTGCGGAACTGGGCGGCCCACGCCTTGTTCAGGCAGGCGGTCACGCGGGTCAGGAAGCGGCGGTAGGCGCTGATGCTGCCGGCGGGCAGGTCGCCGGGGTCGCAGTCGACGTCCGTGAGCCGGCCGGTCTTGTAGAGCGGGTTCCGTGTCGCCAGCGCCCTGCCGGCGTCGGCGCGCTTGCCGTCGGCGGGCGCGGCGGGTGGCGAGGCGAGTTGCTGGGCTGCGGACTCCGTCGAGGTCGTGGCCACGTCGGCCAGGACGAGCACCAAACTTGCTGCTGCAAGGGCAAGAGCGAGCATGGCTGCCACAAGTGCCACGATCTTGATTTTGGGGACGGAGTTCATAGGTACCGAAAGACTAGGTCAAGATCGGACATAAGTGGGTGGATTTGACTTGATGGAGTCAGTGGGGCGTCCGCGAACTAGACTCGGGGGAATCGGCGCACAAGAGCAGAGGGGAGTCGGATCCGTGAGCGGGTTGCTGGGCTCGATAGAGGGACCGCACGACGTCAAACGGCTCACTGTCGAGGAGTTGCCGCGGCTCGCGGGGGAGATCCGTGACGTGCTCGTCGACGCCTGCGCGAGGTTCGGCGGCCACCTGGGCCCCAACCTCGGCGTGGTCGAGCTCACCATCGCGCTCCACCGGGTCTTCGACTCGCCGAAAGACCCGATCGTCTGGGACACCGGCCACCAGTCCTACGTGCACAAACTCCTCACCGGCAGGGCTTCGGGGTTCGAGGCGCTCAAGCAGGAGGGCGGCCTGTCGGGCTATCCGAGCCAGGCCGAGTCGGAGCACGACCTGGTCGAGAACTCCCACGCCTCCACCGCCCTGTCCTACGCCGACGGCCTGGCCAAGGCGTTCAAGCTGCGCCGCGAGCACGACCGCACGGTCGTCGCGGTCATCGGCGACGGCGCGCTGACCGGCGGCATGGCCTGGGAGGCGCTCAACAACATCGCCGCCGTCAAGGACCTGCCGGTCGTGATGGTGGTCAACGACAACGGCCGCTCCTACTCGCCCACCATCGGCGGCCTGGCCTCCCACCTGTCCTCGCTGCGGGTCAACCGCCGCTACGAGGACGTGCTCGAGTACGTCAAGGACAAACTGGGCAACGTCCCCGTCCTGTACGACGCCCTGCACGGCTTCAAGAAGGGCGTCAAGGACGTCCTGGCGCCGCAGGCCATGTTCGAGGACCTCGGCCTCAAGTACGTCGGCCCCATCGACGGCCACGACGAGCAGGCCATGGAGGCCGCCCTGCGCAAGGCCCGCGACTTCCGCGGCCCCGTCATCGTGCACGCGCTCACCCAGAAGGGCCGCGGCTACACCCCCGCCGAGAACCACGACGAGGACCAGTTCCACTCGCCCGGCGCCTTCGACCGGGTCACCGGCGCGGAGAAGCCCAAGCCCCGCATCTGGACCAACGCCTTCAGCGAGGAGCTCGTCCGGCTCGGCAAGGAGCGCGAAGACCTGGTCGCGATCACCGCCGCCATGCTCCACCCGACCGGGCTCAACGCCTTCGCCGAGGCCTACCCCGAGCGCATCTACGACGTCGGCATCGCCGAGCAGCACGCGCTGACCAGCGCCGCCGGGCTCGCCCTCGGCGGCATGCACCCGATCGTGGCCGTCTACGCCACCTTCCTCAACCGCGCCTTCGACCAGCTCCTCATGGACGTCGCCCTGCACCGGCTGCCGGTCACGGTCGTGCTCGACCGGGCGGGCGTCACCGGCGACGACGGCGCCAGCCACAACGGCATGTGGGACCTGTCGATCCTCCAGATCGTCCCCGGGCTGCGCATCGCCGTGCCACGCGACGGCGACCGGCTCGCCGAGCTGCTGCGCGAGGCCGTCGAGGTCACCGACGGCCCGACCGCGCTGCGCTTCCCCAAGGGGCCCGTGGCCGAGCCGGTCGAGGCCGTGGGCAAGCTCGGCGAGATGGACCTGCTGCGCGCCGGGGAGGGCGAACCCGACGTGCTGCTCGTCGGCGTCGGCCCGATGGCCCAGCTCTGCATGGACGCCGCCGTCCTGCTCGACGCCCAGGGCATCTCGGCCACCGTGGTCGACCCGCGCTGGGTCAAGCCGCTCGACGAGGCGCTCGTGCTGGCCTCGAGCGCCCACAAGCTGGTGGCCGTCGTCGAGGACAACGGCCGCGTCGGCGGCGTGGGCGACGCCGTGGCCCGCCTGCTGCGCGACGGCGACGTCGACGTGCCCGTACGCACCTTCGGCATCCCGCAGGAGTTCCTCGACCACGCCAAGCGCGCCGCCATCCTCGGCCGGGTCGGCCTGACCGGCCAGGACCTGGCCCGGCAGATCACCGAGGCCGTCGCGAAGCGGACCTCTTCCGCGGAGCCCGCCCGCCACTGACCACCTCGCGGGCCGCGGCGATGATCACCGCCGCGGCCCGGAATCCCCGACCCCGCGCCGGATACGCATGATCACGCTCGGTGCGGGAAGGATCGCCGAGCGTGGACATCTTTCGGAAGAAGAGTGTCGAGCAGTCGATCCGCGACACCCAAGCCCCCGAACACCAGTTGCGCAAGCGCCTGACCGCCCTGGACCTGACGGTCTTCGGCATCGGCGTCATCGTCGGCACGGGCATCTTCGTCCTGACCGGGCAGGTCGCCAAGGACACGGCGGGCCCCGCGGTGGCGATCTCGTTCGTCGTCGCGGGCGTCGTGTGCGGCCTGGCGGCTCTGTGCTACGCCGAGTTCGCCTCCACGATCCCGGTCGCCGGGTCCGCCTACACCTTCGCCTTCGCCACGCTCGGTGAGTTCCCCGCCTGGGTGATCGGCTGGGACCTGCTCCTGGAGTTGGCGCTGGCCGCGGCCGTGGTGGCGGTCGGCTGGGCAGGGTACTTCGACTCGATGCTGACCTCGTTCGGCGTCGACCTGCCGGACGCGATCTCCGGCGCGCATCCTGCGGTGAACGTCCCCGCCATGATCATCGTCGCGATCCTGACCACGGTCCTGGCCCTGGGCATCAAGCTGTCCTCCCGGGTCAACCTGGTCCTCGTGCTCACCAAGGTCGCGGTCGTGCTGCTGGTGATCGTGGCGGGGCTCTTCTTCGTCAAGGGCGCCAACTACACGCCGTTCATCCCCGAGGCCATGCCCGAGGCGCGCATCGAGGGGCTGCGGGCTCCGCTGATCCAGCTCCTGTTCGGCATCACGCCCGTCGCGTACGGGGTGTTCGGCATCTTCGCCGCCGCGGCGATCGTGTTCTTCGCCTTCATCGGCTTCGACATCGTGGCCACCGCCGCGGAGGAGACCATCAACCCGCAGCGTGACGTGCCGCGCGGCATCATCGGCTCGCTGGCCATCTGCACGTTCCTGTACGTGGCCGTCTCCCTCGTCGTCGTCGGCATGCAGCGATACAGCGAGCTGAGCACGACGGCGCCGCTGTCGGACGCCTTCATCGCCGTCGGGCAGCCCTGGCTGGCCGCGATCATCAGCGTGGGCGCGATCGCCGGCCTGACCACGGTGGTGCTCGTGCTGCTGCTGGGCCAGACCCGGGTGCTGTTCGCCATGTGCCGCGACGGGCTGCTGCCGGTCTGGCTGGCGAAGGTCAACCCGGGGTTCGGCACGCCCGCCAGGCTCACGGTCATCATCGGTGCGGTGACGATGCTGCTGGCCGGGTTCGTCTCGTTCGGCGAACTGGCCGAGTTGGTGAACATCGGCACGTTGTTCGCGTTCGTGGTCGTCTCGATCGGCGTGATCGTGCTCAGGAGGACCAGGCCCGATCTGCCGCGCGCGTTCAGGGCGCCGCTGGTGCCGGTGCTGCCGATCCTGTCGGTGCTGGCCTGCCTCTACCTGATGCTCAACCTGCCGGCGCTGACGTGGTTGCGGTTCGTGCTCTGGATGATCCTCGGCGTGCTGCTCTACGCGGGCTTCGGCTACTGGCACAGCAGGCTGGTGGCGCGCCCGGGGAAGACGGACGGGGTGAGCGCGTGACCCACCCCGCCGGCCGGGTCAGATCGAAAGGACCGCTCCGAGGGCCGCCTTCACCTGGCAGCCGTTGGTGAAGACCTTGGCCCACTTCACCGCCAGGCCGTACCAGCGGCCCACGATCACGACGGCGTGCGGCTGCACCTCCTGGGTGCACACGGCGTTCGGTGAGACGTTGAGCTGCTCGGGCTTGCCCTTGACCTTCTCCAGCAGTTGGCAGGCCGCGCGGGCGTTGGGGTGGGTGCCGCCGACCGGTGCGCAGTGGAGCCAGACCGTCTTGGTCTCCCCGCCCTTGACCGCATCGACGATCTTGAGCTGCACCTTGGGCTTGGGGGCGGCCACCGCGGGCGCCGACGCGCCCAGCAGGAAGGCTCCGCAGAGCGTGATCGTGCCGACTGCTCGCATCATGGTTACTCTCCGTTCGTAGGACGGCACCACACGCTACGGCGGAGGTTCTGGCGAGTTAAGGAGGCCCGCCGGGCGGGCCTCCTTAAAGAATCAGGCAGGCACGGAGGCGACCCCGGGCGGCAGGAAGCGCGGCTGGGCGAAGCCGGCGCGGTCCAGGTACGGGGTGATCCCGCCCAGGTGGAACGGCCAGCCGGCGCCGAGGATCATGCACAGGTCGATGTCCTGTGCCGCCGCGACGACGCCCTCCTCCAGCATGACGTGGATCTCTCTGGCCAGCGCGGCCAGGACGCGCTCGCGGACCTGCTCGGCCGTGGACGGCGTGGCGCCGCCCGCGAAGAGCGCCACCGCCTCCGGGTCGAGCGTGAAGTCGGGCAGGTAGACGCCCGGCTTGCCGGCCGCGACGAGCTTGGCCATGTTCGGCGAGAGACCGAACCGGTCGGGGAAGGCCTGGTGCAGCGTCTCGGCCACGTGCAGGCCGACCGCAGGGCCGACGAGCTGCAGCAGGGCGAACGGCGACATCGGCAGCCCGAGCCCGTCGAGCGCGTGCTCGGCGACCTCCAGCGGCGTGCCCTCGTCCACTGCCGCCACGACCTCGCCCATGAAGCAGGTCAGCAGCCGGTTGACCACGAACGCCGGGGCGTCCTTGACCAGCACCGACGACTTCTTCAGCGTCTTGCCGACGGCGAAGGCCGTGGCCAGCGTGGCGTCGTCGGTCGCGGCGCCCCTGATGATCTCCAGCAGCGGCATGACCGCGACCGGGTTGAAGAAGTGGAAGCCGACCAGCCGCTCGGGGTGCTTCAGGTCCGCGCCCATCTCGGTCAGCGACAGCGAGGAGGTGTTGGTGGCCAGCGTGCACTCGGCCGGCACCACGGCCTCGACCTCGGCGAACACCTGCTTCTTGACCGCCATGTCCTCGAAGACGGCCTCGATCACGAAGTCGGCGTCGGCGAAGGCGTCCTTGGTCAGCGAGCCGGTCACCAGGGACTTCAGCCGGTTGGCCTGGTCGGCGGAGATCCGGCCCTTGCCCAGCAGCTTGTCCACCTCGGTGTGCGCATAGCCGACGCCCTTGTCGAGCCTGGCCTGGTCGAGGTCGGTGAGTACGACCGGGACCTCCAGACGGCGCGCGAACAGCAGCGCCATCTGCGAGGCCATCAGGCCCGCGCCCACGACGCCGACCTTGGTGACCTTG
Source organism: Nonomuraea purpurea (assembly GCF_042650645.1). Classification (NCBI taxonomy): domain Bacteria; kingdom Bacillati; phylum Actinomycetota; class Actinomycetes; order Streptosporangiales; family Streptosporangiaceae; genus Nonomuraea; species Nonomuraea purpurea. The sequence goes on from NZ_JBHSBI010000010.1 coordinate 53,432, forward strand.
CGGGCGAGAGCGGCGTCGGGCGCGCCCGCCGGCCGCTTGGCACGCCGCTGCACCAGGTCGAACGCGTAGAGCCCGGCCCGCAGCTCGTCACCCATCAGCAGGTCGGCCAGCGCCTCGTCCTCGGCTGCGAAGCCCTCGTCGCGGGAGGCGGTCTCCGCCAGCGCGATCAGGTCGAGCGCCCTGTAGGGGGCGGGCGCGGCTCCGCGCAGCTTCATGTCCAGCAGGAAGCGCGCGTCGGCGACCGCCTTTTGCCAGCCGTCGTGCCGCTCGCGCTCGACGGTGATCTCGCCGCCCACGACCTTGGCCGCCCAGCGCAGCGACTCCTCCAGGAAGTCGGCGGGGTCGAACATCGCGTCGGCGACGCCGAGCTCGTGCGCGTCCCTGCCCTTGATCATGCGGTTCTGGGAGAGCGGGTTGTCGATGATCAGCTTGATCGCGTTCGCCGGGCCGACGAGGCGGGGCAGGAGCTGCGTGCCGCCCCAGCCCGGCACCAGGCCGAGGAAACACTCGGGCAGGGCCACGGCGGGCACACCCGCGGAGATCGTCCGGTAGCCGCAGTGCAGCGCGATCTCCAGGCCGCCGCCCATGGCCGCGCCGTTGACGAACGCGAACGTCGGGATCGGCAGCTCGCCCAGTCGGCGGAACACGTGGTGGCCCAGCGCGCCGATCGCCAGGGCCTCCTCGCGCGTGGTCAGCGCCGCCGCGCCCTTGAGGTCGGCGCCGACGGCGAAGATGAAGGGCTTGCCCGTCACGCCCACGGCGGCCAGGTCGGTGCGCTCGGCGATCTCCGACAGCGCGCCGTTCAGCGCGAACAGGCCGTGCGGGCCGAAGGTGTTGGGCTTGGTGTGGTCGAAGCCGTTGTCAAGGGTGATCAGCGCCATCGTGCCCGCGCCGTAGGGGAGCTGGACGTCGCGCACCAGGGCCTTGGTGACGACCTCGTCGGTGCTGCGCTCGCTCAGCAGCGCACGCCAGTTGTCAATGGTAGTCACGCGAGGTTCTCCCAGATCACAGTGCCGCCCATGCCCATGCCGACGCACATCGTGGTGATGCCGTAACGCACGTCGGGACGCTCGCCGAACTGCCGCGCGAGCTGCGTCATCAGTCGCACGCCGGAGGAGGCGAGCGGGTGCCCGTAGGCGATGGCGCCGCCGTAGGCGTTCACGCGGGGGTCGTCGTCGGTGATGCCGAAGTGGTCGAGGAAGGCCAGCACCTGGACGGCGAAGGCCTCGTTGATCTCGAACAGCCCGATATCAGAAATTTCCAGATTCGCCAGGCGAAGCGCCCGCTCCGTGGACGGGATCGGCCCGACGCCCATCACCTCGGGGTCCACGCCCGCGAACGCGTACGACACCAGCCGCATCTTCGCGCCCAGCCCGAGCTCCTCGGCCACCTCGCGGGCGGCCACGACGCAGCCGGTCGCGCCGTCGTTGACGCCGGAGGAGTTGCCCGCGGTGACGTTGCCGTGCGGGCGGAAGGGCGTCTTGAGCCCGGCCAGCCCCTCCATCGTGGTGCCGGGGCGCGGGGCCTCGTCCTCGACGGCCAGGCCCCAGCCCCTTTCCGCCGTCCTGATCGCCGCCGGCACGAGGTCGGGCTGGATCTTGCCGTCGGCGTACGCCTTGGCCGCCCGCTCCTGCGAGAGCACCGCGTAGGCGTCGGCGCGCCCCTTGGTGATCGCCGGGTAGCGGTCGTGCAGGTTCTCGGCCGTCATGCCCATGACCAGCGCGCTCGGGTCGACCAGCTTCTCCGACAGGAAACGCGGGTTGGGATCGACGCCCTCGCCCATCGGATGGCGGCCCATGTGCTCGACGCCGCCGGCGATGGCGACGTCGTAGGCGCCGAACGCGATGCCGCCCGCGACCGTGGTGACCGCGGTCATCGCGCCCGCGCACATGCGGTCGATGGCGTAGCCGGGCACGGACTTGGGCAGCCCGGCCAGCACCGCCGCGGAACGGCCGATGGTCAGGCCCTGGTCGCCGATCTGGGTGGTCGCGGCGATGGCGACCTCGTCCACGCGCTCGGGTGGCAGGTGGGGATTGCGCCGGACGAGCTCGCGGATGACGCGGACGACCAGGTCGTCGGCGCGGGTCTCCGCGTACAGCCCCTTCGGCCCCGACCTGCCGAAAGGCGTGCGCACGCCGTCGACGAACACGACGTCACGAGAGGAAGGCACGGATTCGCTCCTCGTTGTTGGGGTTACCCCGCCTATGCTACTCGTCGGTAACTACTCCGCAGACGAGGGCGACGGTGAGCAGTCCGTAGACGACCCCCGTCGCCGGCTCCCACAGATGGGCGCGGGCTCCGACCAGGGCCGCGACAGCCACGATCGCGCCCGTCCAGAGCACCGCGCCCTCTCCCCGGCGCGCGCCCGAGCCGGGATCCCACGGATCGCCAGGTGATCCCCCCGGACGCCGGACGCGCGTCAGCATCTCCAACGCCTCACGTGCCCACCACAGCAGGAACAACACCCCGGCCGACAGGCTCAGCACCGCCAGGGCCTCGGCGGCCCAGTTCAGGGCGTCGGCGAAGGCGTACCACGCGGCCTGGCGGAAGAAGCGCGGGGACGTCCAGCCGAGCAGCAGCGTCACCGCCCAGCAGCACGCCACGCAGATCCGGCTCAGCGGGCGGACCCTGCCGGAAGGGACGTCGGCGTACAGTTCGCGCTCCCTGCGGCGCACGTGACGGGCGCGGGCGCCCCAGACGTACTGGGTGGCGGCCAGCGTGGGCAGCGCGACCACGAAGACCGCCAGCGACAACACCGCGAGCGGCAGCGTCTGCTCCCTGGTGGCGGCCCTGTCGGCGAGCAGCTGTGCGGTGGCCTGCAACGCGATCGAGGTGGACAGGGCGACGAGGGCGCTGCGGCGGGCGTTTCTGGCCCTGGCGCGCAGCCCGGCCACCTCGTGGGCGCCCGGGGGCGGCGGGAGCTCGGTCAACAGCATGAATGTCATCATGTCGTCACCGTACGTAGTGGTGCTCCGGATTTTCGCGCTTTGCATGGAACCCTTGCCGGAGACCGCGCGTATCCCAGAAAGACGCGCATTCGCGCTGGGCGGGGGCCAGGCTGATTCATAGGCGGACGCACCGCCTTTGTAGCTATGCTTCGCGATCATGGTGCAAGGGGTGAACCGCATGAGAGAGCGGCCGAGCAGTGCGGTTCATGACCAGGAAGCGCCCCCGCGAAGGGGGACGAAAGACGCGCGCGACCCGAACGCGCGGCGCAACCCGCTGACACCACTGGGGTGGGTCAGTGTGGCGCTGACGTCGCTTCTGGTCGTCGTCACGCTCGGCGGGTACGGGTACTACCGCAGTCTCGACAGCGGGATCATCCGCGTGCCGATTGAGCCCGGCGCGAACCGCCCTCCGGAGACCGGGGCGCTGAACGTGCTGCTCGTCGGCTCCGACTCCCGCGACGGCAACAACCAGAGGTACGGCGCCACGACCATCAACGGAGGAGAGCGCACCGACACGATCATGTTGCTGCACATCTCCCCGAACCGGGACAAGGCAACCATGATCAGCTTTCCGCGCGACTCCATGGTTCAGATCCCCCCATGTCCGGGCAAGAACGGCGCCACACTGCCCGGCGGGCTCAACCTGATCAACGCCGCCTTCAACGAGGGCGGCATCAACTGCACGATCATGACCATCGAGTCGCTCACCAACATCAAGATCAACCACTTCGTGAAGGTCGACTTCACCGGCTTCAAGGGCATCATCGACGCCCTTGGCGGCATCGAGATCTGCTTGCCCAAGGCGGTCAACGACCCCCAGGCGAAGCTGGTGCTCGACAAGGGCAGGCACGTGGTCAAAGGGGAGCAGGCGCTGGGCTACGTGCGCACCAGGTACAAGCTCGGTGACGGCAGCGACCTGAGCAGGATCCAGCGTCAGCAGGTCTTCCTCACCAAGGTCATGGAGAAGGTCACCGACGGCGGTCTGCTCACCGATCCCGTCAAGTTGGACGGCTTTCTGCGGGCCGCCACCAAGGCCGTCACCGTGGACGAAGGGCTCACGCTGGAGCGGATGCTGGAGGTCGCCAGGAGCGTCGAGGGTCTGACGGCCAAGGAGCTCAAGGGCATCACGGTGCCCACCGAGCCCTATGCGCCGAAGCCGGCCCATGTGCAGTTCAGTGAGCCGGCCGCCACGAACTTCTTCGACCAGGTCCGCAGAGATGTGGAGGTCACCGCCACCGCCGGCCCGGGCAAGCCCGCCGCGCTCAAGGTCGAGCGCGAGCAGGTGCGCGTCCAGGTGCTGAACGCCACAGGCGAGTCGGGCAAGGCCCTCCAGGTCGCCGACGAACTGGCCGACCAGGGATTCGTGGTGACGCAGGTCGGTGACGCCCCCACGACCGACGCGACCTCGATCAGGTACGCCAAGAAGGACGCCGCCAACGGCACCGCCTACGCCGACACGGTGGCCGCCCGGTTGTCGAAGGAGAAGAAGACCCCGGCCGAGGGCAAGGTCAAGCCTCTCAAGACGCAGCCGTACAAGGGAAAGACCGCTGTCAAGGCCCCCGATGGCCCGATCATCCAGCTCGTCATCGGCAAGGATTGGCCTGGTGTGCGGGTCGAGTCGGTGATTTCCAGCTCGCTCAAGGACAAGGTGGTCGACACCAGCACCAACCCGTGCCTGTAATCCTCATCAAGCGGTCACGCCCGCGTCCACGGCGATCGTCGCGCCGGTGATGGCTCGCCCGCCGTCGCCCGCGAGGTGGGCGACGGCGGCGGCGATGTCGTCGGGGGAGCAGTAGACGCCGAGCGCGGTGAACCGGCGTTCCTCCTCGGCCTCGGGGCTGTCGGCCGGGTTCATCTCGGTGTCGGTTGAGCCGGGGCTGACCAGGTTCGCGGTGATGCCGCGTGGGCCCAGGTCCCTGGCCAGGCCCTTGGTCAGCCCGATCAGCGCCGACTTGCTCATCGCGTACGCCGACCAGCCCGGGTAGGGGACGCGTTCGGCCAGGCTGCTGCCGATCATGACGATCCTGCCGCCCCGCTCCATGTGCCGGGCCGCCGCCTGGGCCAGCACGAACGAGGCGCGGGCGTGCACGGCCAGCAATTGGTCGACCTCCGCCAGCGTCACCTCCTCCAGCGCCCCGTAGGGCGCGATGCCCGCGTTGCTCACCAGCACGTCCAGCCGCCCCAGCTTCGCGGCCGCGTGCTCCACGGCCGCGACCAGCGCGACCGCGTCCTCGGCCGGGGCCCGGACGGCCAGGGCGCGCCCGCCCGCCGCCGCGATCTCCTTGGTGACGGTCTCGGCCCTGTCGCCAGCCGTGTTGTACGTGATCGCCACGTCGAATCCGTCGGCCGCGAGCCGTCGTGCGATGGCCGCGCCGATGCCCCTGCTGCCACCTGTTACCAAAGCGACCTTGTTCGGCATGGCTCCTCCTAATCCGGAATCGGTTCCGGTTAACCGTAACCGGAACGCGTTCCGAATCGCAAGCGATGGAAGGATGGGGGCGTGAAACGCGAGCGCACCGACGCGGCCCGCAACCGGGCGAAGATCCTCGCCGCGGCCGAGGGCATCGTGGCCGCCCAGGGGGTCCAGGGGCTGTCGATGGCCGACGTGGCCGCGGCGGCGGGCGTCGGCGTGGGGACGCTCTACCGGCGCTTCGGGGATCGCTCCGGGCTGGCGTACGCGCTCATCGACGCACGGGAGCGGGAGTTCCAGGCGGCGTTCCTCGAAGGGCCGCCGCCGCTCGGGCCGGGGGCGGAGCCGGGCGAGCGGGTCGGGGCGTTCATGCGGGCGCTGTCCGATCGCACGGTCGAGCAGCTCGACCTGCTGCTCATGGCCGAGACGGCGGGGCCGATGGCCCGCTTCGGCGGCGCGTACGACGCCTATCACGGCCACCTGGTCATGCTGATCGGCCGGGTCCGGCCGGACGTCGACGCCTTCTGCGTGGCCGACGCGCTCCTCGCGCCGCTCGCCGCGCCGCTGCTCGCGTACCGGATGCGTGAGTGCGGGGTGGACGTGGGGCGGGTGAAGGCGGCGCTTGACAGCCTTCTTGACGGGCTCCTCGGCTGATCGGGGCCCCTTTGGCAGGGACTCTCCGTCCGGTCCTGCTGCTCAGAGTGACGAAAGTTACCCTACGTGATTTTAGGGAAACATGTGAAATTTCCGGACAAGCGGTGGTTGGGTCTGCTAGGAAAGGGCGCGGTCCGAATTCGTACTAGAGAGGTTCCATCGTGGCGCGCGACGAGAACGACAGGCCATATGAGGATGGGCAGGGTAGGTCGTTAAACCCGGAGCTCGCGGGTGACGTGCTGTCGCCGCGGTGGAGCACCGACGACACCGACGAGCAACCCGCCATCCAGGTCGTCGGCAACGAGACCTACATCCTTCCGCCCGGCGGGGGCACGCCCATGCCCATCGGCGAGCCGAAAGTCGGCGAGGGCGTTCGTGACGTCCTGGACGACAACCCACGCGACGTGCTGAGCGGGTCGCATGACGTGTTGAGCGGATCCTCCAGTTCTCATGACGTGTTGAGCGGGCCGGGAAGTTCCCACGACGTTCTGGGCCCGCCGAGCGGCGGTCACGACGTGCTCGGCGGCTATGAGATGGGTGCCCCGAGCGGGTCGCATGACGTGCGCGGCACCGGTGCCCCGCACGATCTGGGCGGTCCCAGCGGTCCGCATCGGATCGAGGAGGAGAACCCGTACCTGCCGATCGACCGCAGCTACGAGCGCGCCCCCGGCGACGAGCGCGCCTTCGACCGGGACGGTTTCGACCGGGACCGGGACGGCTTCGACCGGGACCGCGACTCCTTTGATCGGGACTACGACCAGGACGGTTTCGACCGGGACCGTGACGACGATCGCGACTGGGAGCGCGACGGCTTCAAACGTGGCGGCGCCGACCGGGCCGGCTTCGACCAGGACGGCTTCGAGCGCGACGACGAGCCCAAGCGCGGCTTCCTCGGCTCGGGGTGGAGCGACGACTCCAAGGAGCCGCCCGCACGCTCCGGCGGGCGGTCCAGCGGTGGGCGTTCCGGCGACGGCGAGGTGCGCCGCCGTACCAGGAAACTGCTGGTGGCCGCGGCGGCGGTGGTCGTGGTCGGCGTGGGCGCCGGCTTCATGCTCACCGGCACCTCCTCCGACGACCCGTGCGCCGGCGGCAACTGCGCGAGCGCGCGTCAGGTGAACAAGCCCTCCGAGACCGCGGCGCCTGCGGACGACACGGCGACGGAGGAGGAGCCCGAGCCCGACATCACCGAGTCGGACACGCCCGAGCCGACCGATACCGAGTCCGCGGAGCCGACTCCGACGCAGCAGCGGGCCCGGCCCACGCGCGAGCCCGAGCCCGAGGCGGAGCCGACTCGCGACCGCGTCGGTGAGCCGACCCAGAAGGCCAGCTCCAGGCCCACCCGGTCGCAGGAGGAGGAGCGCCAGCAGATTCACGAAACCGATGACTCCGAAGGCGCGCCCGCGACCCAGGCGCCCAAGGAGCAGCCGGTCCAGGAGCAGAAGCAGCCCGAGCAGACCCAGGCTCCGGTCCCGGCGCCGACGCAGTCGAGCGGAGGAGGGTTCCTGGACTTCCTGTTCCCGTGGGCCTGAGGCGTGTAAGGATGCGGATCCAGGGGCCGGTCTGGCAGACTTGGAAACCGCTTTCCCTGGAGGTCTCGTGGTCACGCTGGAAGACGTCGCCAAACAGGCGGGCGTCTCGCTCGCGACCGCTTCGCGGGTGCTCAACGGCAGCACCCGCCAAGTGGGCGCCGCCCTGCGGGCGCGCGTCGAGCGGGCCGCGGACGAGCTGGGTTACCGCGCCAACATCGCCGCCCAGACGCTGGCGCGCGGCGCGAGCAACGTCATCGGCATCGTCGTCCACGACCTGACCGACCCCTACTTCGCCGCCCTGGCCGACGGGGCGATGCGGGCGGCGGCCACCGAAGGGCTGCTGGTCATGGTGGGCACCACGCATCGCGACCCGGAGCAGGAGATCGCCTACGTCGCGACGCTCAACGCCCAGCGGGTGCGGGCCGTCCTGCTCGTCGGCTCCCGGGTCGCCGATCCGGTCGTCACCGGGCGGCTGCGCGACGAGCTCGCCCGCTACCAGGCCGGCGGCGGCCGGGCGGCCTGCGTGGGACAGGACCTGCTCGGCGTCGACACCGTCGCGCCCGCCAACCGCGAAGGTGCCGCCGAGCTGGCGCGGGCGCTGGCCGGGCTGGGCCACACACGTTTCGCCGTACTGGCCGGGCCGCCGCACCTGGTGACGGCGGCCGATCGGTGCGCCGGGTTCTCCGGGGCGCTGGAGGAGATGGGGCTGCCCGCGCCCCAGGTGATCCACGGTCCGTTCGACCGCGACGGCGGTTATGCGGCCGCCCAGCAGGTCGGGGACGCGACCTGCGTGTTCGCGGTGAACGACGTGATGGCGGTGGGGGCGTTGGCGGCCTGCCGCGAGCGTGGGGTCCGGGTGCCCGAGGACGTTTCTGTGGCGGGCTTCGACGACATCGTTACGTTGCGAGACCATGTTCCCGCGTTGACGACCGTGCGGCTGCCGTTGAAGGACATGGGGGCGCGGGCTCTGGAACTGGCGCTGGGGGAGCAGGGGGAGGTCGTGGTCGAACAGGTCGCGGGTGAGGTCGTGCTGCGGCGGAGCGTACGGAGGATGACGGCGTGAAGCTGGCGGTCAGCACGTTGGGGATGCCCGGTGAAGGGCTCGACAGGGCGATCGAGATCGCGGTCGGCGGGGGCTGCCAGGGGCTGGAGTTGCGCCTGCATCCGGACACCGGCGTGCACAGCGGGCTGGACGCGGGGGAGCGGCGGTCGGTGCGGTCGCGAGTGGAAGGGGCGGGCCTGGAAATTTCCGCCCTCGCCGGATATGTCAGGGTTTGTGAGCCCGGACCGGACGAACCGGTTATCGAGGCGCTGCTCGCCGACCTGCGGCTCGCCGCCGACCTGGGCGCGCCCGCGGTACGGGTGTTCCCGCGCGGCGACGATCCGGCCATCGGCGCCCGCAGGCTCAAAGCCGTTTCCGGTACGGCCGCCGGCCTCGGACGCCGCGTGCTCGTCGAGACGCACGACAGCATGGCCACCGGCGCGGCCCTGGCCGAGGTGCTCGCCGCCGCCGACTGCCCCGGCACGACCGGCGCGATCTGGGACCTGCTGCACCCGTGGCGCCACGGCGAACCCCCGGCCGCCACGCTGGCCGCGCTCGGCCCGTACCTCGCCTATGTGCAGGTCAAGGATGCCGTCTCGGCCGAGGACACCACGCCGGTGCCCATGTGGACGGGTTCCGTGCCGCTGGAGGAGGCCGGGGAGCTGCTGCGCGGGGCCGGCTACGACGGGTGGGTCTCGCTGGAGTGGGAGCGTACCTGGTATCCGCATGTCGCGCCGGTTGAGGAGATTCTGCCGGGAGCGGCGGAGTGGGTGCGGAGATTCACCGCTTAGATGGGGGTATGTCCCCTTTCAGAGATAAAGTCCTCGTCGTCGGGATGGACGGCCTGCGTTTCGACCGGCTCCAGGTTCTCGACGCGCCCGTGCTGGCCGGGTTGATGTCCTCCGGCGCGTACGGCACCAGCAAACTCCCCTACGGAGAGGCGGGAACGCCGCGTACGGAATCGCCGGGAGAGATCGTCCCCAAGGCTCCGGAGCCGGGCGGCAGGGTCATCAGGTCGCGTACGGACTCGGGCCCCGGGTGGTCGTCCATCGCCACCGGGGTCTGGCCGGACAAACACGGCGTCGTAGACAACAGCTTCTCAGAAGCCGATTTCACCAAATTTCCTGACTACTTGACTCGTGTGAAGAACGCTCGCCCCGACCTGACCACGTCGGCGTTCTTCTCCTGGATATCGCTCGCCGAACAGGGCGCCTTCGGCGACGCCATCGACCACCGCTTCGCCCTCGACGGCTACGCCCTCGGCTGGGCCGCCGCCGACGAACAGGTCGCCGAGGCCGCCGAGCGCCACCTGGCCGACGACGACCCCGACGCCGTGTTCGTGTACCTGGGCGACATCGACGAGGTGGCCCACGCCCTCGGCGCGTTCTGTCCCGAGTACGCCGCCGCGCTTGAAACCCAGGACGCCTACCTTGGGCGCCTGCTCGCCACGATCCGCGGGCGGGCCTCGTACGCCGCGGAGCGCTGGACCGTCCTGGTGACGACCGACCACGGGCACGTGGACGACGGCGGCCACGGGGGCACCTCGGATGAGGAGCGCACGGTGTTCGTGATCGCCGCCCGGCTGGGGGAGGACCTCGGCGGCCGTTCTCTCCTCGCTCCCCGGTTGGTGGACGTGGGGCCGACGGCGCTGGCGCTCCTCGGGGTGGCCATCGATCCCGCATGGCGCCTGGACGGGGTGCCGCTGGAGCTCTGATGTTCATCACCTGTTGAATTTCTGCCGGACGAGCGTGACAATTGTGAGGAAACGCTGAACGGCTGGGGTGCACTCAATGACGACCGCACTGGACTTCTCCGAGATCGACGCCGGGATGCCGGCCGAGGTGGGTGGCAAGGCCGCCAACCTCGGCGAGCTGACCAGGGCGGGCCTACCGGTGCCGCCCGGCTGGGTGCTGACGACGGAGGCGTACCGCCAGGTCGCGCAGGGGCTGCAACCAGGCGACCTCGCCGGCCCGACGCTCGCTGAGCAGGCCAGGCGGCACCTGCTGGAAGCGCCGGTGCCCGCCGAGGTGCACGAGACGATCGTGACGTCCTACGCCGCGCTCGGGGACGACGTGCCGGTGGCGGTACGCTCGTCCGCCACAGCCGAAGACCTGCCATTCGCCAGCTTCGCCGGACAGCAGGACACGTTCCTGAACGTCGTGGGGGCGCAGGAGGTGGTGGCCGCCGTACGCCGCTGCTGGGCCTCCCTCTGGACCGACCGCGCCGTCGCCTACAGGGAGGCCAACGGCATCGACCACGCCTCGGTACGGCTCGCGGTGGTCGTCCAGGTCATGGTGGACGCGCAGGTCGCGGGGGTGATGTTCACCGCGAACCCGGTAACGGGCCGACGCCGCGAAAGCGTCATCGACGCCAGCCCCGGCCTTGGGGAGGCCGTCGTGTCCGGCGCGGTCAACCCGGACCGGTTCGTCGTCTACGAGGGCGAGATCCTCGAACGGCACCCGGGAGACAAACGGATACTGATCCGCCCCCGCCCGGGCGGCGGCACAGAACGCCTCGAAACCCCCGATCCGGGCCCGGCGGTCGCCCTGGACGTCCCCGAAGTCACCGCTGAGCCCGCCCCCGCCTCACCGAACGGCCTCGATCCCGTCGCCGTCCCGAGTGGTGGCTTCTGCCTGGACGATGTGCGGGTACGCGAGCTGGCGGCGCTCGGCATTCGCGTTGAGGAGCACTTCGGTGCGCCCCAGGACATCGAGTGGGCCATCGACGCCGACGGCGTGCTCTGGCTCACCCAGGCCAGGCCGATCACGACCCTCTACCCCCTGCCCGAGCCGACCAGGCCGGGCCTGCGCGTGTACTTCTCGCTCAACGTCGCCCAGGGCGTCATGGGCCCGCTCACGCCGCTGGGGCTGGAGACGTTCAAGCTGGTCAGCGGGGGCGCGGCGCGGCTGTTCGGCTACGGCTCCAAGCGCCGCCTCGACGGCCCGGCGTTCATGACGGAGTCGGGCGGGCGCATGTGGATCGACCTCACCACGGCCGTACGCAGCCGCGTGGGCCGCACCGTCCTGCCGCGCATGCTCACCCTGGGCGAGGCCCGTACCGTCGCCGTCTTCAACCGGTTGGCGGAGGATCCCCGGCTGCCGCTGACGCACACCTCCCCGCTCCCCGCCCTGCGCGGCGCGTTCCGCTTCGCCCGGGGCGTCCACGCCCCGTCCCGCGTCCTGATGGCGCTGACCAGGCCGAACAGGGCCCTGGCTTACGCGGCGCGTGTCGGTGAGGAACTCGACAGGAAGCTCAAGCTGCCCGCCGACATCACCCCCGCCCAGCGGCTGGACCACGCGGAACGAACCCTCGCCGGCACCTTCCCTGCCATCGTCTCGATCATGCCCATCGTGATCACCGGTTACGGCCTGTTCGCCCTGGCGTCCAAGCTGTCGGGCGTCCCGGTGGACCAGATGCAGGACGTGCTGCGCAGCGTCCCCCACAACCCGACCACCGAGATGGACCTGGAGCTGTGGCGCCTGGCCACCCGCATCGAGCCCGAGCCGTTCCTGCGGGAGTCCGTGCCCGAGCTGGTGCGCCTCTACCGGTCCGAACGGCTCCCGCCGAAGGCGCAGGCCGAGATCACCGTGTTCCTCGCCGAATACGGCCACCGCGGGGTCGCCGAGATCGACCTGGGGGTGCCGCGCTGGTCGGAGGAGCCCGCCCACATCCTCGGCGTCCTGGCCAACTACCTGCGCATGGACGCCGGCGTCGACCTGGCTCCGACGGCGGTGTTCGCCAAGGGCGTCGAGCAGGCGCGGGCCGCGACCGCGAACGTGATGGCGCATGCCCGCGGCAAGGGCCGGTGGCGGGCCGCCGTGGTGCGTTTCGGGCTGCGGCGCACCCGGACGTACGCGGGGCTGCGCGAACTGCCCAAGTTCTACGCGGTCAAGGCCATCGCCGCCATACGGCAGAGCCTGCTCGTGGTCGGCGCTCACCTGGTGGAGGCGGGCGTGCTGGATTCGGCGCGCGACGTGGTGTTCCTGACCTTCGACGAGATCAGGTCGGCCCTGAACGGCGACAGCGGCTTGCGGGCTCTGGTGGGGGAGCGGCGGGTCGCCTACGAGCTGGAGTCGCGCCGCAGGCACGTCCCCAGGGTGCTGCTGTCCGACGGCACCGAGCCCGAGACCCTCGTCGCCACCGCCCACGAGGGCGCGCTGATCGGCACCCCTGCCTCGGCCGGCACCGTCACCGGCGTGGCCCGGGTGGTGCTCGACCCGATCGGCGCCCACCTGGAGCCCGGCGAGATCCTCGTGTGCCCCTCGACGGATCCGGGCTGGACCCCGCTGTTCCTGACGGCCGGCGGGCTGGTGATGGAGATGGGCGGGGCCATGTCGCACGGCGCGGTGGTGGCCAGGGAGTACGGCATCCCGGCCGTCGTCGGCGTACCCGACGCCACCCACCGCATCACCACCGGCCAGGAGATCACGATCGACGGCGCCGCGGGCACGGTGTCGATTTCATGACCAAATCGGGGATGCTCAGGGCCTGGCGAGCACCACGTCCTCGTAGCGGGACTTCATCGTGGCCACCACCTGGTCCGGGTCGGCGGCCCAGATGTCGGCGTTGAAGATCTCCACCTCGACGTCCCCGGCGTACCCGGCCGCGAGCACCGCCCGGGTGATCGGCCGGAAGTCGATCACGCCGTCGCCCATCATGCCCCGTCCGAGCAGGATGTCCTGCGGCAGCGGATGCAGGTAGTCGCACACCTGGTAGGAGGCGATCCTGCGGCCCGCCCGCGCGATGTCCTCGAACAAGCGCGGGTCCCACCAGACGTGGAAGGTGTCGACCACCACGCCGACCTGCTCCTCGGGGTAGGGCAGGCTCAGGTCGAGCGCCTGGCCCAGCGTGGACAGGACAGCGCGGTCCGGGCAGTAGATCGGGTGCAGGGGCTCCAGGGCCAGCTTGACGCCGCGTTCGCCGGCATAGGGCGCAAGCTCCGCGAGCGCCTCGGCCACCCGCTCCCGCGCCCCGGCCAGGTTCCGGGAGAACCCGGCGGGGGCGACCGATCCGGTCGTGGAGCCGGAGCCGGTGGCCGTTTCGGGCAGGGGTTCGCCGGGTTTGACGCCGGGCAGCCCGCCCACCACCATCACCAGGCAGGCCGCCTCCAGCTCGGCCGCCTCGTCGACGGCCCGCCGGTTGTCGTCCAGCGCCTGGGCGAACGCCCTGCGTCCTTCCTCGCCCGGCAGCCCGCCGGCCGTCAGGAAGCCGCCCCGGCACAACGACGACACGCGCAGCCCGGCCTCACGCACCAGCTTGACGCTGCGCGCGAGCCCCTCCTCGGCGACCTTCTCCCGCCACAGCCCGACCGCCTCCAGGCCGTGCCGTACGCACCCGTCCACGGCCTGCGTGACCGTCCAGCGCCGGGTCGTCCACTGGTTCAGCGAAAGGCTCACAGCCCGTTCACCGCCAGCAGCGTCTTCATGCGGCGCACGGCCAGCTCCTGGTCGGCCAGCAGCCCCGCCTGGTCGGCCAGGCGGAACACCTGCGCCAGGTGCCGCAGCGAGCGGGCCGACTGGGCGCCGTTCACCATGGCGAACGCGTCCTGGTGGCCGTTCAGCCAGGCCAGGAAGACGATGCCGGTCTTGTAGTGGTACGTCGGCGTCTCGAAGATCTTCCGCGACAGCGGGACGGTCGGGGCGAGGATCTCGTCGTAGGCGGCCAGCAGCCGGTCGCGGTCGGCCACGTCGCCGGCCGCCTCGGCCGCGTCCAGCGCCTGGAGCGCCGCGGCGGCGGCGGGGGCGATGGCGTCGAAGATGCCCAGCAGGGCGTGCGAGCCGGTCCTGATCAGCGACGGGTAGTTGAAGTCGTCGCCGGTGTAGAGCTTGACGCCCTCGGGGAGCGCGGCGCGCAGGCGCACCTCGTGCTCCTCGTCCAGGAGCGACACCTTCACGCCGTCCACCGTCGCGGCGTGGGCGTGGATCAGCTCCAGGAACGACTCGGTCGCCGCCGCCACGTCCCGCGAACCCCAGTAGCCGGCCAGTTGCGGGTCGAACATCTCGCCCAGCCAGTGCAGGATCACCGGGCGGTCCGCCAGGCCGAACAGCTTGCCGTACACCTGGTGGTAGTCGCGCGGGCCCTCGGCCGCCCTGGCGAGCTGACGGGAGGCCATGATGATCACCCCGGCGCCCGTGGACTGGACGGTCTCGATCTGCTCGGAGTACGCGGCGGTGATCGTGTGCAGGTCGGCCGCGTCGGGCGCGTGGTCGGTGCCCGCGCCGCAGGCCACCAGAATGGCGGGGTCTCCGACCGTACGGGCCTCGGCGGCGCTGCGCCGGACGAGCTCCTTGGTGGCCGCCCAGTCCAGGCCCATGTTGCGCTGGGCCGTGTCCATGGCGTCGGCCACCCGCAGCCCGTGCGACCACAGGTGGTGGCGGAAGCGGAGGGTCGCGTCCCAGTCGACGACGGCGGGGGCGCCGGGCGTGTTGTCGCCGAGCGGGTCGGCGACGACGTGGGCGGCCGCGTACACGATGCGGCTGGTCGCGGGCGCGTCGATCGCGGGCCAGGACACGGGCTCGTTGAGGGTGTAGGCGCCGATGCCGGGAAGGTCGATCATCACAGCTGCGGCACCTCGATCCTGCGTCCCTCGGCCGACGAACGCAGGCCCAGCTCGGCGAGCTGCACGCCACGGGCGCCGGAGGCGAAGTCGTTCGGGAAGGGCGCGTCCTCCAGCACGTGCCTGACGAACGCCTCCCACTGGATCTTGAACCCGTTGTCGAACTCGGCGTTGTCCGGCACCTCCTGCCACCCGTCGCGGAAGCGCGCGGTGGCGGGCAGGTCGGGGTTCCAGACGGGCTTGGGGGTGGCGGAACGGTGCTGGACGCGGCAGTTGCGCAGGCCCGCCACCGCGCTCCCGTGCGTGCCGTCCACCTGGAACTCGACGAGCTCGTCCCGGTTCACGCGAACGGTCCAGGAAGAGTTGATCTGAACGACGATGCCGCCCTCGATGGTGAAGATTCCGTACGCGGCGTCGTCGGCGGTGGCCTGGTAGGTGTTGCCCTGCTCGTCCACCCGTGCCGGGATGTGCGTCGCGGCCTGGGCGTAGACCGACTGGACGCGGCCGAACAGGTTCTCCATCACGTAGTGCCAGTGCGGGAACATGTCGAGCACGATGCCGCCGCCGTCCTCGGCCCGGTAGTTCCACGAGGGGCGCTGGGCCTCCTGCCAGTCGCCCTCGAACACCCAGTACCCGAACTCCCCGCGCACCGACAGGATCCGGCCGAAGAAACCGCCGTCGATCAGGCGCTTCAGCTTGAGCAGGCCCGGCAGGAACAGCTTGTCCTGGACGACGCCGTTCTTGACGCCCTTGGCGGCGGCGGCCTCGGCCAGCGCGACGGCCTCCTGCGTGGACTCGGCGGTGGGTTTCTCGGCGTAGATGTGCTTTCCCGCCTCGATCGCCTTCAGCACGGCTTTGACGCGGGCGCTGGTGACCTGGGCGTCGAAGTAGATCAGGTTGTCTTCGTCGGCGAGGGCGGAGTCGAGGTCGGTGGTGAAATCCGAAATTCCATGCTTCTCCGCGATATCTGCCAATTTGTCTGCATTTCTACCGACAAGTACTGGCTTGAGTCTCACCTTGCCGCCGTCCGAGAGCGCGACACCGCCCTGCTCGTTGATGGCCAGGACAGAACGGACCAGGTGCTGGCGGTAACCCATCCGTCCGGTGACGCCGTTCATCACGACGCCGATGGTGCGCACGCTCATTGAGTATCCCTTCAGGGCAACATGGGGAAAGCGCTTTCCCGAACCGTACGGCCGCCCTGCCGAGCCCGTCAAGTAGCCCCGCCCCGCGCGTTGTGCCGACAGGGGTGCGACCAGGGCCGGGACAACGCTGGACCAGTGGGATGCGGCGTGGTGCCCGGGGCAAGGTGTCCCGGACCCCGCAGCGGCCACTCAGCGATGTGGCGGCGCGGGGTCAACCTCCCCTACTGGAATACGAGGGTGCGGAAGGTGTTGCGGATCTCTTTGAGCGGGTGGCGGTCGCGGCTGTAGTAGAGCTTGTTGGTCAGCAGGACGGCCCAGCGGTTCTGCTTTGGGGAGATCCACATGCCGGTGCCGGTGAAGCCGTAGTGGACGTAGACGCCGTCCGCCGGGTCGGTCCCGGAGGCCGGGTGCCAGAACAGTCCCCGTGCGGGTTGCAGGTCGCCGGTTTGGACCTGCAGGGACTCCTGGACCCAGGCGGCGCTGGTGCCGAAGGGCTGGAGAAGATGCTGCAGGTACGCGGCTAGGTCGGGCGCGGTGGAGAAGGCGCCGGCGATGCCGCAGACGCCGCCGAGCAGGCGGGCGGAGAAGTCGTGCACGGTGCCTCGGAGGTGGCGGCCGGCGTCGTCGTCGTGCTCGGTGGGGGCGCAGCGTTCGGCGGGGAGCGGGCCGAAGCGGGTGGCGGTCATGCCGAGGGGCTGCCAGACGGTTGTGCGGGCGAGGTGGTCGAGTGGGGTGGCGGTGAGGTGTTCGGCGAGGAAGCCGAGGATGAGGGCGGCGCGGTCGGTGTATTCGACGGCTTGGCCGGGTGGGCGGTTGAGGGGTTCGCGTAGGACGCCGGTGCGGATCTGGTCGGTGCCGTAGAGGTTTCTGAGGTTGGCCCGGAGCGGTAGACCGGCGGTGTGGGTGAGGAGTTGGCGTACGCTCACGGAGGCGAGCTGGTAGCCGTTCAGCTCTGGCATGTGTGCGGCGAGGGGGTCGTCCAGGCTCAGGCGCTGCTGCTGCCACAGAGTGCCGATGACGGACCAGACAGCGATGATCTTGGTGAGACTGGCGACGTCGAAGACGGTGTCCGGGGTCATGGGACGGCCGGGGTCTTCGGGGTCGAGCAGCCCGCAGGAGCCCGAAGCGTGGGTACCGTCGGCGTCGCCTGTCGCCCAGACCGCGCCGGGATAGACCTGCTGCTGGACGCCCTGGAGGAGAAGGCGCTCGATGCGATCCGGGTCGGGCGTCATGGTCTCCCTCTCAAAGGGCGGCTGGCTGCGGGTGTCAGCGTAGTGTCGTGGCTGGTCCGGCGGGGTGTATCAGGTGATGTGGTTGCCCAGTTCGGTGAGGGCTTTGGCGGCGTGGCTGATGGGGAAGCGCCGGCCGGCGGCGCGTAGTTCGGTCCATGTGCTTGGGTCGTGCTGCAGGGTTTGCAAGGTGAAGGCGGCCTCTGTCGGGTGGGTGCAATCGGTGGAGAGGGCGGTGTCGCCCGAGCGCCCGCTCGCGCGCCGCGTGCAGGTACGCCAGCATGGGCAGGGGCCGGTCGAAGCTGGAATGGACGTCGGTGGTCGCCACGATGCGCTCCAACGTGCGCCGCCCGCTCATACGGCTGCCTCGGTGATGTCAGCGCCGAGTTGGCGCAGTTTGATCGGCAGCTCGGCGTGCCCCCGGCGCAGTTGCGCCATGCCTTTCACGACGGTGAAACCCTCGGCTACCAGGCCGGCGATGATGAGGGTCGAACCTGTGCGGATGTCGTTGGCCGTCACCTCGGCGCCGACAAGCCGCTGCGGGCCGGAAAACCGGCAGTATGTTGCGGACAGCGGCTCGATGACGGCCCCGAGCCGGGCCAGTTGCGGGAGCAGGTTCCCGTGCCGGCCCGGGTTGATGGCGTCGGCGAACAGGTGCACGCCCGGGGTGCCGAGCGCCAGGACCATCAGCGACGGTTCGAAGTCGGCGTCCAGGCCGTTCGGAGCCAGTGAGGCGATCGCCCGCAGCGGCTGCCCGGTGAGCTGGGTGTCGATGGCCTGAACGGTGACGGTGTCGGCTCCGGCCTGTACGGGGATGCCGAGCCAGGTGAGCGCTTCCATGGCGGACAGGACGTCCGCGGCCCGTACGCCCTTGATCACCGCGCATCCTCTGGTGACCGCCACCGCGCAGGCGAGCGTGACCGCCTCAACCTTGTCGCCCGGCACCTCCCAGGCCAACGAACCGCTCCCGCTGCCATAGGGCGGGGCCAGGTCAAGCGCGTCCTCGTCCGCACACGCGCCCCAACCGGCCGCCCGCAGTAACGCCATGATCTCGGTCACCTCTGGCGACAGGTTCGGCTGGAACAAGGTCAACGGGCAGCGATCGATCACCGCCCGCAGCATCGCGGCCAGGGTGGCGCCCCGCGATCGGAACGGCAGCTCAATCTCCACCGACCGCGGCCTGATCATGGCCCTGTACACCTGGTAACCCGCGCCGTCCAGGTGGACCTGGTCACCGAACGCCTCGTACACCCGGAAATGCAGGTCCATGCCCCGCTCTCCCACCGAGCACCCGCCGGGCCAGGGCAGGCGTGCCTGTCCGTGGGAGGCGAGGAGCGCCGGGACCAGGTAGTACGACGCGCGGATCCGCGCCGCGTCGGGCAACTCCGGCGGTCGCCCGGCGGCGGAGACCGGCCGGATCACCACCTCTTCTGGGTTGGTGACCGCGCGGGTGACGCTGTAGCCGCATTCCTGGAGGAGGCTCAGCATGGTCCGTACGTCCTGGCATTGGGGCATGTTGCCCAGATGGACGAGCCGGCCCAGCGCCGCAGACGCCGCGATCAGCGGAAGCGCCGCGTTCTTCGATCCATCCACCCGAACGGTGCCGACCAGCGGGTCTCCGGGACGGATCGCGATCGTTTCGGCGACAGACAGAGCCGAGGACGTGGTCATCTGGGTTCCCTTCCGAGGCACGGCCACGGGTGCCGAGCGGGCAGGCTGAGAAAATTTCTGCTGACCCTCAGTAGATGGCCCACCGCAGTGCGTTGTCAGGATGACAATGGGAGACATACGCGGACGCGATTGTCCGCGCCTCCGTCCGAGGAGAGACCCGCGATGTCACCCCCGGGATATCCCACCGTGGGCCGAACGGCTGCGCACCGAGCGAGAGGCCCGGCTGTGGGACATCCCCGACATGGCACGTGAACTCCGCCACCTCGCGCCGGACTTGCCAGACATCACACCCCTCACCCGAATGATCAGACGATGGGAGACCGGACGGCACCTTCCAGGCACCCGCTACCAACTCCTGTACGCGCGTAGCTTCGGCGTCTCATGCGACCGCCTCTTCGCCGGAACGCACACGCGGCTGGAAGTCGTTGGCCATGCGAGCCCGATGCGTGCCGGCGAGGTCGCGCGCTTCGGCGCATGGGCGGAAGCCACCAGCCTCGGCGGTCAAGATCAGGATTGTTCGGACAGCGGATGTTCAAGTGCCGGACAGGTCAATCACGTCGGCCTGTGGGTTAAGGGACGGCCCTCTGCACACCGATGGCGAGGACACCTAGGCGCTCCTTGTCAGGTGGATAGATGCTTCGGATGACCGAGAGCAGTTCCTGAGGGTTCTTGCCGAGGTCACCACCGATTGCGATCGGGTCCTCGTGCTCCAGCATCTTCTCGAAGGAGGTGTACTGCGCCACTCGGACGACCCGCGTCGTCAGCCTCTCTTCGCCTGAGACGAAGTCGAGGTCCTGGCCAGGCTGGATCTTGCGCATGCTCGCGTACGCGACCCGTACCTCGACGGTTTTGACCCCTGACGCGATGAGCTCGAAGTACGGCTTGCGGATACGGAGTTCGCGTCGGGCGGGGGTGACGTCGGGCTCGCTCATGGTGCCGTTCCTACCCGCGTGGCGGCCAGAGCAGCTTGAAACTCTGCGGCCTGGCCGGTTCCGGGATATTTCGCGGCAAGGACGGCGTCCAGGTCGGCTGCCCGCGCCTGTACGGACGTGACCATCCGAGGTGAGCCCAGTGCGCGCAGCCCGTGTGCAAGCGCCTTATCGAGAGCTCCGAGGTGCACCAGCGCGATGCCCAGGTCCAGATGGGCGATCGCTTCGCGGCTGAGTGAGCGCTGGCCGGCCGGTGTCACCTCGTGGGCCCGGACTGCACGTTCGGCATAGTGACGTGCCTGCTCATAGTCGCCGAGCCAGAGGTAGGACGAAGCGGTGTAGGTGGTCATCGCATAGGCGGCCAAGGGTCCGGTGTCGGTGCCGTCCGGGCGGGCCGGAGTGCGGGCCGGCAGGGCGTTCCATAGGTTGTCGGCCTGTTGGTAAGTGTCTTGGAAGTCGTCGCGGTTGCCGAGCCGGGCATGGCCACGGGATGCCTGGGCGTACAGCCGTACCGCCAGCGGGTGACCGACGGGCACGCGGTTGAGGCCGCGCAGCGCGGCCGAGACGGCGCGTGACGGTTGGTCGGCATGCAGGGCGATGGAGGCCGTCGCGTCGGCCGCCCAGGCGCACAACTCGTCGTGTCCGGCCTGGTCGGCGTGCTCGAAGCAGTCGATGGCGTACGCCTCACCGGTCAAGGGGTCGCCCAGGTCGTGGGCCAGCCAAGCGAGGATCTCCGACAGCCACCCAGCGTAAACGAACAGCTCCCGCTGCTCCTTGAGGGTGTGCGTACCAGCGATGAGCTGGTCCACCCTGCGCCGATACAGGCGGGCTACCGGGAACAGCTCCACCGGGGGACGCCGCGCGTAACTGCCGGCGATGTCACAGACCGCAGTGTGGAGGTGGTCCAGGGTGCCGCGGCCGACGGCGGAGGTGTTCGCACGGCGGGTGAACTCCAACGCCTCGTCGGCAGCCTCACCCAACACCTGACCGAGCGTGGCGGCCAAGCCTAGTTTGAGTGCGTCGCGACGATTCGTGGATTCTTCCTCTTCCCGCGAAGTGTCTTCTTCCAGATTGTTCTCGTGGCAGCCGAACAGCATTCTCACATCACGGGAGAAAATGCGGCTATACAGCAGCCGGTAGCGCTCGGTCATCGTGGCGACCTTGCCGGACTCCCAGCGACGAATGGCGCGGACGAGCGAGTCGTGATCGGGGAGCGATTCGTCTCCGGCAGCCGCCCGTAGACGCCGGGCCGTGCTGTGCACGTCCCAGTCACGCGCCTGACGCTCATCCCGGATGCGCGCCGGCCAGTCCATGGTCATCACCTTGCGAATGTCCGCAGACACGATACATTCCCTCGCCGTCGTTGATTGTCGTCCTTCACCGGCTTTCGGAACAATGACCGTCTCTTCGGCAGCAAAACGGCCAATGTGGAGCCAATCCATTCCAGCCCTTCCTCCGGAAGAGCGAAAGTTGGTCATGTTCCAGAGAATGTGCCGCTCGGAGCCTTGATCATGGCTTTGCTCAACCATACGCTACTCTTCGAGTTCGAGGAGTTGCTTGGAGTTAAGATGTGAACGGTTGTGGTGATTCGTGGTCGCGCCTTGGTGCTCCTGCTCGCCGAACCACCGACAGGAGACACGCCAGCGGTGCCCGCCCCGCCGCCGGCCAGGCGACTCACCAGCCCGGCCACCGCCAGCGGCGCCAGGTAGGCCAGGCAGGCTCGAGGCGGGTGTGGCCGGGGCCGGGAAGGGCGGTGGCCCGGGGCCCCGGAGGCGGCGGCTCGGTTAGAGGTCGCCGCGCGATTCCAGGCGGGCCAGGGCCTTGGCGATGGGGTGGGCCGTCAGCGAGAGTTGCCACTCCCGCGCCCCCAGTGCCCGCAGCCGCCCCGTCACACTCTCGTCGGTGATCTCGGCGGGCGGCTCCCACGTCAACCGCCGCACCGCGTCCGGCTGCAGCAGGTTCTCCGTGGGCATGTGGTGCTCCTCGGCCAGCGCCGCCACCACGGCGCGGGCGGCGGCGAGGCGTTTGGCGGCCGCCGGGTCGCGGTCGGCCCAGCGGTTGGGCGGCGGTGGCCCGTCGCCCGGGGTGCTGGGCTGTGGGAGCTGGTTGTCGGGGAGGCCGCGGGCCTTGGCGACGGCGGCGAGCCAGTCGCTCATGTGGCGGCGGGCGCTGCGCCCGGTGAATGCTGAAATTTCGGTCAATGCCTTCTTGGTGCGCGGCCCCTCAAGCGCCGCCGTGACGATCGCGGCATCGGGCAGCACCCTGCCCGGCGCGAGATCGGCCTCCCTGGCGATCCGGTCACGCATGGTCCACAACTCGCGCACGATCGCCAGCGCCCGCACATTGCGGACTTTGTGGATGCCCGACGTACGCCGCCAAGGATCGGACCGGGGCGTCGGTGGCGGGGTGTTGAGCACGGCGGCGAACTCCTCGCGCGCCCACTCCAGCTTCCCGCTGTCGACCAGCTCCTGGTGGAGCGCGTCACGGAGCTCGACCAGCACCTCCACGTCGAGCGCCGCGTAGCGCAGCCAGTCTTCGGGCAGCGGCCTGGTGGACCAGTCGGCCGCCGAGTGGCCCTTCTCCAGCCGCAGCCCGAGCACGGTCTCGACCATCGTGCCGAGCCCCACCCGCTCGTAGCCGAGCAGCCGCCCCGCCAGCTCGGTGTCGAACATCTCCCGAGGCCTGAACCCGACCTCCAGCAGGCAGGGCAGGTCTTGGGACGCGGCGTGCAGCACGATCTCGGCCCCGGCCACGGCCTCGTCGAGGGCGGACAGGTCGGGGCAGCCGATCGGGTCGACCAACGCGGTGCCCGCCCCGGCCCGGCGCAACTGGACGAGATAGGCACGGTTGCCGTAGCGGTAACCTGAGGCGCGCTCGGCGTCGACCGCGACGGGCCCCGTGCCGCGCGCGAACCGCCCCACGACTACGGCCAGCCCGTCGGCGTCCGCCACGACCGGCGGAATGCCCTCCCGTGGCTCCAGCAGCGGCTGGACTGTGCGTTCTTCTGTCATGAGTTCACCGACCTCATGACGCTGGTGCTGTCTTGACTGGTGCCCTCACTTCGTTCGGTCACTCTCCGGATCATCACGTCTGCGAGGCAGGGCGGACACATCGGGCGGGAGCGGCGGGATCCCCGCGGCCACGCACATGAGGTCGCACCAGGCGGCGACATGGCCGGAGAGGTCCTCTTCGGCGGGTGACCACGACGCCCGCAGTTCGAGCTCGGTCGTGACCGGATCGTCGGCTTTGTTACCGAACCCCTCGGACACGGCTCTAGTCACGGTACCGCCAGCGGCGGAGTAGTCGGCTTGGTGGGCGTCAAGAGCCTCGGTCAGCCAGCTCCAGGCGACCGGCCCGAGCAAGGGATCGGAGGTGATCTCCGGCTCCATGTCGGCCCGGACGTAGGCCACCAACCGGAACGGGCCCTCCCAGCCGCGCTGCCCCTCGGGGTCGTAGAGCAGGATCAACCGGCCGACCGCGAGCTCGTCGTCGTCGCGGTAGACCGACGCGCCGATGGCCGCGGCGTAGGGGGCCAGCCGCTGTGGCGCAGGCAGGTCCTCCAGCTCGATCTCCGGCCTGACCCCGGCCAGCCGCAGGCTCTCCGCGGCACGCGTGAACGCGGCGGGAGGCGGAGGCTGGTCACCGAGGGTCATAGCGGAAGCGTAGGTT
Source organism: Nonomuraea purpurea (assembly GCF_042650645.1). NCBI lineage: Bacteria > Bacillati > Actinomycetota > Actinomycetes > Streptosporangiales > Streptosporangiaceae > Nonomuraea > Nonomuraea purpurea. The sequence goes on from NZ_JBHSBI010000010.1 coordinate 77,214, forward strand.
GAGGATGGACGGAAGGGGACCACGGGGGTGCTCATCCTTCGTGATCAAGCCGCTGCCGTAACGAGCTGGCGAACCGGTCGGGTGGACTCTGGCGTACCGAGAATGATCGCGTAACCGCACGCGACGCAGGCCCATTCGGGGCACTGGCCCTGCTCGTGCCCGTCGAAGCACGGAGGCTGCTCGAACAGCCGCTCACCGGCGCAGGAAGCGCAGCGCTCACTGCGGCGCTCTGGGGAACTCCACAACGCGGTCATCGCAACGGGGCCTTTCTTCGTGTCGTGGCTCCGACGTTGGCACGAGCCGCTGACAATTCCCCGCAACGCGCTCGGCGTGTCCCGAAAGTGGTCGCTGAATCGGTGCCGCGCGGTGGGTTGGCGAACATTTGGCCCAGTCGAGACCGGCTCGCTGGTCCGCCATGGGGTGTGTTCGACCCGTGTACGATGCCTACGCCGAGCAGACCGGTAAACCTTCATCCGACTATCTGATCATGATTTGGGGCCTCCAATGGAGGTTTTTCCGACACCTCGCGCCATCGCGTCCGGGCCACGGTGAGGACCGGCCCCCGGACGTGGCACCCTTGTGGAGTGAACCTCGACGACTCGGCCTTCCTGCGCGCCTGCCGCCGCCAGCCCGTCCCGCACACTCCGGTCTGGTACATGCGCCAGGCCGGGCGGTCGCTGCCGGAATACCTGAAGATCCGCGAGGGCGTGCCGATGCTCACCGCCTGCGCGACGCCCGACATGATCGTCGAGATCACCCTGCAGCCGGTCCGCCGCTACGGCGTCGACGCGGCCGTCTTCTTCAGCGACATCGTGGTCCCGCTCAAGGCCATCGGCATCGACCTCGACATCAAGCCGGGCGTCGGCCCCGTCGTGGCCGACCCGATCCGCGACGCCAGGGGCCTGGAGGCGCTGCGCCCGCTTGAGCCCGACGACGTCTCCTACGTCACCGAGTCCATCAGGGCCCTGACCGGCGAGCTGGGCGGCACGCCGCTCATCGGCTTCGCCGGGGCGCCGTTCACGCTCGGGTCCTACCTGATCGAGGGCGGCCCGTCCAAGAACCACGACCACACCAAGGCCATGATGTACGGCGCCCCCAAGCTGTGGCACGCCCTGATGGAACGCCTGACGGCCATCGTCCTGGAGCACCTGCGCCTCCAGGTCGCGGCGGGCGCCTCGGCCGTGCAACTCTTCGACTCCTGGGTGGGGGCGGTCGCGCCGGCCGACTACCGCGAGTTCATCCTGCCCCACACCAGGCGCATCTTCGAGGGCATCGAGGGCGTCCCGCGCATCCACTTCGGCGTCGGCACCGGCGAACTGCTCGGCGTGCTCGGCGAGGCGGGGGCCGACGTGGTGGGCGTCGACTGGCGGGTGCCGCTCGACGAGGCGGCCCGCCGGGTCGGCCCCGGCAAGGCGCTGCAGGGCAATCTCGACCCGACCATCCTGCTGGCCCCGTGGGAGGTGGTCGAGCGCAGGGCCCGCGAGGTGCTGCGGCAGGGCGCGGCGGCCGAGGGCCACGTGTTCAACCTCGGCCACGGCGTGCTGCCCTCGACGGATCCCGACCAGCTCAAGCGCCTGACCGACCTCGTCCACGAGGCCGGCTCAAGCGCCTGACGGACCTCGTCCGTGAGGCCGGCTCAAGCGCCTGGGGCAGGTGGTACCGGCGCGGGCAGTCGCCTGGTGCGGTTGCGCCGCGCCAGGAAGACCGTCAGGGCGACGAACGGCGAGACGAAGATCAGCCACGGCAGCGAGGCCCCCAGCACCGCGAGCGTCACGTTCGTGAACGAGACCAGCGCCGACCACCCGGCCTTGAGCCCGCCGAGGAACCCGGCGGTCTCCTCCTCGGGATCCTCGACGACGGCGACGGGCCCGACGAGCTGGAGCGTCAACGTGGCCATGGCGACCTGTCCGGCCAGCTGCTTCTGCCGTGCCTGCAGCGACTCCAGGTCCGACTCGCGGGTGGAGATCTCCCGCTCCACCTCGAGCACCTGGCCGATCGTGTCGGCCCGCTTCAGCAGCGTGCGCAGCGATTCGAGCGACTGCTGGGCCGACCGCACCCGGCTGTCGACGTCGGCCACCTCCAGGGTGACGTCCTGGGTTTCCTGGTTCATCGAGAGCTGCCTGCCGAGCTCACCACCGAGCCTGCCGATCACCTCGCCGTACTTGGCGGGCGGCACCTTGAACTCCAAGGTGGCCCGGTCCGCGCTTTCGTCGGCCGAGCTGGACTCCTCATTGGACAGGTGGCCGCCGGCCGCGGTCACGATCGTCTTGGCCTGCTTGACGGCGGCGGCCACCTGCTTGGCCCGCACGGTCAATGAGCCGGTGTAGATGACCTGACGCTCCTGCCGGGTGACCTTGACGTCGGAGACGATGCCGTCCTTGACGGGCCGCGGCCGTTCGGCGGCAGGCTCGCGGGCGACCCCGGCCGACTGTGCCTCGGGCGCGTCCGAGGTCGTCAAGGTGGACACCCGGTCGCCTCCGCCGCAGCCTGCCAGGAGGACGGCCGCGCAGGCGGCCGAGAGTGCGATGCCGTACCGGAATCTCCTCGCGCCCGCAGGAATCCCGCCCAAAAGTCTCATGCCCACTACACGGAGTTGGCGGCGGGTGAGTTCGACGGAGGGAATCACGTTACGGTCACGTGCCCCATGCCACTGACCGGGGGCCGGAGGCGGTAGCGTCAGGAGTCGTGGAAGGGAATCAGGCGCACGTGGTCGTCGTCGGCGCGGGAATCTCCGGTCTCGCCGCCGCCTGGTACATCCGCCAGGGCGCTGGCGAGCGGGTCAAGGTGACCGTGCTGGAGGGCGGCCCGCGCATCGGGGGCAAGCTGCACGCCTCGGAGGTCGCCGGGGTGAACGTCGACGCCGGCGCGGAGGCGATGCTGGCCAGGCGGCCGGAGGGCAAGGAACTGGCCGAGGCGGTCGGGCTCGGAGAGGACCTGGTCTTCCCCGGCACCACACGGTCGGCGATCTACACCAGGGGCGCGCTGCGCTGGATGCCCAAGGGCCAGGTCATGGGCGTGCCCGCCGACCTGACCGAGCTGGCCAGATCGGGCATCGTCTCGCCCGGTGGCCTGCTGCGGGTCCCGCTCGACCAGATCCTGCCGCCGACCCTGGTGCGCACCGACGTGTCGGTGGCCGCCTACATCCGCGCCAGGATGGGCGGCGAGATCGTCGATCGGCTGGTCGAGCCGCTGCTCGGCGGCGTCTACGCCGGCCGTTCCGAGATGTTGTCGCTGGAGGCCACGATGCCGCGGGTGGCGGCGGTGGCACGCTCGGAGCGTTCGCTGCTGAGCGCCGCCAGGCAGCTCGTGGAGGAGACGCCGAAAGAGGCGGGCCCGGTCTTCACCTCGCTGAAGAACGGCGTCGGCAGCCTGCCGGAGGCGGTCGCCAAGGCGTCGGGGGCCGACATCAGGACCGGTGTCACCGTACGCGAGCTGCGCAGGACCGAACGCGGCTGGCAGCTCGTGACTGGCCCGGTGCCCAACCCGGAGACCATCGAGGCGGACGCGGTGATCGTGGCCACGCCTGGGCCGGCCTCCAGCAGGCTGCTCAAGGCCGAGGCGCCCAAGGCGGCGAGTGAGCTGGCCAGGATCGAGTACGCCAGCATGGCCGTCGTCACCCTCGCCTACCCGATCTCGGCCTTCCCCGAGCCGCCCACGTCCAGCGGCTACCTGGTGCCCCCGGTGGAGGGGCGGCCGGTCAAGGCGGTCACGTTCAGCTCGGTGAAGTGGCCCCATCTGGCCAAGGACCTGGTGATCCTGCGCTGCTCGATCGGCAGGATCGGCGAGGAGCACCTGCTCCAGCGCGAAGACGCCGAGATGGTGTCGCTGGCCACCGCCGAGATGGGCGACGTGATGGGCGCGCGCGGGCTGCCGGTCGACACCCGGGTCACCCGGTGGGGCGGGGCGCTGCCGCAGTACAACGTGGGCCACCTCGACCGGGTGGCCAGGGTGCGCGCGGCGGTGGCCATGCAGCCGGGCCTGGCCGTGTGCGGCGCGGCCTACGACGGCATCGGCGTCCCCGCCTGCGTCGCCACGGCCCGTACGGCGGCGGCCCGGATTCTGGACCACCTCTCGCGCAGAGGAGAATAGGCGCCATGACAGAGGCCCCGCGGCTCAAGGCCCGCGATCTCAACCAGGTGATCCGTTACACGATGTGGTCGGTCTTCCAGGTGACCGAGCCGTGTCCCGTCGACCGCGACGGCCTGGCGGGCGAGGTCGAGGACCTGCTGGAGCAGGCCGCCGGCAAGGACGTCGTGACCAGGGGGGTCTACGACGTGGCCGGGCTGCGCGCCGACGCCGACTACATGTTCTGGTGGCACGCGGCCACGCCGGAAGACCTGCAGGACGTCTACGCCAGGTTCCGGCGCACCCAGCTCGGCCGGCACAGCAGGCCGGTCTGGTCGGCGATGGCGCTGCACCGGCCGGCCGAGTTCAACAAGTCCCACATCCCCGCCTTCCTCGCCGAGGAGGAGCCGAGGGCCTACGTGAGCGTCTACCCGTTCGTCCGCTCATACGAGTGGTATCTGCTGGAAGATTCCGAGCGGCGGGCGATGCTGGCCGAGCACGGCAGGATGGCGCGTGACTATCCCGACGTGCGGGCCAACACCGTCGCGTGCTTCTCGCTCAACGACTACGAGTGGATGCTCGCGTTCGAGGCCGACGAGCTCCACCGGATCGTCGACCTCATGCGGACGCTGCGGGCGGCCAAGGCCCGCCGCCACACGCGGATCGAGATCCCGTTCTACACGGGCGCGCGCAAGCCGGTGCGCGAGCTGATCGCCGCCCTGCCCTGACGCGTGGAATTCGGTGACACCCGCGCAGGCGCGGGTGTCACCGAATGGCGAGCCCCAAATTGGCGATCCAACTGAAGTGATCTACCCCCTTTGTCACAATCAGGGAAATCCCTTGTTGGCTGGGCGCTGCGTGCGATGGCACGTTCCAAGGGGGCAGGGTGGAAGGATCCGGCAAACGCGGTCAGGGGCGTAGGCGGCGCGCGGGTGGGCGTCATGTCGCCCCTTCGGGACGGGGATCCCGGCACGCGCGGGGCCGGCGCCGCGTCGGGAAGGGGCGGGTGCTGGCGGGCGTGCTGGTGCTCGCGGGCGGGGTCGCCGCCGTGCTGGGCGCGAACGGGACGTTCAGCGTTCCCACCGCGCCCGAGGTCGCGGCGGGAACGCCTGGGCCCGAAGTCGTCGCGGAGGCGGGCAACCGGGCCGCGGCGCTGCCCGAGGCCGCCCCTAACGCGAGCACGCAGGCCAGGCCCCGCTCGGCGGAGCAGAGCGAGCCGCCGAAGCAGCCGTCCAGCGAGCCGGTCCAGGCGGCCGGGACGGTCGAGCCAGGGCTGGTGGCGGGCGCCACGGACCCGGACGCGGTGCTCGCGGAGGGGCCCGATCCCGGGGACATCGCCGGGTACAAGGCCGATGGGCCTTCGCGGCACACCGATCTGCGTGCGGCCGATTATTTCCATACGCACTGGGGCGCGGGCGACAAGGCGGTGAAACGCCTCAAGGACATCCGCACCGTCGGCGGATATTTGCGCATATATACGGACTTGCCGGAAACGGCGGGCAACTCCAGGACCGCCCTCACCCTGTGCGAACGCGGCCTGGCCTACCTGCGCGCCGCCGGAGTGGCCAATCCGGTCGTGTTCGTGCAGGCGGAGTTCGGCGAGAACGGCAACCCGGTGCTGGCCAACATCCTCGGCCCCACCGACACCACCTGCCGCGTCACCCACCCGGCGCCCGGCTGACGGGACGCCCGCTACCTCACCCTGACGCGGGTCTTCGCGCACACCTCACACCGCTGGGTCACCACACGTCCGATGGTCTCGATCGTCACCCAGCGATGGCGGAGGTGGACGAAGCGCACGCGACACTTTTACCCCATGCGGCCGGTCGGTACGCGCTGTCGCGAGTCGATCACCCCTTGGGTTCGAGCCGCAGCGAGACCGAGTTGATGCAGTAACGGTCGTCGGTCGGCGTCGGGTAGCCCTCGCCGTGGAAGACGTGCCCCAGGTGCGAGTCGCAGCGGACGCAGCGGACCTCGGTGCGCACCATCCCGTGGCTGCGGTCCTCGATCAGCTTCACCGCCTCGGACTCCGACGGCTCGAAGAAGCTCGGCCAACCGCAGTGCGACTCGAACTTGGAATCCGACCGGAACAGCTCGGCCCCGCAGGCGCGGCACGAGTAGACGCCTTCGGCCCTGGTGTCGACGTATTCCCCCGTGAACGGGCGCTCGGTCCCGGCCTCCCTGAGGACGTGGAACTCCTCGGGCGACAACTCGGACCGCCATTCGGCCTCGCTCTTGACCACCTTGTCCATGCGTCCAGACTACGAGATCCGGCAAAAAGAGATCTCCGTAGGGTGAAGCATCCTTTCTGGGCCGAATTCGCGTCTTTGTAGGCAAGGGGGTGTCATCGCCTCCTTCAAAGGGGTGAGATCGTCCGCAGATCCGGACCGAGCGGCACAGCCCACGCCCGTGCTGGCGCCGCGCCGGGGGATCACAACGGCCGGACGGGTGGCGCGCCAGCGCCCGTACCGGCGGCGGACGGTCTGCTGGCCCGTCCCGTCGAGCCCTCGGTCCCGCCACCGAGGAGGCTCCGGGACGGGCCCGCCCCGGCTTGGTAGGTTCGGGGCTATGGCATCGCCGTACATAGAGCTCGTAGTGGGGGAACGGACCGTCAAGGTCACCAACCCCGACAAGGTGTACTTTCCGGAAATTGGCGCCACCAAGCGAGAGCTGGTCGAGTACTACGTGAGCGTCGGAGAAGGAGCCCTGCGCGCGCTCAAGGACCGGCCGACCAACCTCAAACGCCACCCCGACGGCGTCCAGACCGAGGCCATCTACCAGAAGCGGATGCCGCCCAGGCACCCCGACTGGCTCCAGTCGGTCACCGTCACCTTCCCCAGCGGCCGCACGGCGCAGTCGATGCGCGTCACCGAGGTCGCTACCATCGCCTACTGCGCCAACCTGGGCACCATCGACTTCCACCCCTGGCAGGTGCGCGCCTCCGACGTCGAACACCCCGACGAACTCCGCATCGACCTCGACCCGCAGCCCGGCCTCGGCTTCGACGCCGCCCGCCGGGCCGCCTTCCTCGCCAGGGACGTGCTCGGCGAGTTCGGGATGACCGGATTCGTCAAGACGTCCGGCAACCGCGGCGCGCACATCGCCGTCCGCATCGAGCCGCGCTGGGACTTCGTCCAGGTACGCCACGCGGGCATCGCCCTGGCCAGAGCCATCGAGGAACGCGACCCCGACCTGGTGACCACGGCCTGGTGGAAGGAGGAACGCGGCGACCGCGTCTTCGTCGACTTCAACCAGAACGCCCGCGACCGCACGGTGGTCAGCGCGTACTCCATCAGGGCCCAGCCGCACGCCCCCGTCTCGACACCGCTGACCTGGGACGAGCTCGAAGACGCCGACCCGCGCGACTTCGACATCCGCACGGTGCCCGCCCGCTTCGCCAAGCTCGGCGACGTGCACGCCGCCATCGACGACCAGGCGTACTCCATCGAGCCCCTACTCGACCTCTACGCCCAGGACGAACGCGGCGACATGCCGTACCCGCCCAACTACCCGAAAATGCCCGGAGAGCCCAAGCGGGTGCAGCCCAGCAAGGCCAGATCCGACACCTAAGGCATCCTGAATCCCGGCAGGAGCTCCACTCCGCCGCTCGCTTGGCGGGATCGTCCGCCCGTACCCGTCCCGCCACTGCTCGAAGCCGACGGGCACCAGGCGTCGTCCGGCCGAGGGGCGGGATGGCGGGTTATGCCTGTCCCGGCTCGGGTGGGAGTGCGGGGCTGGGGTTCGGGGTGAGCGGGACCGGGCTCGGGTTCTGGTCCGGTGGGCTCGGGGTGGGGATCGGGTTCGACGGGAACGCGCTGGGGGTCGGGGGCGGCGGGAGCGGGCGGGCCGGTGCGGTGCCGGGCGGCTTGGGCGGTCCGGTGCTGCCGCCCGTGGAGGTGATGCTCGGGCACGGGGGCTCGACGTCGTCGCCCCCGCCCGCCAGGCACGATCGCATCGGCACGTGGCCGGGGTCGTGGTGCGGCTCTGTCGCGTACACGCGGGCGGCCCCGTCGAAGGGCGTCGTCACGGTCGGCTTCGGCGCCGGGGTCGAAGGGTTCGCGTGAGAAGGCCGGGGGATGGCTGAGGGCGCGGCTGCGCCGGTGTGCGCGCAGCCGGTCGCCGCGACACCCAGCAGCGCCGCGGACAGCAGGGCCGTGCCCGCGCGGATCACGTTGTTCATCGGGCGATGGACCGCCTAAGCTCACTATGGGCTGTCATTTCGCTACGGATGGTAATCCTCGGATAGTCGGCCAGGGGCCCGAACGGCCACTTCGGCCTAGCATCGGGGTATGCGGCCAGGCGGGATAGGCAGGATGGATCTCGGTCCCATCGTCGACGAGCACTTTCTCGTCCAGGCGGAGGCCGCCTTCGTGGCCACCCACTCCGCCGAGCCCTGGAGCTATCCCGACGCTGTCATGGCGCGGGCGCTTGTCAGGCTCCGTCGTGAGCTCGCCTCGCCCGGGGCCGTCGCCTGCAGCAGCTGGCATCTGCCCGGAGGCTTACGCCCCCCGCCTCCTGATCCGAGTGTGCCCCCTGAGCGGCGGAGGTCGCACAACCCGACCCGCCAGCCGGGAGCGTCCATCGTCGCGATCGCCTATGGTCACCGGATCCGCGGGGACGCGCGGGCCATCTCGGTGGACGACTTCGCGCGCCCGCTGCCGGACGGCTCCGCGGCCCTGATGACGTTGTGCGGGCATCCCCACGAACCGCTGCGCTGGAACCGGACGCTTCCCCTGAGGGACCTGATGCTCCACCTGCGCCGCCTGTCGGCGGAGCGCGCTTTCATGCTCCTGCCGGAGGGGGTCGTCCTGCCGGAGCCGCTGGACGAGCTCGGCTGGGTGAAGGGTGGCCGGTTGCCGGATGATCTGTCGGGACGGCCCCTCGATCTCTACGAGGGGCCGCTGTCGGCGTGATCAGTGGCGGACCAGGTGGTGCGGGGCGAGTTCACGGGTCTCACCCCGTTCCATGTAGACCACCCTGTCGGCCAGTCCGGCCTGCTCGATGTGGTGGCGGAAGTCGTCCAGAGGCGAGCTGAAGACGGCGTAGTCGTTGAAATGCACCGGGACGACCGCATGCGGGTTGATCAGATCCACCCAGGACGCCCCCTGTTCGCCGTCCATCGTCACGGGCGGGCTGCCCAGGAGTCTGGCGCCGCCGAGGTGGAGCAGGGCCAGGTCGACATCGGGGAAGCGGCGCGGGATCGCGTCCAGCCGGCGGTCGAGCAGGGTGTCGCCGCTGATGTGGATGATCAGTTCCACCCGTTCGTCCTGGTTGCAGAACTCCAGCATCGTGCCGATCACGGGCGGCAGCAGCGCTTCGGCCGGTCCTGGCGCGTGTTTGGCGGGCAGGGCGGTGATTCTGATGGTTCCGTCCTGATTGCGGAGCTCGTGCTGGCGCCACTCCTCCAGACCGACGCTCCGCGTGAAGCCGCGGCGGCGCAGGCGGCGGGCCGCCGCCGTGGTCGTGATGATCGGCGTCGCCTTGTCCAGCCCTCTGCCGGCGACCCGGTCCCAGTGGCCGCCGTGCATGTGGGACAGCACCACCGCGTCGAGCGGCGGCAGGTCCTCGATCCGCACGGCCGGGTCGGTCAGGCGGGGCGAGGTCAGGCCGTAGCCCAGGTACGCGCGCTGCCCCCGGCGCAGGAAGTTCGGGTCCGTCAGCAGCGTGAACCCGTTGTAGCGGATCAGTACGGTGGCGTTGCCGATGAACTGCAGGCTTCCTTTCACCATGCTCACCTCGGATGCCGCGGTCGCTGCCCGGGAGGCACGCCCCCGCCCTTGCCGCCGCCCTTGGAGCCCTTGTCGGTGCCGTGCGGGTGAACGGCGCGCGGGGCTCCGCTCTGCTTCCTGCCGACGGCCATGGAACAGATGGTTGTTCTACCTGATCTGCGCAGCTCGGGCTGTTGCGGATTACTCATGGCTTTTGTCCCCCTTTGGGGGATATCCCTGCCACGTCAGGCTCGGGTCAAACACTCCGTGTCCGCCTGTTTCACTTCGGTCACATTACTTGACGATTGGTCTAATAGTTCGCAAGGCTCTCTTTTACATCGGGGGCGCGACAACCGATCTGGAGCCACTTATGGCAAGAGCGCGACGTCTCGCGATGGCTGGAGCGGTGACGGCCTTCGTGATCGCAGGCGTGAGTCTGGCGGCGGGCATCGGAACCGCCTCCGCCCAGTCCGGTCCTCAGGTGCCGGCCGCCGTGTCCACCTGTTTGCTTCGTCTTCCTCTCCCGCTTCCGCTGCTCTGCGACTCCTCCGAGGATTCCCGGCCGGGGGAGGAGCGGCCCGGCGACTTCCCGCCAAGTGCCCCCGAACCCGAGGACTCCTGGTCGCCGGAGCCCGAGGCGCCCAAACCCGAAGATCCGTGGCAGCCGGCGGGCGAGGACGAGCACAAGGTGCCCAGAGGACACCCGGAGACCGGCGGCGGCGGGCTCGCGCCGCAGGAGCCGGTGTGGCCGTTCGCGCTGGGCGGCGCGGCCCTGCTGACCGGCGCCGGGCTGGCCGGGTTCGCGGTGCGGCGCCGCTAGGACGTCGCCTAGCACCTCCCGGCTGGGCTCCGAGTCGTGGGGCGAAAGAGCCGGTCAGAAGGGTCGCATGGAAGCGACGGTGGGAGGCGAAGGCGGGGAGGGGCGGTTGGGGCAGAAGGCGATCCTGGCAGGGGCCGGCGTGGTGTCGCTGGCCGGGGCGTTGCTGATCGGGCTCGGGCTCGGCGGCATCGTGGGCGGCGGGCCCGAGCCGTCCCCCGCCACGACCGCGTCACCCCGTACGGGCGTGCCCACCGACCTGCCCGTCACCGGCGAGGGCAGGACGGCCAGGCCCATGAGGCCCGAGCGCCCCACGGCCGTCTACATCCCGTCCATCGGCGTGGCCGCCCCGCTGATGGAGCTCGGCCTGGACGCGCGCGGCGCCATCGAGAACCCGCCCTTCGACCCGCCGAACCTGGCCGGCTGGTACCGCTACGGCCCCGTCCCCGGCCGGCGCGGCGCCGCGGTGATCACCGGCCACCTCGACACCAGGACGGGCCCGGCCGTCTTCGCCGACCTCAGGAAGGTCAAGCGGGGCGACCAGGTGCAGGTGCTGCGCGCCGACCGCTCGGTGGCCGTGTTCGTCGTCGACAAGGTCGAGCACACGCCGAAGCGGAGTTTCCCCGCCAAGAAGGTCTACGCCAAGCTCGGCTATCCGGGGCTGCGGCTGGTGACCTGCGGCGGGACTTTCGACCGGCGGGCGCACAGCTATCAGGACAACACGATCGTGTACGCGCACCTGGCGGCCCCGTACTACCCCAAGAGCTGATCACGGGTCGCGGGGCAGGCCGAGCGCGCGTTCGGCGATGATGTTGAGCTGCACCTCCGTCGTCCCGCCGCCGATCGTGAACGCGCGGGTGCTGAGGACCATGCGGTTCCAGTGGCGGCTCGCCGGGGCCAGCGACCAGCAGAACTCCGAGACCGCCTGGGCGTGCCGCATGCCGAGCAGCTTGCGCACGCTGGAGGCCGTACCGGAGCCGGCGCCCGCGCCCGGCAGCTTCGAGAGCGTCACGCGCAGGCCGAGCGCAGAGATGGCCTGGCCCTCCGCCCACAGGCGGCCCGCCTGCTCGCGCTGCGACTGCCGGATCGGCGGCAGTTCGGCGATGAGCTGGATCATGTCGGTGTGCCGGGAGCCGGGGCCCCAGGAGTCGCCGAGGGCCACGCGTTCGTGGGAGAGGGTGTCGCGGGCGACCCGCCAGCCCGCGTCCACCTCGCCGACCACCAGGTCGTCCGGTACGAAGACGTCGTCGAGGAAGACCTCGTTGAAGATCTCGTTCCCGTTGATCTCCTTGAGCGGCCGGACGGTGACCCCGGGCGACCTCATCTGCACCAAGAAGTAGGAGATGCCATCGTGTTTGGGCTTTTCCGGGGACGTACGGGCGAGGCAGATGCCCCAATGGGCGAACTGCGCGAGCGACGTCCAGATCTTCTGCCCGGTCAGCGACCAGCCGCCCTCCACCCGCGTGGCCTTCGTCGACAGCCCGGCCAGGTCGGATCCCGCCTCGGGCTCGCTGAAGAGCTGGCACCACACGATCTCGCCGGTGAACGTCTTGGGCAGGAAACGTTCCTGCTGCTCGCGGGTTCCGTATCGGACGATGGACGGGACGGCCCAGGCGGCGATGCCCAGGTTCGGGCGTTTGAGGTCGCGGAACTCCTGGTGGATGATCACCTGCTCCAGCGGCGAGGCGCCCCTGCCCCACGGTTCCGGCAGGTGCGGCATGATCCAGCCCTCCCGCGCGAACCTGCCCCGCCTGGCCACCGGCTCCTCCGCCCGCAGCGACTCGGCCTGCGCCCTGATGGCGTCCCTGATGGGGGCGGCCTCCTCGGGCAGGTCGGGCTCCATGCTCCGCCGGACGCCCGCCACGGCCAGGCCGGTCACCTCTTCGGCCCACGTCCCGGGGTCGCCCGACAACATCCGGTCGGACAGCGCCCTGCGGTAGTAGCGGTGCGCGTCGTGCTCGAAGGTGTAGCCGATGCCGCCGAGCACCTGGATCGCGTCCGCGGCGCACCGCACGGCCGCGTCGGGACCGAGCACGGCCGCCACCGCGACGGCCAGCCTGACGTCCTCACCAAGTCCACCAGCCCCTGCTGCGGCCGGTCTGGCGCCCGGGGCTTCGTCGAGGGCTCTGGCGGCGTCCCAGACGGCGGCGCGGGCCTGTTCGAGGGCCACGAGGGCGGCGGCCACCCGGTGCTTGACGCCCTGGAACTGCCCGATGGGCCGCCCGAACTGCTCGCGCACCTTGGCGTGCTCGGCCGTCGTGGCCACGGTCCACGCCGCCACGCCGCACGCGTCGGCGCCGAGCAGCACGGCGGCGAGTTCGCGCACCGGAACTCCGGGGAGCACCCGGTCGGCGGGCACGGTGTCCACGGTGACCGAGCAGAGCGCCCGATCCAGGTCGACGCCGTCGGCGGGGACGGCGGTGACGTCGGCGCGGTCGAGCACCGCCCACGCGCCGCCGCCGACCGGCACGACGAACAGGTCGGACTCCGGCGACCCCAGCGCCAGCAGCCCGCCCTCGGCGGAGAGCACGACGGCGGCGGTCAAGGACCCGCCCGCGAGCCCGGCGACCAGATCGTCCCTGCCCCCTGCCCTGACCAGCACCGCCGAGGCCAGCACGGTCGGCAGGTATTCGCCCGAGACGCGCCGCTCGCCCAGAGCCTCCAGCGCGAGGCACAACTCCAGCACCCCGAAGCCCTGCCCACCGTAATGGTCGGGCACGTGCAGCCCCAGCACCCCGAGCTTCGCCAGGGAGGCGTGATCGGCGCCCCGCCCTGCCAGCCCTCGCACGGATTCGGTCAACGCCAGATGTTCCTCGCTCAGCCCCAAGCTCATATGCCCGAATCTAGAAGGCCGCTCCGACGATCTCCAGTCCGAGGTCCTCAGGAAGGGCCGCCGGAGCGCGACGGTTGGGGGATCGCCCGGACGTCGAAGCAGAGCTCCTGGCCGGCGGATGGGCCACCACAACCTCTACCGCCCGACCAGGAGCTCTTGGGATTTTATATCGCGCCGCCCGTCCGTTTGTCGCCCGGAATACGGAACTGCGGAGCCGGATTGGCGCCCATTTCCGCCGCGAGGGGAATTTCAGTCCCCGAACTCCAGATGAAGGGCCCGGGTGAAGTCGGACACGGCCTCCTCGTGCCGTTCCAGCTCCTGATAAATCTCCCCTCGCACCCGATATGCCCAAATATATTCCTGATCCAGCTCGATAGCCCGCTCCAAGTCCCGAAGAGCGCCTTCGTTGTCGCCCAGCTCGCTCAACACCGCGCCCCGGCTGCCGAATGCGCGATCGTTGTCGGGGTCCAGGTCCAGCGCCCGATTCAAATCGGCGAGCGCCTCCTCGTATCGGTCGCTCATTCGCAGCGCCTCGCCCCGGCGGCTCAACGCGCGCACATGCTCAGGGTCGATCTCCAAAGCCTTGGCGTAATCCGCGATCGCCTCGGCGTAAAGGTTCATTCGCTGATAGAGATCGCCGCGCGCCACCCACGAATAGGGCAGGTCCTCGTTCAGCGCGATGATTTTGGCGTGCTCCTCCAGAGCCTCGTCGAGCCGGTCCAGGTCCGTGAGCACGTCCGCTTTCGCCTCCAGAATCCACAACGAGTCGGGGGAGAGGGTGAGCGCGTGGTCGAAGTCGTCCATGGCCTCCTCCAGGCGGCCCATCGCGGCGTAGGTCTGGCCGCGGGAGCCGAGCGCGTAGGCGCTGTCCGGTTCGAGTCGCAGCGCCTCGTCGAAGTCCTCCAGCGCGACCTCGTGCCGCTCGGTGACGCGGTGGCTCTCGCCGCGCAGTCGCCAGGCGCGGGCGTTGTCGGGCGCCAACGCGATCGACTCCGTCAGATCCGCGATCGCGGCGTCGTGCCTCGACAGCGCGATGTATGATTCGGCGCGGCTGCGCAGTACGGACGCGCGCGACTGGGCGGCCGCGTCGGACAGTCCGGCCCTGTCCTTGATCCCCTCGCTCATGAGGCGTAAATCTATCCGACTAAATCTGGATAATGGCTGCCTTTTCGCGGGTGTACTCCAGGACAGAATCGTGGCCGTAGCCGCTGTCCTTGACCCCTCCGAACGGCAGCCCGGGCGGCATCTGGCGGAAGGTGTTCACCCAGACCGTGCCGCTGCGCAGATCACGCACGAACCGGTGCGCCCGGCCGAGGTCGCGCGTCCACACGCCGGCCGCCAGCCCGTACGCGGAGTCGTTCGAGATGGCCAGGGCCTCCTCCTCCGTCGAGAACGGCAGCGCCACCGCCACGGGCCCGAAGATCTCCTCCTGGCAGATCCGCAGCGAGTTGTCCTCGCTCGTGTAGAGGGTCGGCGCGACCCAGTAGCCGCCGGGCAGCGCGGGGACGACGTCGGCGCCGGTCCGCCCGCCGAACACCAGCCGCGCGCCCTCCTTCTCGGCCAGTTCGAGGTATGAGGTCACGCGCTCGTACTGCCCCGCCGACACGATCGGGCCCATCGTCGTCCGCAGGTCCAGGGGGTCGTCCAGCACCAGGTCCGCGCAGGCGCGGGTGATGCGGCCGAGCATCTCGTCCCAGATCGAGCGGTGGATGAGGATGCGGGAGCCGGCCACGCACACCTGTCCGGCGTTGCCGGTGTAGATGGAGTTCACGGTGACGCCTTGGGCGGCCGCGTCGAGGTCCGCATCAGGGAAGACGATATTTGGGGACTTGCCGCCCAGTTCGAACGTCATGGGCTTCAACGCGTCCGCCGACGCCCTGGTGATCGCCTGCCCGGTGGCCGTCGAGCCGGTGAGGCTGATCTTGCCGACGTCGCGGTGCCGTACGAGGGCGTCGCCGACCTGTTCGCCCAGCCCGCTGACGATGTTCAGCACCCCGGGCGGGAAGACCTCCGCCAGCAGTTCGCCCAGCCGCAGCACCGAGGCGCTCGCCTGCTCGGCGGGCTTGACGATCACCGTGTTCCCCGCGGCCAGCGCGTAGGCCGCCTTGGCGGAGAACGTGGAGATGGGGGAGTTCCACGGGATGATGCAGACCGCGACCCCGTACGGCTCCCGCCGCGTCAGCCCCAGCGTGTCGGGGCCGAGGATGACGGTGTCGCCCTTGACCGCGTCCAGGCACTGCCCGACGGCGAGTTGCCACAGGTGTGCCATGCCCGGCAGGTCCTTCTTGAGCGTGTCGCGCAGGATCCGCCCGTTGTCGCGCGTCTCCAGCCGGGCCAGCTCCTCGGCGTGCCGCCCGAACAGCTCCGACACCTTGCGCAGGTAGTGGGCCCTGGCCAGTGCGGGCAGCCCCGACCAGGCGGGGAACGCGCGGCGGGCGGCCGCCACGGCCGCCTCGGCCTCATCGGGGCCGCCGGCCGGGACCCGGGCCCAGGCCTCGCCGGTCGCCGGATTGACCGAGTCCATCATCCGTGCGCAGGGGACCAGTTCGCCGCCGATGAGATTACGGTATTCAGCCACGAAACCAAGCATATGCTTGCTCAATCAGTCGGGCCAGGTGTCACGAAATGTCGGTCGTGTACGTCATGATGGCCAATCGTGAGTACTGAGCTGACCTGGCCGGACACCCCCGACGAAGCGACGCGGGCGGCCGTACACCGGATCTTCCACGCCGTCGTGGCGCTGGGCGGAGCCGTCGGTTACCTGAACCCGCCCACCCGAGAAGAGACCGACCCCTGGCTGGAGGAGACCCTGCGGAACGTGCGCGACAAGGACGCCCGCCTCGCGCTGGCCGTCGTCGACGGCAGCGTCCAGGGCATGGGGCTGTGGCGGCGCGGCCCCGCGCCGATCTTCACCCACTCGGCCGAGCTCGGCAAGATCATGGCCCACCCCGAGGCCCGCGGGCTCGGCCTCGGCAGGCTCGTCGTGACCGCGCTCATCGACAGCGCCCGCGCGGCGGGCATCGAGATGCTGACGCTCGGCGTGCGCGGCAACAACCACGGCGCCATCGAGCTGTACGAGTCGCTCGGCTTCCGCGAGTGGGGCCGCCTGCCGAACGTCATCGAGGTCGGCACGCGGCGCTTCGACGACGTGCGCATGTTCGTCGACCTCGGCAGGCCCGCCGGCGTCGTCCTGCACGGATCGGCCCCCGGCGGCCCGGGCTGGTCACCGGCCCGCACAGCCTAAATCTCCGGGACGCCGATGTCGGAGGCCGTCGAGGGCCCCGCCAGCGCGGGGTCGAGCTGCTCGATGAGCCGCTGCACCAGCGCCGCCCTGCGCACGCGCTCGCGCCCCAGCTCCTTCGGCACCACGCCGAGATGACCGCCCGACGGGTAGATGTTGGGCGCGTTGCGCAGGCCCATCTTGAGGTAGACGGGCGCCGCGGCGCGGACGATCTCGACCGCCTCGTAGAAGCGCACGAACCCGCCCTGGTCATCGGGCACCTCCAGATAGAGGTCGATCGGCAGCCGGGTCGCGGCCCTGACCTCGGCCAGGTGCGGCACGGTCAGGTCGGTGCCGACGTTGACCGTGGTCGCGCCCAGACGCTCCATGATCGCGGCAGTCGGGCCGTTCGTGAGCGGCATCAGCACGGACGTCTTCAGCACCAGACCGGCCGGCAGTGTGCCGTCCTCCTTCAGCAGGCGCAGCACCTCCAGCGTGCCGAGGTCGCCGACGAGCAGGCTGCGGATGCCCAGCGAACACGCCCGCAGCGCGTCGGCCACGCACGCGGCCACCATCGCGTTGCCGCGCGCCGCCGCGCCCACGGCCTGGGTCAGCTTGGCCTGGCCGCCGGTGTCCCAGGCGGCCCTCGGCCCGAGGAACAGGTTGACCTCCATGCCGCGTTCGGCGCCGATTCGCGCCATCTGCGCGATCTCGGCGTCGGTCAGCATCATCACGCCGCTGCCCTGCGAGGTCCTGGTGACCGGCACGCCGAGCCGGTCGGCCTCGGCCACGACCGCCTCCAGCACGCCTGGCCCCTCGACGCTGGGGATCTCGAACCGGTACGGCGCCCCGTCCGCGAACCCGGACGAGACGGGAGCGGCGGCCTGCACCACGGGATGCCCGATGCGAGCCATGAGACCATGCAGATCGGCAAGACTGGTCACGAGCCCCCCTCGTTGTAGATCACTTCGGCGCGGCCGAGTGTCGTGCGGCGGCCCGTGTCGTCCTCGCCCCACAGCTCCAGCTCCGCCCGCCTCCCGTCCGTGGCGACCACCCGGCCGCGGCAGGTGTGGGCGCGGTCGCGGAAGTCCATGCCACGGTAGCTGACCTCCAGCACGCTCAGCCGTCCCCGGCCGTCCAGCCAGCGCGTGACGAGCCTGCCCAGGTACGCCGCCTTGAGCAGCCCGTGTACGGCCAGTTCCGGATGGCCGAGCGAGTGGGCGAAGGCGAGGTCGTAGTGCATCTCGTAGAAGTCGCCCGAGGCGCCGGCGTACTCGACGAGCCGGCGCAGCGTGGTGGTCTCCGTCAGTGCGGGCAGGTCGGTCATTTCCTGATCCTCGTCCCGATGTGCCTGACCACCAGTTCGCCGTCCGGCCGGCGGAACTCCGTCTCGAACGTCAGCAACGCCATCGGTCCGGCCTTCCCGTGCTTCTCGACCACGCCAGTGAAGTGCGGGCGGGAGACGATCACGTCGCCGACCCGCAGCGGCGCGTGGTACTCGAACCGGTCGCCGCCGTTCAGCCATCCGGACCCGTACGACGCGGCGGCCGGCAGCGAGGGCGGCTCGTCGAGGAAGCACGCGGTGAAGGTGGCCGGCACCTCGTCCCCGTCGTCTCCGACGGCGCGCAGGTAAAAGGCCAGATGGCGGCGTTCGACGACGTCCTCGCGCGGCGGCCCGGCCCAGCCCACGGCCTCCCGCAGAGCTTCGATCATGCTTCTCCTTCCCTGACCCGCCGCAGCCAGGCCAGCGACTCGGGGGAGTGGCCGCCGACCCGGTCCTCGATGCCGTCGAGGAACGTCATGTCCCCATGTCCGGCCAGCTCCCGGTGCACGGCCTCGGGGACGCCCGCCTCGATCACCTCAAGCAGGCGCCGGTGCCGTTCCCAGTCGCCGACGAGCGACTCGCCCGAGGCTCTGGCCTGACGGTTCATGCCCATGCAGAGCAGCATCTGGAGCTGGATCGAGCGGTAGGCCTCTTCCAGCCGCCGGTGCCCCGACAACCCGATGACCGAGCTGTGGAACTCGACGGCCTGTTCCAGCACGCCCATCCAGTCGCCGGCCCGCGCGCAGGTCTCGTGCCGGTCGAGCGCGGCGTGGCAGCGGCGCAGCCGGGACTCCTCGCGTACGGGAACGCCCAGGTCGACGGCCATCCGCTCCAGTTCGCGGCGGAGCGTGACGATCTCGTAGATGTCGTGCAGCGTGAGCCGCGTGACGAACGCGCCCTTGCGCGGCTGCTGCGTGATCAGCCCCTGCTGCTCAAGCACGCGCATCGCCTCGCGCAGCGGCGGCCTGCTGACGCCGAGTTGCTGGGTGAGCTGGTTCTCCACCACCCGGTCGCCCGGCTGCAGCCGGCCGCTGAGCAGCATGCGCATCAGGGCCTCTGTGGCGAGCTGAACCATGCTGGGGGGTGCCTCGATGCGCATCGCGGTCTCTCTTGTCCTAGGCGATCAGTGTCTGCCGCCATAGTGCCGAAGAACTTCCGGCAGAACTCTTGTCTAGCCGAGTTGTCTTCTGTAGACAATAGACCAATCCGGCTGAAGTGAGGTTTTTGTCCCCATGACCAGTCCACTGTCCGGTGTCCGAGTCGTCGAAGTCGGCGCGTTCATGGCGGCCCCCTTCGCGACCATGCAACTGGCCGACCTGGGCGCCACCGTCATCAAGGTCGAGAACCCCTCGGGCGGCGACCAGGTCAGGGCCATCGGCCCGTTCACGGCCGGGCACAGCTCGCCGTTCGCCAGGCTCAACCGCAACAAACGCTCGATCGCCCTCGACCTGAAGTCCGAGCGCGGCGTTGCGGCCTTCCGCCGCCTCGTCCAGGGCGCGGACGTGCTCGTGGAGAACCTGCGCCCCGGCGCCATGCGGGCGCTCGGCCTCGGCTTCGACGACCTCAACCGGCTCAACCCCGGGCTCGTGTACGTCTCCGCCTCCGGCTGGGGCCAGGACGGCCCCCTCGCGAACCTTCCGGGCCTGGACATCATGGCCCAGGCGCGCGGCGGCCTGATGAGCGTCACCGGCATGCCGGACGGCGACCCCGTCAAGGTCGGCGTGCCGATCGCCGACCTGGTGTGCGGCCTGTACGGCGCGCTCGGCGCGGTCTCCGCGCTGCACGCCCGCGAACTGACCGGCCAGGGCCAGCACGTGGACGTGTCACTGCTGGAATCGGCGGTGTCCTTCGCCATCTGGGAGGCGGGCAAGTACTTCGCGACCGGCGAGGTCGGCGGCCCGCTCGGCTCCGCGCACCAGAGCACCGCCCCGTACCAGGCCATCCGCACCTCCGACGGCTGGTGCACGGTCGGCGCCGTCACCCCCAAGACCTGGCGGGGCTTGTGCGCCGCGCTCGGCCTGAGCGACCTGCTCGGCGACGAGCGCTATGCCGACGCGCACGACCGGCACAGCCTGCGGCACGAGCTGATCCCCGCCATCGAGCGGGTGACAGGCACACGCACCACGGCCGAGGTCGTGGCCGCGCTCGAAGCCGAAGGCGTCCCGTGCGCTCCCATCAGCGACTACGCGCAGGTGTTCAACGACGAACACCTCAACCAGCGGCGCTTCTTCTGGGATGCCGAGCATCCCGAGATGGGCGCCGTACGCCAGCTCGGCTCGGCCATGAGCTTCTCGGCCACGCCGACGAGACGCGGCCCCGCGGGACCGCTGCTCGGCGCGGACACCGTCGCGGTGCTGCGTGAATGCGGCCACACCGAGCAGGAGATCGACCGGCTGCTCGCCGAAGGCGCGGCGGCCCAATCCCCCACCCCCTTGGAGTAGCTCATGAGCGACCAGTTGACCCCGGGTGTGAGCGCCAGCCTCACCTGGGTCGTGGCGGAGCGCCACTGCACCCGCCGCGGCGACCACGACATCTTCTCCACCCCCAACCTGGTCCACCTGATCGAGGACGCCGCGATCGCGGCGCTGGCCCCCTACCTGACCGCGGAGCAGGGCAGCGTCGGCAGCAAGGTCGAGATCGCGCACGTGGCGCCCACGCTCAAGGGCGGCACGGTGACCGCCACCGCCACGGTGACCGAGGTGGACCGGCGACGGGTGGCGTTCTCCGTGGTGGCCGAGGACGGCAACGGGAAGGTCGGCACGGGAACGCATGAGCGCTTCGTCATCGACCTCGGGAGGTTCGCCGCCAAGCTCAAGGAGCTGGAGTCATGAGGGCCGCCGTGCTGGCCGTACTCCTGCTCGGGGTCACGGCCTGCGGCGCGGAGAACGCGAACGCGGGCGGCGAGTGGAAGCCGCGCGGCGACGTCCGCATGATCGTGCCGTTCGCCGCCGGCGGCGGGAGCGACCTGGCGGGACGGGCCGTCGCCGCCGCCCTGGAGAAGGCCCAGCCCGGGCTGAAGGTCACCGTCGAGAACCGCGAGGGCGGCTCGGGCGCGGTCGGCTACTCGGCCATGCTGGGCAAGAAGGGCAACGGCAACTACCTGCTCGCCACCGAGAACGCGATCCTGTCCCTGCCGCTCAGCGGCCAGGTGTCCTTCACCCGCAAGGACTTCACGCCCGTCGCCAAGCTCGCAGAGGACGGCGGGATCCTCGTGGTCAAGAAGGACTCGCCGTACAAGAGCTGCTCCGACGTGGTGAACGCGGCCAAGGGCGGGCGGGTCAGCGTGGGCATGTCCGGGGCGTTCGGCGTCGACAACGTGATCTTCACGATGATCGAGCAGAAGGCCGGGGTGAAGTTCCAGCGGGTGCCGTTCGAGTCGGGCGGCGAACTGGTGCCCGCGGTGCTCGGCGGCCAGATCCAGATCGCGCTGCTGAACCCGGGCGAGGTCATCGGCCAGTTCAGGTCCGGCGACCTCAGGGGCCTGTGCGTCACCACGGACAAGCGCTACGCCTACCCCGAGCTCGCCGGGCTCCCGACAGCCGAAGAGCAGGGGATCGACGTCTCGTACGTGCAGTTCAGAGGCATTTTCGCGCCGGGCGGGCTGGACGGGCGGGAGCGGGCCTACTGGGAGGCGGCGGCCAAGGGCGTCACCAAGACCGCCGAGTTCCAGAAGTGGCTCAAGGACAACTACCTGCAGCAGTCCGAGCTGTACGGGGACGCGTTCGGCTCCTACCTCGACCAGGTCGGCACAGACCTCGAACCACTGCTGAAGAAGTCGTCATGAGGTCCCTGCTGCGCGGTGAGCCCGCGGTCTGGGCGGTGCTCGTCTGCCTGTCGACGGGCATGGCCGCGGCCTCGTTCGGCTACGGCGTCACCAAGGAGGGCGGGCAGGTGGGGCCCGGGTTCCTGCCGCTGGTCAGCGGGGTCGCGCTGGCCGTGCTCTCGGCCGCGTGCCTGGTGCGCTCGGTCCGCGGCGGCGCACCGCCGTCCGGCGAGGACGTGGACCCCCGGCGGATCAGGACGCTCTGGACCGTCTTCGGCCTGCTGCTCGCCGCCCTGCTGCTGGTGCCGGTGACCGGGTTCCTGGTGGCGTTCGGGCTGCTGGTGTTCACGGTGTCGGCGTTCGTGGAGCGGCAGCGCGTGGTGTCGGCGGCGGGCGTGGCGGTGGTCGCCACATCGGTGCTGTACGCGGTGTTCGTGCTCTTCCTGGGCGTGCCGCTGCCCGGCGGGCTGCTGGGGGTCGGGGGCGACGGCTGATGCTCGACAACCTGATCATGGGTTTCGGGGCGGCGCTCACGCCCGCGAACCTGCTCTGGTGCTTCGTCGGCGTCCTCGCGGGAACCGTCATCGGGCTGCTGCCCGGACTGGGCTCGACGACGGGGGTGGCCGTGCTGCTGCCTCTGACGTTGTCGTTCGAGCCGCTGACCGCGCTCATCATGCTCGCGGGGATCTACTACGGCGCCCAGTACGGCGGCACGATCACCTCCGTGCTGATCTCCACCCCCGGCGAGGCGGCCAGCGTGGTCACCGCGATCGACGGCTACCAGATGGCCCGCAGGGGCAGGGCGGGGGCGGCGCTGGCGATCGCGGCCATCGGCTCGTTCGTGGCCGCCATCGTCTCGCTGGTGCTGCTGGTGGCGATGGCGCCGCCGTTCGCCAAGCTGGCGCTCGACTTCGGGCCGCCCGAGAATCTGGCCGTCATGGTCCTCGGACTGACCACCATCGTCAGCTTCTCCAGCGGGGCCCGGCTGCGCGGCCTGGCCATGGCGGTGCTCGGGATCCTGCTGGCCACCGTCGGCGTGGACGCGGCCACCGGGCTGCCGCGCTACACCTTCGGCGATGTGGACCTGCTGTCCGGGCTGCCGTTCGTCCAGGTGATGATCGGGCTGTTCGCGGTGGGGGAGGTGCTCTTCCAGATCAGGCAGGGCGCCGCCGAGCCCATCCGGGCCCGCTTCAGGGACCTGGTGATCACCAAGGAGGAGCTCGCGCGTTCCAAGGGCGCCATCGCCCGCGGCAGCGTGATCGGCTACCTGCTCGGCTGCCTGCCGGGCGCCGGGTCCACGCTGGCCTCCTTTCTCGCCTACGGCGTGGAGAAGCGGGTCTCGCGCAACGGACACGAGTTCGGGCAAGGGGCGATCGAGGGTGTCGCCGCGCCGGAGAGCGCCAACAACGCCGCCGCCAACGCCAACTTCGTGCCCACCCTCGCGCTCGGCATCCCCGGCGGGGCGACCACGGCCGTGCTGCTCGGGGCGTTCATGATGTACGGGATCCAGCCGGGGCCGCTGCTCTTCGACGAGCAGCCGGAGCTGGTGTGGGGGTTGCTGGCCTCGTTCTTCATCGGGAACGTGCTGTTGCTGGTGCTGAACCTGCCCCTCGCGCCGCTGTTCGCGCAGCTCCTGCGGATCCCCTACGGGTACATGTATCCGCTGATTCTGGTCACCAGCTTCGTGGGGGCCTATTCGATCGACAACAACATGTTCAGCGTCTGGATCGTCTTCGTCTTCGGGCTCATCGGATATTTCATGAAAAAGTTTGACTTGCCGATGGCGCCGCTCGTGCTGGGACTGGTGATCGGGGCATTGTTCGAGAAGGCGCTCGTGCAGACGTCCGCGATGGGCGACGGCGACCTGACCTTCCTCTTCGGCCGGCCGATCGCGCTGGCGGTGCTCGCCCTGGCCGCCCTCCTGCTGGCCGGGCCCTCTCTCGTCAAGCTGATCCCCCGGAAGGAGAAGGTATGAGCGAGGAGCTCATCGTCGCGGCCGACGGGCCGGTGCTGCGGGTGACGTTCAACCGGCCCGGCCAGCACAACGCGCTGACCTGGGCCATGTGGGACGGCCTCTACGACGCCTGCGAACGGGCCGACGCCTCTGCCGAGGTCAAGGTGCTGGTGTTGTCGGGGGCGGGCGGACGGGCGTTCGTGGCCGGGACCGACATTTCCCAATTTTCCAGCTTTTCCGATGGTTCGGATGGCGTTGCGTACGAGCGTAAGGTCCAGCGCATCATCGACCGCCTCGAACGCGTCAAAGTGCCCACCGTGGCCGTGATCCAGGGCTACTGCGTCGGGGGCGGCCTCGTCGTGGCCGCCGCCTGCGACCTGCGCCTGGCCGTGCCCGGGGCGCGGTTCGGCGCCCCCATCGCCAGGACGCTCGGCAACTGCCTGTCCATGAACACCTACTCCCTCCTCGTCCACCACCTCGGCCCCGCCCGCACCCTGGACATGCTGCTGCGGGCCCGCATGTACACCGCCGAGGAGGCCCACGCCGCCGGCTTCGTCGCCGAACTCTGCACCGCGGAGGAGCTTCCCGCCCGGCAGGCGGAGGTGGAGGAACGGCTGCTGGGGCACGCGCCGCTGTCGATGTGGGCCGCCAAGGAGGCCGTCAGACGGCTGCGGGTCGCGGGCCTCCCGGACGGGGACGACATCGTCTCCACGGTCTTCGGCAGCGCCGACTTCCACGCCGCCGTCCCCGCCTTCCTGGCCAAACAACCGGTCACCTGGCAGGGCCACTGACACCCCATGAGACGGGCGACCACCGGCCGGTCATCACGGGCCGAGACCCCGACTGACGTGCCGCCAACGCCCGAGCCGCGCCCCTGCCCGGCTCGGGCACCCTCAAAGGGGCGGGGTGTTTTGGCCTGGGGGCTTAAGATCGAGGCATGCAACTGGCTCCTGGAGTGCGCGTCGCCGTCACCGATCGGCACGGGGGAGTCAGCGTCCCGCCCTTCGGGTCGCGCAACCTCGGTGGCATGGTCGGTGACGACCCCGCGACCGTGCGGGCCAATCGGGAGGGCGTGGCGGCGGAGCTCGGCGTCCGGGCCGTCGTCTTCATGCGCCAGGTTCACAGCGCCGACGTCGCCTACGTGAGCGAGCCGTTCGGTGACGACCCGCCCGCGCTGGACGGAGTGTTCACCACGGAGCCGGGGCTGGCCCTGGCCTCGCTCGGCGCCGACTGTCCCGCGGTGCTGGTGGCCGATCCGGTGGCGCGCATGGTCGGCGCCGCTCACTCCGGCCGGCCCGGCACCGAGGCGGGCATCGCCACCTCCCTGGTGGAGGCCATGGCCGCCAAGGGGGCGGAGCCGGGCCGGATGGCGGCGCTGATCGGGCCAGGCGCGTGCGGCCGCTGCTACGAGGTTCCCGCCGAGCTGCGGGAGCGGGTGGCCGGGCGCGTCCCGGAGACGTGGTCGACGACCTCATGGCAGACGCCCGCGCTCGACCTGAGAGCGGGCATCGAGGCCCAGCTCAGGGCGGCGGGCCTGACGGACGTACGCCACGACGCACGCTGCACGATCGAGTCGGAAGAGCTGTACTCGCACCGCCGCGAGCAGCCCGGCGGCCGGTTCGCCGGCCTCATCTGGCTCACCACCTGATCCCCACCTGATACCGGCGCCGCCACGGTTCCCGCGTGGACCGCTACCGAACACCCCCTCGCCAGGCGCTATCCCTTCCCCCGCGGCCCGTTGAACAGCCCGTTGACGATGATGATCCCGACCCAGATCGGGATGAGCATCGTTGCCTTCGCACTGTCGGCCAGCACCAGGACGAGGGTCGCGAGGGTGCCCAGGGACAGTGAGACGATCGCCAGCGCGAGCCGTTGCGACTCCGACGGCCCCTGACGGACGACGTTCTTGGGGGAACGGGCGGCCAGCCGCTCGTCGACCCGGCGATCGACTTCCTGGCCGACCTTGTCGAGGAACGAATCGACCACGGCGTCCTCGTAGTCGGGGCCGAGGTCGCGCCGTGCGGACACGGCGGCCTTCAGCTCATCACCTGTACTCATAGGTCGAGATATAAGGGGATATTGGGCTAACGGGCAAGGATGTCGTCAAGGTTGTAACTGATGGGACGCTCAAGCTGCTCGTACGTGCACGACTCCGGCGTGCGGTCCGTGCGCCAGCGCCGCCACTGCGCCGTGTGCCGGAACCGGTCACCCTCCATCTGGTCATAGGCCACCTCGATCACCAGTTCGGGCCGGAGCGGGATGAACGACAGGTCCTTCTTGGCGCTCCACCGCGACACCGCGCCCGGCACCCGCTGCCCGCCCGTCGCGGGACCGGCGGCGGGCTGGCCGATGTTGGCCGCCGCCTGCTCGGCCCAGTGGCCCCAGGGGTGCTCGCTCAGGTCCGTGATGTACGGCTTGATCTCCTCGACCAGCTCGGCCCTGCGCGCCATCGGGAACGAGGCCGCCACCCCCACGTGGTGGAGCTTCCCGTCGTCGCCGTAGAGGCCGAGCAGCAGCGAACCTACGATCGGCCCCGTTTTGTGCTCGCGGTAGCCGCAGATCACGACGTCGGCCGTGCGCTCGTGCTTGACCTTGAACATCGTGCGTTTGTCGGGCAGGTAGGGCTGGTCGCCGGGCTTGACGATGATGCCGTCGAGCCCCGCCCCCTCGAACGTCTCGAACCACTCGCCCGCCTGCTCGTCGCTGGTCGTGACGGGCGTCAGCCGGATGGACCCGCCCTTCTCCGGGAAGAGCCCTTCGAGCCGGGCGCGGCGCTCGGAGAACGGCGCCTCCATCAGCGACTCGTCGCCCAGCGCCAGCAGGTCGAAGGCGATGAACTGCGCCGGAGTGCGCTCCGACAACGTCTTCACCCGCGACGCGGCCGGATGGATGCGCTGCGCCAGCGCGTCGAAGTCGAGGTGCGGCCCCATGGGCAGCACGATCTCGCCGTCGACCACGACCTTGTCGGGAAGCTCGGCCCTGACCGCCTCGACCAGTTCGGGGAAGTAGCGGGTGAACGGCCGCTCGTTGCGGCTGCCCAGGTAGACCTCGTCACCGTCGCGGAAGACGATGCACCGGAACCCGTCCCACTTCGGCTCGTAGAACAGCGTGCCGTCCTGCTTGGGCATCGCCTTGACGGGCTTGGCCAGCATGGGCGGCACCGGCGGGCGAACCGGCAGGCCGGGCACCAGCTCGGGAACCTGGTCTTCCGCGGTGGGTTCAGTCATGAACCCTCCTTCGTCGGGCCCATGTTTCCTTGTTTATTGACGACCTCGACAAGCTCGGTCATGAGCTCGGCTCCCTCGTATATCTGCAGAAGAGGACCCCGTCCTCTTCGAGGACCTGGCTGAGATGCAGCCCGACCTGTGCGGGCTCGCCGTTGAGAATGCGCGCCGCGCCGCCCCCGACCAGCATCGGGCTGATCGACTGGCACAGCTCGTCGACCAGGCCGCAGGCGGAGAGCTGGGCGTTGACCCGGGGGCCGCCCTCGCACAGGATGCGGGTCAGCCCCCGATCGTGCAGCGCGGCCACGGCCTGGCGCATGTCGACGCCCTCATCGCCGGCCACGATGAGGTCGGCCCGTTTGGCCGCCTCCTTGCGCCGCTCGTGGGGCGCGCTCTCGCAGGTGATCACGATCGTCCTGCTGGTGGCGTCGGTGAACAGTTCGTCGTCGAGGTCGAAGCCGATGCTGCGGGTGATGACGGCGATGGGCGGGACCTCGGGCCTGCCCGCGCGGATCTCGGCCCACGACTCGCGCGGTTTGACCGGGCCGTACCCCTCCTTGCGCACGGTCGCGGCACCCGCGACGATCACGTCGGACAGCCCGCGCAGGGTCTGGAAGATCCGCCGGTCGCCCGCGCTCGACAGGCCACCTGACCTGCCCTTGAGCCAGGCAGCGCCGTCGGCGCTCGCCACCATGTTGAGCCGTAGCCACGTCCGGCTCTCGGGATAGGCGTAGGCCTGGACGATGTCTGGATTGTCCTGTATGTCGGGATGGATGCGCCGCACTCCTCTACCTTGGCACACCCCACCGACAATCGGCCGCCGGGGGGATTGCGGCAGATAGCACTTTTGCCTATCCCGGGACGGGCTCGCTGCATCGTGCTTACGTGGTCGAAAGGGGAAGGGAGCCGCAGTGGGCCTGGTCACCGCTGTGACGTGGACGATCACCGCGCTCGCCGGAGCGTACCTGTTCCGCCTCTGGCTGTCGGGAGGCGGCCTGCGCCGGGCCAAGGTCACCCGCTACCCGGTCACGCTGGTCCTTTCCCACCCGGCGCTCGCCGTGTCGTCGCTGGTGTGCTGGGCGGCCGGGCTCGCCACGGGGAGCAGGGTGCTGGCCTGGGCGGCCTTCGGCGGGCTGGCGGTGGCGGCGCTGCTGGGGTTCGCGATGTTCACCCGGTGGCTGGGGGCCGGACGGCACGTGATCGGCGGGCGGGGCTTTCCGCTGCTCGCGGTGACGCTCCACGGGCTGGCGGGGGTGGCGACGTTCACGCTGGTGTTCCTGTCGGCCAGCGCGGCCCGCTTCTTCTGAAAACGGCCGTGGCTTCTGGAGCGACGCCCGTGCCTGGTTACTTGGTCTTGCGTGGTTTGCGGAGGACCTGGAGCGAGCGCGCGGTAACGGCCACCAGGTCGCCTTCCTGCCGGATCTCGTCCTCGAACCCCTCCTCCACCATCTCGTGCGTGGTGTCGAGCACCGGCAGCCACCCGCTCCCGAACTCTCCGCCCGGCAGCGTGAACGTCATGCTCTCGTGGTGGGCGTTGATCAGCAGCAGGAACGAGTCGTCCACGATCCGCTCGCCCCGGGGACCGGGCTCGGTGATCGCCTCGCCGTTCAGGTAGACCATCAGGGACTTGGCGTAGCCGATGTGCCAGTCGCCCGCCGTCATCTCCGTGCCGCTGGGGGTCAGCCAGACCAGGTCGCGGTCGCCGTTGTCCGGGTGGCGGCCGTGGAAGAAGCGGCGGCGCTGGAAGACCGGGTGCTCGCGGCGAAGCTTGGCCAGCGACCGGACGAACTCCAGCAGCTCCGACTCCGTGCGCACCATCGACCAGTCGACCCAGGCCAGCTCGTTGTCCTGGCAGTAGGCGTTGTTGTTGCCCCGCTGGGTGCGGCCGATCTCATCGCCGTGGGAGAGCATGGGCACGCCCTGCGAAAGGAAGAGGGTCGTCAGGAGGTTGCGGCGCTGGCGGCGGCGGAGCGTGACGATTTCGGGGTCCTCGACGGGGCCCTCGGCGCCGCAGTTCCATGAGCGGTTGTCGTTGGTGCCGTCGCGGTTGTCCTCGCCGTTGTCCTCGTTGTGCTTGTGGTCGTAGGAGACCAGGTCGGTGAGTGTGAACCCGTCGTGGCAGGTGACGAAGTTGATCGAGGCGACGGGGCGGCGGCCGGAGGATTCGTACAGGTCGGCGGAGCCGGTCAGGCGTGAGGCGAATTCCGGCAGGGCGGAATGGGTGCCCCTCCAGAAATCGCGCACGATATCCCGATATTTGCCGTTCCATTCCGTCCACAATGGCGGGAAATTTCCGACCTGGTACCCGCCCGGACCCACGTCCCACGGTTCGGCGATCAGCTTGACCTGCGAGATCACCGGATCCTGCTGGATGAGGTCGAAGAACGCGCTCAGCCGGTCGACGTCGTGCAGCTCCCTGGCCAGCGCCGAGGCCAGGTCGAACCGGAACCCGTCGACGTGCATGTCCAGCACCCAGTAACGCAGCGAGTCCATGATCAACTGCAGCGCGTGGGGCGAGCGCACATTCAGGGAGTTGCCGCACCCGGTGTAGTCGAGGTAGTAGCGCCGGTCGCCGTCGTGCAGCCGGTAGTAGGCGGAATTGTCGATGCCGCGAAAGCCCAGCGTGGGCCCCATGTGGTCGCCCTCGGCCGTGTGGTTGTAGACCACGTCGAGGATGACCTCGATGCCGGCCTCGTGCAGCGCCCGCACCATCGCCTTGAACTCCAGCACCTGCTGCCCCCGCGTCCCCGCGCTGGAGTAGCGGCCGTGGGGCGCCAGGTAGGCCATGGTGTTGTAGCCCCAGTAGTTGGTCAGCCCCCTGGCCACCAGGAAGTGCTCGGGCATGTAGTGGTGCACCGGCATGAGCTCGACCGCCGTCACGCCGAGTGACAGCAGGTGCTCGATGATCGCCGGATGGCCCACGCCCGCGTACGTGCCCCGCAGGTCGGCCGGCACGTCGGGGTGGCGCATGGTGAGCCCGCGCACATGGGCCTCGTAGATCACGGTCTGGTGGTACGGCGTGCGCGGCGGCCGGTCGTTGCCCCACTCGAAGAACGGGTTGACGACCACGTTCTTCGGCATGAAGGGCGCGCTGTCGTCGGTGTTGCCCCTGGAGGGATCGGTGAAGTGGTAGGGGAACAGCGCCTCGTTCCAGGTCAGCTCGCCGTCGATGGCCTTGGCGTACGGATCGAGCAGCAGCTTGGCCGGGTTGCACCGATGGCCCTGGGAGGGCTCGTAAGGGCCGTGGACGCGGTAGCCGTAGCGCTGGCCCGGCTGGATGCCCGGCAGGTAGCCGTGCCAGACGAACCCGTCGACCTCGGGCAGATCGACCCGCTCCTCGGTGCCGTCGTCATGGAACAGGCACAGCTCGACCCGCTCGGCGACCTCGGAGAACACCGAAAAACTGGTGCCCACGCCATCCCAGGTGCCGCCGAGTGGATAGGGCTCGCCCGGCCAGACCTCACGCATGTGACCCAATTGTCGCACGCGGCAAGCGCTCCGGGTCTCTCAATGGCCCGATCGCCGCGGCGAGGTTCGGAACGACGATCAGAGGAGCTCGGCGTTGAGCGAGATCGTGGTGCCCGTCAGGGCCTTGCTGACCGGGCAGTTGGCCTTGGCCGTCTCGGCGGCCTCCTGGAACTGCTCGGCCGTGATGCCGGGAACGTGGCCCTTGACCGTGAGCACGATGCCCGTGATGCCCTCACCCGGCTGGAACGTCACGTCGGCGCTGGTCTGCAGCGACTCGGGCGGCGTGCCGGCCCCGGCCAGACCGTGGGAGAGCGCCATCGAGAAGCAGGAGGAGTGGGCGGCCGCGATGAGCTCTTCCGGGCTGGTCTTGCCGTTGGCCGCCTCGGCCCTGGAGGGCCAGGAGACCTCGAACGTGCCCACGCCCGAGGTGTCGAGCGACACGGTGCCGGAACCGTCGAGCAGGGCGCCCTTCCACTGCGTGGTGGCGGTGCGAGTCGTGGCCATGACGGTGTGCTCCATCCGTTGACGGTTTACGCGGCGGACAAGTAGTTCTCCGACCTTATCGCGAGCCGGCAAAGTCCCCGTCGGCCGGTCATCCGTCTCTACTTTTCCAACGAATAGTGACATGCTCGGGTCGCGGCGCACTCGCCGCCTTGGTCCGTATTTACACGGGAGTGTGGTGCCAGTGGAGGCACCGTACGACGACCGCCTGCTCCATCAGCGGGTGGTCGGCGGCGACGAGTCCGCGCTGGGGGAGGTCTACGATCGGCTCTCCTCGCTGATCTTCGGCCTCTCCCTGCGGGTCACCAGGGACCGTGTGATCGCCGAGGACATCACCCAGGAAGTCTTCCTGGTCTTCTGGGACAGGCCGCTGGCCTACGACCCGGAACGCGGCACGTTACGCGCGTGGCTGGCCACGATCGCGCACCGCCGCGCGGTCGATCACGTGCGCGCCGAGGAACGCCGGCGCGTTTCCGCGCTGGGGCCCCGGCTGTTCGAGCGCGAGCCTGTGAGACTGGAGGACACCGTGCTCGCCGCCGACGAGGCCCAGCGGGTGCGGCAGGCGGTGACGGCGCTGCCCGACGGCCTGCGGCAGGCGGTGGAGCTGGCCTACTTCGGCGGCCGGACCTACCGTCAGGTCGGCGAGGAGCTCGGCGTGCCCGAGGGCACGGCCAAGTCGCGCATCCGGCTGGCGCTGCGGCGCCTGGCGGACGCGCTTGCGGAGGAAGAGGTGTGATGGACCCCGTCGAGCGTCTCTATCTGGACGCGATGATGGAGGACCCGCAGGTGCCGGTCGGCTCACTGCGGCCCCAGCTCCTGGCCGGGGCCAGGGCGCGGCGCAGGCCCGCGGCTCCGACCGCGTCATGGGCCGAACCGTACGCCGGCCGCGTCGCGGCCATGGACGCCCTGCTGGCCTCGGCCGCGGACGACGACTGGTCGCGCGTGATCGTCGAGGGCTGGACCCTCCAGGAGCTCGTCGCCCACCTGACCGCCAAGGACGGCATCCTCGCGGCCTCCGTCGGCGCCCCCGTGCTCGGCCCGCCCATCGGCACGGTCGACTCGCTGGAGCGCACGCACGAGGTCCAGGCCTACGAGCGGACCCGCAGCCCCGAACAGACCCGCAGAGACTGGCGGGCCCAGGCCGACGCCCTCTGCCGCCACCTGGCCGAGCTGCCGCCCACGACGCCGGCCACCCTGGACGGCCTGGACACGGTCGTGAGGGACCACATCCTCGCCAGGGGCCTGGAGACCTGGGTCCACGCCGACGACGCCGCCAGAACGGCCCGGATGCGCCTGCCCGCCCCGATCCCCGACCACATCCGTCCCACCGCCGACCTGTGCGCCCGCCTGCTGCCCTGGACGATGCTCTTCTCGGGCATGGACGGCTCCGGCCGCACCCTCCACCTCACGCTGACCGGCGACGGCGGGGGCGAGTGGCGCCTCCCCCTGGGCGTGGAGGAGACCGAGCCGGGCACGCCTGACGCCCGCATCGTCGCGGACGTGGTGCGCTTCTGCTTCCTGCTGGGCGGCAGGGGAGACCCCGGCGACTTCCCCGCCGAACTCGACGGAGACCTTGGCCTGGCCAGAGACGTGCTGGTCGCGGCCCCCGCGTTGTCCGGCCCTTAGGCGATGACGACGTGCCACGGCGCAGGCGGCCATTGACAGGCTGAAGGCGGCGCGGCGGGCAAAACGAGGGCCAAATCCTTGGTCGACAGCTCCTTACGTGAAGACCAGGGATTTGACAGGTTGTGAGGATTCACGGGGTTAAATGCGATTCTACGCGTGGGTACGTCAGGTTCAGTTCGGCCGCCTGCCGAAAATGGCTGCCGGATATCGGGTCAACTACCCATGAAACGGAACGAATGCACGTGAAAACAGAAACTCGGCATCCACGTCAAAAGCGCGTCGCCATGCTGGCGCTGGCGGGAGCGGCTGCCAGCCTCATGATCCTTCCGATGGGCCAGGGAGTGGCCGGGGCGAGCGCAGGCGCTTCCGACCTCCAGGTCGGCGTCGGGTCCGTCGCCCGCGGGAAGCCCCCGGCGCGCTGTGGCTGGCGTCGCTGCGGTTGGTGGGAGCCGCGCTCGCGGGGCGCTAAGCACAAGCGCAACGGCGACCTGTTCGAGCGCCGCCTCTTCAAGCGCGAGAAGCCGCGTCGTCTTCATGAGGAGCGCTTCGGGCGCACGAAGCCGGTTGAGCCGGTCAAGAGGCCTCCGGTCAAGGAAGAAAAGGACGAGATGCTCGAAAGGGACTTCAGAGACTTCAAGGACTTCGAGCGGGAAAGCGACTGGGACTGGATGGTCGGCAGCCGCGACAAGAACGACTGGTGGTGGCCGTTGTAATCACCTTGGCCATAAACAAATGCCGTGGCCGGTCAATCGGCCACGGCATTTGTCGGTTTTAGCGGTATTACTCCGTGACCAGGCCTCTGACGTCCTCGTCGTCGGCTTCCGCCAGTACCCGTTCCCGGCCCTGCGCGGCCCGCTCGTCGCCTCGGGCGGCGAGACCGCGCGTGGCCTCCGCCACCGTGCGCAGGTCCGCGTCCGTGAGCCGGTCCGCCAGCGCCTGCCTGATCTCCGGCGTGTCGGCCGACAGCCCGGCCAGCCCGGCGGTGGCCCAGTCGCGGACCTCGGTCTCCTCGTCGCGGGACATCCCGATCAGCAGCGCCAGCCCCTCCTCGTGGTCGGGCGGCAGCACGTCGGCCAGCGCGATGGCGTCCGTCATCGTGCGCTTGTGCCCGGGACGTTCGATCATGTCCAGCACGTAGGGCAGCGCCCGAGGGTCGCCCTGGTGGCCGAGCGCGGACAGGACCGAGCGCAGCACCTGCGGGTTGCTCTCGGTGGTGACCATCTTCTGCAGCAGCGGCAGCGTCCGCTCCAGGTAGGGCTTCTCACCCTCCGCGAACCCGAACTGGGCGATCGCGTCCACCCCGAACTCCCGCTCCCTGGCATCCTCACTCACGCACAGCCGGGCCAGCGCCTCGTAGGTCTCCTCGTCGGCCCGCTTGCCCAGCGCGTCGGCCACGATCCACCAGGTCTCGGCGTCGGCGTCGATGTCGCGATGCGCCACGGCCCGTGCCACGAGCCGCTCCGCCGGCGTGTAGACGCCCGCCGCGTCCTCCAGAAGGGTCGCGATGGCCGCGTGGCCGCGCTGCGCCTGCACCTGCTCGGTCTCTGAGCCGTCGGCCGAGCGGCCGGTCACCGTGACCAGCTCGGTGCCGTCGTGGGCGTGCTGGCGGACCACGACGTACTCCCAGCCCTCCTGCTCGACCTGATCGAGCAGGGCGCTCTCCAGGTGCACGCCCACCCAGTCGACGGCGATCTCCAGCGGCGTGTCGCCGTCGCCGTCGTACTTCTCGGGGGCGGCCCCCGCCTCGAGCAGGACCTGCACCACGCCCAGCGCGCCGCGCCTGGCGGCCAGCGTGAGCGGGGTGTCGCCGACGTCGTTGGTCACGTCGACCTCGGCGCCCGCCCCGACCAGCACCCTGGCCGTGTGGTCGCTGCCGTTGGCGGCGGCCCAGAGCAGCGCCGTCCAGCCGCCGTCCTCGCGCCCGTCGACCTCGGCGCCGGCCTCCAGCAGAACGGTCGCGACCTCCTCGCGATCCCGGGCGGCGGCCGCGCACAGCGGCAGGCCGCCGTCCTCGCCCTCGCTGGCCTTGTCGGGGTCGGCGCCACTGGCGAGCAGCCTGCCCACGGTCTCGGTCTCGCCGTCCAACGCCGCGCGGTAGAGCTGTTCCTCATGCATGACACGGACCCTAGCTTGGTCTGGCCGCGCCCCGGACCAAGCCAGGGCCCCGTGTCATGGCGTAGTACGCGCCCCGCCCCCCGTCAGGTTCAAACCTCGTGGTTCGACGTATGTATGGGTTTCCTCCCTAGGGAGGAGCTTCAAGCGCGGCAAGACGCGATATGTTGCGAGTATGACTGATCCCGGTGACGTCCGCGCGTCGGACGCCGAGCGCGAGGCCGTCGTCGAGCAGCTCCGTGTCGCCTCGGTGGAGGGCAGGCTCACGCTCGCCGAGCTGACCGACCGCACCGAGGCCGCCTACACCGCCACCACGCACGCGGAGCTGGCCCTGCTCACCCAGGACCTGCCCACGGGCGCCCCCGCGCCCGCTCCCGCCCCTGCGGCGCGCGAGGGCAAGAAGCGGCGCTGGTTCGTGGGCGTCATGGGCGACTCCAAACGGCGCGGCAAGTGGCGGATCGACCAGGAGCTCGGCGCGGTCGCGGTGATGGGCGACGTGGTGCTCGACCTGCGCGAGGCCGAGGTGCGTACGGACATGGTGGATATCACGGCCGTGTCCGTCATGGGCGATGTGAAGATCATCGTGCCCGACGGCGTGAACGTGGACCTCGATGGCATGGCCATCATGGGCGACAAGAAGGTCGACGTGCTGGAGGCGGCTCCCGGCATGAACGTGCCCGTCGTGCGGGTGCGCGCGTACGCGGTGATGGGCGACGTCAAGATCGTCGGCGACTCGCAGGCGCAACCCCTGCAACGCGGGTTCGCGGCCTGGCGGGAGCACTGGCGGCGCATGCACGGCGACGACTGGCGCGCCCTTGGCCGCCGCCTCCGCGCGGAGAGCCGCGAACTGGGCCGCCAGATCCGCGACGAGCACCGTGACGTGGACCGCCAGATCCGCGACGTGCACCGTGAGGTGAACCATCAGCTTCGCGACATGCACCGTGACGTGGGCCGCCAGCTCCGTGGCGAGCGCCGCGACGACCGGGACGACCTGCGCCGCGGTTACTGACCCGCCGCACGCCCGCCAAGCCTGCGGCGAGCCCTTTGTTCAGCCGACGAGTGACACCGGCTGTCGCTGGGCGGCCTCGTAACGTTCCAGCAGGACGTTCGCCAGTTCGGGTGCGGGACCGAGGACGTCGGCCACGACGGCCGCCCCTGCCGCCAGCGCGGCCCGGCGCACCTTGTCGGCGAAGTAGCCCGGTGCCAGCAGGTACGGCGCGACGACCACCCGCGGCGCGCCCGCCCGCAGCAGCGCGGCGACCGCCTCCTCGGGAGCCGGCGCGGCGGCCGACGCGTACGCCGCCGTCACCGTCCACCAGCCGGACCGCCGCCACGTCCGCGCCAGCCCGGAGACCACCGCGTTGGCCCTGGCGTCGCTCGAACCCGCCGACACCAGCACCACCGCGGTATCGGGATCGCCGGGCCGCACGCCCGCCTCGGCCAGCCGCCGCTCCAGCGCGGCCAGGAGCAGCGGATGCGGCCCCAAAGTGCTGCCGTAGTGGACGCGCAGCCGAGGCTCGCGCGCCCGTACCTCGTTCAGCGCCGCCGGCAGGTCAACCCGGCTGTGATATGCCTCGGTGAGCAGCAGCGGCAGCACCACGGCCTCCTCAAGGCCGCACAGGGCCTGCCCGAGCGTGGGCGCGCAGTGGTCCAGGTAGGCCACACGGACGTCCAGCGGCACCTGGTCGAGCAGCGCGGCCACGGTGGCGGCGGCGCGCGGATCTTTCGACCCGTGCGCCACCGCCACCAGTGGCACGCGGCCGGGGGCCGTCCCGCCTGCCAACGGGACGGGTCCCCTGCTGGGGATCACAGGTGAATGCCGCATTCGACCTTCCCCAGGCCCGCCCAGCGACCGCTGCGCGGATCCTCTCCCTCCGCGACCTGCCGCGTGCACGGCGCGCAGCCGATCGAGGGGTAGTTGTCGTAGTGCAACGGGTTGATCAGTACCCCGTTGTCGGAGATGTAGTTGTCGACGTCCTCCTGGGTCCAGCCCGCGATCGGGTTGACCTTGACCATCTGCCGCTTGGCGTCCCACTCGACGGCCTTGGTGCCGGTCCGGCTGGGCGACTCGTCGCGGCGGATGCCGGAGATCCACGCCAGGTACGGCTCCAGCGCCCGGTTCAGCGGCTCCACCTTGCGCAGGTAGCAGCACAGGTCGGGGTTGCGGCCGAACAGGCGCGGCCCGAGGTCGCGATTCTGCTCCTCGACCGTCCGCGACGGCTTGATGTCGATCACGTTGACGTCATAGACCTGCCGCACCGCGTCCCTCGTGCCGATCGTCTCGGCGAAGTGGTAGCCGGTGTCGATGAACAACACGTCCACGCCGGGTTTGACCCTGCTCACCAGGTCGATGAGGAGCGCGTCGCTCATCGAGGAGGTCAGGCACAGCCGGTCGCCGAACGTCGCCGCCGCCCACCGGATGATCTCGCGGGCGGGGGCGCCCTCCAGGAAGGTCGCGGCGGATTCGACGATGTCCTGCAGGTCCAGCGCTCCGCCCTGCTGTTTCAGACCGACCTCGATGTCCACCAGCGTCATATCTTCACTCCGATTCCCAGGAATTTCAGCTTGAAGGCGCGGGCGCAGGCGCGGCAGTACCAACTGCCGTCGCCTTCGGTGTACGGCTCCAGGTCCTCGTCTGCGCAGTAGGGGCAGTGGAAGGGGACCGCTCGTGTCGTCATTTCAGGTCCGCCTCGTCGGCCCGTTGCACCCAGTCGGCGAACGATTCGCCTTCCTTCTTCTGGGTGTCGTAGTTGGTCACGACGCGTGCCACGTAGTCGGGCAGCGCCTTGGCGGTGGTCTTGAGGCCGCGGACCTTGCGTCCGAAGCCGGACTCGACGCCCAGCGAGCCGCCCAGGTGGATCTGGAAGCCCTCGACCTGCTCGCCGTTCTCGTCCACGACGAGCTGGCCCTTGAGGCCGATGTCGGCGACCTGGATGCGGGCGCAGGAGTTGGGGCAGCCGTTGACGTTGATGGTCAGCGGCTCGTTGAAGTCGGGCAGGCGCCGTTCGAGCTCGTCGATGAGCTGCGCGGCGCTGGCCTTGGTCTCGACGATGGCCAGCTTGCAGTACTCGATGCCGGTGCAGGCCATGGTCTGGCGGCGGAACGTGGACGGCTTGACCTGCAGGTCGTTGGCCTCCAATTCGGCCACGATCGAGTCGACCCGGTCGGGGGCGACGTCGAGGACGACCATCTTCTGCTCGACGGTCGTGCGGACGCGGCCGGAGCCGTGCCGCTCGGCGATGTCGGCGATCAGGTGCAGCTTGTCGCCGTCGAGCCGGCCCACCTTCGGCGCGAAGCCGACGTAGAAGTTGCCGTCCTTCTGCGGGAAGACGCCGACGTGGTCGCGGCGGCTGCCGCGCGGCTGCTCGGGCGCGGGCCCGTCGGGCAGCGCCTCCTTGAGGTACTCGGTCTCCAGGATCTCGCGGAACTTCTCCGGCCCCCAGTCGTTGACCAGGAACTTGATGCGGGCGCGGTGCCGCAGCCGCCGGTATCCGTAATCACGAAAAATCCCGACGACACCCTCGAACGCGTCGGTCACCTTCTCCGGCCGCACGAACACCCCGAGCCGCTTGCCCAGCATCGGGTTCGTCGACAGCCCACCGCCGACCCACAGGTCGTAACCGATCTCGCCCCGCTCGTTGACGACGCCGACGAAGGCCACGTCGTTGATCTCGTGCACCGTGCAGTGCGCCGGGCAGCCGCTCAGCGCCGACTTGAACTTCCTCGGCAGGTTGGAGTACTCCGGGTTGCCCACGATGCGCTCCTGAACCTGGTGGATCTGCGCGGTGGCGTCGAGGACCTCCTCGGAGTCGATCCCGGCCAGCGGACAGCCCAAGATCACTCGCGGGGTGTCGCCGCACGCCTCGGTCGTGGACAGGCCCACGGCCTCCAGCCGCTCCCAGATGTCGGGCACCGACTCGATCTCGATCCAGTGGATCTGGATGTTCTGGCGGTCGGTCAGGTCGGCGGTGCCGCGGCCGTACTCGTTGGCGATGTCGGCGATCACCCGGAGCTGGGCCAGGCTGAGCTGGCCGCCGTCGATGCGCACCCGCAGCATGAAGTAGCGGTCGTCGAGCTCCTCCGGCTCCAGGATCGCCGTCTTGCCGCCGTCGATGCCGGGCTTGCGCTGGGTGTAGAGGCCGTACCAGCGCATGCGTCCACGCAGGTCGGCGGGGTCGATGGAGTCGAAGCCCCGCTTGGAGTAGATGTCGATGATGCGCTGGCGGACGTTGAGGCCGTCGTCGTTCTTCTTGTTCTCTTCGTTCTTGTTGAGCGGCTCACGGTAACCGAGAGCCCACTGGCCTTCGCCGCGCGGGCGTTTGTGGTGTCGACTGGCGGGAGTGCGGCTGGCAGGGGTGCTCATTGCGCGTCCTTCGGTTCATGGGCGCGCGCACACTTCCTCCGGCCTCGTCATCGAGGGGCAGGGGTGTGGAGGAGATTTCGCGACGCGCTCAGCGGCAGAAACAGGTGAGTTAACGGGCGTCGCAACAGATGGCACTGCGGACACGCTGAAGATCGACGTGGCGCCGACCGACGAGCATGGGATCCGCTGGCATACTTCGAAGATACTCTGGCTGTCCCGTATGTCCAAGACCGGGTCCAGAGTGTGGACTGTCCTAGCCCTGGCGCGGCCAGTCGAGCTCCGACTCCTTGGGCTTCTCCTCGACCTGGTGCTGGCAGTCGCACCAGGAGCCGCCGCGGCAGTCCTCGTGGCGTTTGTCCT
Source organism: Nonomuraea purpurea (assembly GCF_042650645.1). Lineage (NCBI taxonomy): Bacteria > Bacillati > Actinomycetota > Actinomycetes > Streptosporangiales > Streptosporangiaceae > Nonomuraea > Nonomuraea purpurea. The sequence continues at coordinate 116,552 of NZ_JBHSBI010000010.1, forward strand.
TGCAGCTTTCACAGATCACGCTCGCATTATTCTCCTAGAACGTTGTTCGGGTTACGCTGGCGCGCGTGGAACTGATGTCCGGATTGCTCGACGACCTGCGGGCCGAGACCGCCTCATTCGAGGCGCTGCTGGCGCCCCTGCGGGATGACGACTGGGACAGGCCCACGCCCGCGGAGGGCTGGGCCGTCCGCGATCAGGTGAGCCATCTGGCCTGGTTCGACGACGCCGCCGTGCGGGCCGTGACCGATCCAGAGGCCCACGCCGCCGCGCTGGCCGCCTTCAGGTCGGTCGACGATCTCGTGCTGGACTCACGCGGCCTGTCGCCGGCCGAACTGCGCGAATGGTTCCTCACGGCGCGCGCCCGCAGCCTCGCGGCGTTCGCCACGCTCGGGGCGCGCGAGCGGGTGCCGTGGTTCGGGCCGGCGATGTCGGCCGCCTCCTTCGTCACCGCCCGGCTCATGGAGACGTGGGCACACGGGCAGGACGTGGCCGACGCGCTCGGCGTGGTCAGGAAGCCGACGGCGCGGCTGCGGCACGTGGCCACGATCGGGTTCAGGGCCAGGGCCTACAGCTTCGCCGTCCACGGGCTGCCCGAGCCCGGGGAGCCGGTGCGCGCGGAGCTGACCATGCCCGACGGCACCACCTGGACGACCGGGCCCGCCGACGCGGCCAGTGTCGTGCGCGGCGCCATCCTCGACTTCTGCCTGGTCGTCACCCAGCGGATCCACCTGGCCGACACCGCGCTGCGGCTCGAAGGGGAGCCCGCACGGGCCTGGATGCCCATCGCCCAGGCCTTCGCCGGCCCCCCTGGGAAGGGCCGGGACCCGGCGTGAGGCCCTCCGCCAAACCCCTGGAAATCCTGAGGCCGCAGGTCGGGGGAAGTTCAGGGTGTTGCCGGATGACGCGCGTCACTCTTTCGGTGACATGCTGTAAGTATGCGGACAATTTTGAACGTCATCTGGCTGGTCTTCGCCGGGATCTGGCTCGCGCTCGGCTACGCGCTGGCCGGAGTGATCTGCTGCATTCTGATCGTCACGATCCCGTTCGGCATCGCCTCGTTCAGGATCGCCGCCTACGCGCTGTGGCCGTTCGGAAGGACCGTCGTGCGCGACCCGGACGCGGGCGTGTTCTCCTTGATCGGCAACATCATCTGGTGCGTGGTCGCGGGCATCTGGCTGGCGATCGGGCACGTGATCACCTCGATCCCGCTGTTCATCTCGATCATCGGCATCCCCATGGGCATCGCCAACCTCAAACTGATCCCCGTATCGCTTCTTCCACTGGGAGCGCGCATCGTCGACAACGACTAGGGCAGTGGTGGCAGCGTAAGCTGTCCGGAAGAGCCACTGCGAATAACCCGTTCGCACGGAGCATTGAGCGTTGGGTGCCATGACCTCCACCGAAGCGTCCTCCCGACCTAAGAGGGGGCTCGTTTCCAACGCCCGGGCCAGGCTGAGCTGGGTGCTCGACACCAAGTCGTGGGCGATCGTGCGCGCGGCCACGAACGCCGGAGTCACCTACCGGGTGACCGGCCTGGCGGGCGAGGCCGCGTTCTTCGCGCTGCTGTCGCTGCCCCCGTTCGTGCTGGGCCTGATCGGCGTGCTGGGCAAGCTCGGCACCTGGCTCGGGCCCACGGTGGTCACACAGGTCAAGACGTGGGTGATCGACCAGGCGGGGCTGCTGTTCACCGAGGACGCGGTCCACAAGGTGATCACCCCGCTCCTCACCGACGTCCTCAGCGACGACGCCGGCAAGGTGTCGATCATCTCGCTGGGCTTCCTGCTGTCGCTCTGGTCCGGCTCCCGAGCCCTGTACGTCTACGTCGACCTCATCTCCGTCGCCTATGGCCTCGGCGAGGAGCGCGGCATCATCCGCACCAGGCTCATGTCGTTCGGCCTCTACGTCGTCGGCCTGCTCATCGGCATCATCGTCATGCCGATCCTGGTCGTCGGGCCGACGCTGCTCAAGGACGCCCTGCCCGCCGACTACGGCGTCATGGTCGACCTGCTCTACTGGCCCGTGGTGGTCGTCGGCTCTGTGCTGTTCCTGACCGTGCTCTACCACGTCAGCGTGCCGGTGCGGACCAAGTGGTACCGCGAGCTGCCAGGGGCGATCCTGGCGCTGTTCCTGTGGATCCTCTGCGCCGCCGTGCTGCGGGCCGTACTGGCCGCGTGGTTCTCGCCCGTCTCCGTGTACGGCTCGCTGGCCGCGCCCATCGCGCTGCTGCTGTGGCTCTACATCACCGCGCTGGCCGTGCTCATCGGGGCCATACTGAACGCCGAGGTCGATCGGCTCTGGCCGGGCGTCAGCCGCACCAAGTAGGGCCCGGGTTCCAGAAGTTCACGAAGAATGAGCTCCGTGCCGGATCCGCTATCGTCTGTAGCGAGACGCGACTGGCGCATTCGGTGGGATCGACCACCAGGGAGCGAAGAGCGCGGAGGCCGGGCGCCTGGGTCTTCGCTGACCGTCAACCATCACAGGGGAGTCATGAGTTCTCTCGCTAGCGTCGACCCGCAGCTCGCCGAGCTCATCCGGGCTGAGGAGCGGCGCCAGGCCGACACCGTCAAGCTCATCGCGTCTGAGAACTACGTGTCCAAGGCCGTGCTCGAGGCCACGGGCACGGTGCTGACCAACAAGTACTCCGAGGGCTACGCGGGCAAGCGCTACTACGAGGGCCAGCAGGTCATCGACCAGATCGAGACCCTGGCGATCGAGCGCGCCAAGGCCCTGTTCGGCGTCAACCACGCCAACGTCCAGCCCTACTCGGGCTCGCCCGCCAACCTCGCGATCTACATGGCCTTCCTGCAGCCCGGCGACACCGTGCTCGGCATGGGCCTGCCGTTCGGCGGCCACCTCACCCACGGCTGGTCGGTCTCGGCCACCGGCAAGTGGTTCAACCCGGTCCGCTACGGCGTTCGCCAGGACACCGGGCGCATCGACCTCGACGAGGTCCGTCAGCTCGCGCTGGAACACCGGCCCAAGCTGATCTTCTGCGGCGGCACCGCGATCCCGCGCACGATCGACTTCGAGGGCTTCGCCTCCATCGCCCGCGAGGTCGGGGCCGTGCTCGCGGCCGACATCGCCCACATCGCGGGGCTGGTCGCGGGCGGCGCCCACCCGTCCCCTGCCGGCCACGCCGACGTGATCTCCACGACCACCCACAAGACGCTGCGCGGCCCGCGCGGCGCCATGCTCATGGCGACCAGCGACGAGCACGCCACGGCGCTCAACAAGGCCGTCTTCCCCGGCCTGCAGGGCGGCCCCCACAACCACACCACCGCCGCCATCGCCGTCGCGCTCAAGGAAGCAGCCACCGACGAGTTCAAGACCTACGCCCACCAGGTCGTCGCCAACGCCAAGGCGCTCGCCGACGAGCTGGCCGCCCGCGGGTTCGACCTGGTCTCCGGCGGCACCGACAACCACCTGATCCTGCTCGACCTCACGCCCAAGGGCATCGGCGGCAAGCCGGCGGCCCAGGCGCTCGACCGGGCGGGGCTGGAGACCAACTACAACACGGTGCCGTTCGACACCCGCAAGCCGTTCGACCCGTCGGGCATCCGGATCGGCACGCCGTCCGTGACCTCGCGCGGGATGGGCGAGGCGGAGATGCGGCAGATCGGCGCCTGGATGGACGAGGTCGTCACCGCGCTCGCCAAGGGCGACGCCGAGGACGTCATCACCCGCGTCCACAACGAGGTCAGCGAGCTCACCGCGCAGTTCCCCGCTCCCGGAATTTAAGGGCTTTTCTTTCCTGTACGGCGGGCCTGGTTGGCGCCACCCGCTGTACAGGGCTGAGGGCCTCCAGGAATACGCAATCTGACCCCGCACAGGGTCGGCCGCCGCTACGGCGTCCTGTTGGCCCTCTCCGTGGTTTTCGCCGGCCGCCTTCAGGACGATGTGGTGCTCCGGGGCGTCTACGTAGGTTTTTGCCAGGCGGAAGATTGTGGCGTGGTTGATCGTGTGCTCTGGGGACGGGGCCGAGTCGTCCCCAGAGCGGCCTTCAGCCCAGGAAGAGGTAGTCGGCGCCGTAGGGGACCTTGATCTCCGTGCCTGGCGTGCAGGTGCCTGTGGGGGCGGCGCCGTTCGTGGTGTTCAGGCGGAGGATCTGGGTGGTGTGGGCCAGCAGGCCGCCCTTCGCGCCGGACTGGGTGGCGTCCAGGACCAGTTCGGGGATGTTGCCGTCGCCGTTCGGCGTTCTGGTGACGACCGCGCCGCGCACCGCGCTGCCGTCGGGGGCGATCCACTGCGGCGGGCCCGAGGACGGCGTCACGAACGAGTGGTCGATCTCGCGCCGCAGCTTGGCCGTCACGCCGAGCTGGGTGAAGGCGTAGCCGCCCGAGGGCTGCTGGGCGCAGGAGTAGATCTGCGAGCCGCGCAGCACCTCGGCCGTGAGGGCGCGCGGATGCGTGAACGGCCGGTCTGAGAGCTGTCCGCGGACGCTGTCGCCCAGGTTGACGTAGTAGCGGCCGGGGTCGGCGGCGATCCGCTTGACGACCTTGGCGGCGACCGGCGCCTGGCCCGCCACGCCCGTCAGGTTGTCCGGCAGGGCCCCGGCGAACAGGGCGGCCGCCACCGGCCCGTTCTTGCCGGGCGCGCCCTTGCGCAGGTACCCGCCGGTGACCGCGCCGAGACCCGACCAGGAGGCGGTGTAGGCGATGGAGGAGCCGTTCGGACGCAGCCACCACACGGCCTGGCCGTCCTGGTCGCCGCGCTTCTTGCCGTCGCTCTCCTGGATCCCCTGCCCGCCGTCGGCGTGTGCGGAGAGCGTGGCCTGGTCGCTGCCGTGCAGCACGCCGTTGAGGTCGATGGGCTTGCTCAGCCGGTGGAACTGGCCGCGTACCGCGCCCTTGGGGTGCGCGGCGTCGTGCAGGTTGGCGTAGAAGCCGCCGGGGTCGTCGACGAGCGACTTGACCAGTTCGGCGTCGGTCTTGACGGTGCCGGTGACGCCGAGGACGGTCTTGGGCAGCGGCTTGGTGAAGAAGTCGAGCTTGACGTCGCCGTTCGCGCCCTTGGCGCCCAGGTGGACGTGGCCGGCGGCAGGGGCGCCGATCTTGTTCCAGCGGGCCGCGAACGTGATCTCGTTCCCGCTGATCTTGAGCACGACCGTCGAGCGGCCGTCGGCGTCGCCCTTGGCGCCCACCTCGTTCGCGCCGCGCAGCCCGGCCGCGAGAAACACCTCGTCACCGGAGGCGGCCTGGGCGGGAGCGGGCACGGCGAACAGGGCGGAAGCTAACAGAACGCCAGGAAGAGTGATCTTTCGGATAGACATGATGAAACCTCTTAAAAGGCTTGATATTCCGGTTGGTACGGCAGGCAGTACGCGCCGGAGCCCGAGGAGGTTCAACGGAATCAACCCGTAAAAATACACATAAGGGATTGGGCATGAAAAAGCCCTCCCACCAGCGGCGGGAGGGCTTGGAAGGCCAGGGGTTCAGGCCTGGATGGTGAGCAGTTTCTTGCCTGTGGAGGTGACGACCTCGAAATGATCGACGTCCTTCAGCGGCGTGGCGCTGCCGCCATGCATGTAGAGCGGATCGGGCGAACCCGGCACTCCGTACCCGGCTGGAGGTACGGACCACCCGGTCATGATCCGCCGCTCTCCCGACTTGGAGACGGAGACCAGCTCACATTCCAAGGGCCCCTTGACGCCGGCCAGCTTGAGCGCCGCGTGGGTGCCCCAGCCCTTCGACTCGACCACCAGGCCGCCGGTCACCCCGTCCACGCCCTTGCCGTCGATCGGCTTGCCGTCGGCGTAGAACTGCTCGGCCGGGCCCATGTCGTGACCGTGCCCCTGCGCCGCGACCTGTGGCGCGCCGCCCCCCGAGAGCTGCGTGCCGATCGTCAGCCCGCCGGCCACCAGCGTGATCGCCGCCGCCAGCCCGATCACGAACGTCCCCCTGCGGGTGCGCTTGTCGGAGACTTTCGTCCGCCGCAGCAGGTCGATCACGGGCTCAGGCGAAGGGGGGCGCGGATCCTCGACGGGGCCGATGCCGTCCAGCGCGCTGGCCACGCCGGCCAGATCGGCCAGTTCGGCCCGGCAGGGGGCGCAGCCGAGCAGATGAGCCTCGAACGCCTGCCGGTCGTCCTCATCCAGTAGTCCGAGCGCGTAGGCGCCCACATCCGTGTGCTCGACCCTCGAAGTCACGCTGTCACCCCCCTCTCCTCCAGCGCGATACGCAGCGCGCGAACCGCGTAGTAAACCCGGGACTTCACGGTGCCCACCGGGATGCCGAGCGCCCGCGCGGCGTCGTTGACCGACCGGTCCCGCAGGATCGTCTCGTTGAGGATCTCGCGGTGTGCCGGCGACAACGCCTTCAGCGCCTCAGACACGACCACCTGGTGCAGCAGTCCCTCCATCTCGTCCGGCACGGGCATGCTCTCCAGCGGTCCGTCGCCCGACTCCTGGGGCCGGGCATCCCGGCGTCGCCGGTCATCGATCACGATACGTCTGGCAACCGTGGCGAGCCAGGGCATCAGCGAGACCGAATTCTGGTCAAGCTGGTCCGAACTTCTCCACGCTCGGATCATAGTCTCCTGCACCACGTCTTCCGCCCACTGCCGATCACCCGCCGTCAGCCTGATCACGAAGGCCAGTAAGGGCCTGTGATACTCCCGGTAGAGCGCGGACACGACGACCTCGTCGTCCGGCCGCACACGCCGGATCAAGTGCCTGAAGCGCGGCTTGCCCACCGGGGCCACTCCCTCGGCCGAGGGCGGGGGATACGTGCCGACTCGCATCATTCCCCTTTCTCGTGTCCGTCGGGAGGTGGTACGGCCAGTCGCCCAGGCAGGGTTCAACAAATCGGGTAATGAAATGTGATTGCGTCGCACAGGTCAGGTGCGTAAAGTCGCTCCGGAATCGATCGAGGAGGTGAGGACTATGCGGGTCGTCCCGTTCACGCTGTCGTCCGTCCACCTCCGGGAGCTCCGCTGAGCTGCCCGTTCCTTCTCGATCAAAGGTTTCACCACGTTGTACAACGATCTTTCTCCGCTCGGCTGGGCCGATTCCCGCGCCGCCGAGCTGCCCGCTGACACCGTCCCCGCCCGCGTGGCGCGCGTCGACCGAGGCGCCGCCGAGGTGATCGCCGCCGATGGTCAGATGTCGGTCAAGTACAGTGCCCGTGTGCGCCGTGCCTCGGCGGCCGACCCGCTCGAACTGCCCTGCGTCGGCGACTGGGTCGCGCTCAGGCGGCTGCCGGAGGGCCGCCACGAGCTCGACGAGGTCCTGCCGAGGACGACCGCGTTCATCAGGGGCGGCGTGAGCCGTTCACTGGGGGGCGGCCTTTCCGGCGACGGCCAGGGCCAGGTGCTCGCGGCCAACGTCGACGTCGTCTTCGTGGCCGAGCCGTCCATGCACGGCGGCGACTTCGCCGACCTCGGCCGCATCGAACGCCTCGTCGCGCTGGCCTGGGAGTCCGGCGCCACGCCCGTCGTGCTCGTCACCAAGGCCGACCTGTTCGAGCAGGGCCTCGACCACCTGCTCGCCGACGTGCGCGTGGCCGCGCCGGGCATCGACGTGCACCCGGTTTCCCCGCTGCACGGCGACGGGGTGTCCCTCGCCGCGGGTTACCTCGAAGGCTCCCGTACGGCCGTCATCCTCGGCCCCTCGGGCGCGGGCAAGTCCACCCTGGTCAACGCCCTGGCCGGGAGCACGGTCATGGAGACCCAGCAGGTACGCGCCGGCGACGGGCGCGGCCGGCACACCACCGTGCACCGGGAGCTGATCCCGCTGCCCGGCGGCGGGATCGTCATCGACACGCCCGGCATCCGCAGCATCGGCATGTACGACATCGGCGACGGCGTCGACCGGGTCTTCGCCGACATCGAGTCGCTGGCCGAACGGTGCAGGTTCGGCGACTGCGGGCACCTCAGCGAGCCCGGCTGCGCCGTGCTGGCCGCCCTGGAGAGCGGGGAGCTGCCGGAGCGGCGGCTGACGAGCTGGCGCAAGCTGCAGCGGGAGGCGGCCTGGATGGCGTCCAGGACGGACGCCCGGCTGCGCAAGGAGCAGCAGAACAAATGGAAGGTGATCGACAAGGAGATGCGCCGCTCCAGCCGCAACCGCCCCTGACGCCACGCCCGCCACGCCCGCCCCGATAGGGCGGCCCTGAGCAGGGCGCGAGGAGCGCGTGTCAGCGGGTAGGCACAGGTCATGGAGCTTTTCGCAGACCGGGCAGAGGCGGGGGCGTTGCTCGCCGAGCGGCTGCGGGACGCGCGCGACCCCGTCCTGCTGGCGCTGCCCAGAGGCGGGGTCGCGGTGGCGGCGCCCATCGCGCGCCGGCTCGGCACCCAACTGGAGGTGCTCGTCACCAGGAAGATCGGCTATCCGCCGGCGCCGGAGCTGGGCGTCGGCGCGATGGCCGAGGGCGGGGAGCCGGTGTTCGACCTGCGGTTGCTGCACCGGCTCGGCCTGACGCCCGAGTCCGTCGCGGGCGTGGTCGAGCGGGAGCGGCGCGAGCTGGCCCGCAGGGTGCGCACGTACCGGGGCGATCGTCCGCTGCCCTCGATCGAGGGCCGTGAGGTGATCGTGGTGGACGACGGCCTGGCCACGGGTGGCACCGCGCGGGCCGCGCTCAGGGCCGTCAGGGCGGCCAAGCCCGCCAAGGTGACGCTGGCCGTGCCGGTCGGCGCGCGCGAAACCGTGATGTCGCTGCGGGAGGAGGCCGACGAGGTGGTGGTGCTGCGGGAGCCGGTCGACTTCAGGGCCGTGGGCCAGTGGTACGAGCACTTCGACCAGCTCAGCGACGACGACGTGCTCGAACTGCTCGGCAGGGGATGACCGGCGGGCCTCAGCAGGCGAGTATCGCCCAGACCTGCTTGCGCGCGCCGCCGGGGGAGACCCATCCCCACGTGGAGCACAGGGCGTCGATGAGCCGCAGCCCCCGCCCGAACTCGGCGTACACGTCGGCCGTCGAGGCCATCGGCACCGATCGGCTGTGATCGGTCACCACACATGCCAACTGGGTCTGGTACGACAGCAACCTGAGCTGAACGGCCCCGCCCCCGTGCCGCATGGCGTTGGTGACCAGCTCCGAGACCACGAGCTGAGCGTCGAAGGCGAATTCGAGCACGCCCCACGAGCCGAGCGTCTGATCGACGAACTTCCTGGCCGTCGCCACGCAGGCGGGCTCCAGGGCGGTGCGTTGATGGAAAGGGAACACCGCGTCGCACGCACCGGCGTGGCCGTCGAGCAGAATGGACGATAGCCATCCTGGTGGCCGGGAACCGATGACGGCTTGCGGCCGAGCGTCGAAAGTCGTCATTCAGGCCCCCGAAGCGCGGTCTGGTGATCCAATGCCCATCTTTACGGGGAGTGCTTACCAATGCAAGACTTTTCGTGGTTTACGGATGCAGATCGCATCTGCACGTGCAGATGATCTAGGAGCGGCAAGGTGAGCGCAGAGAGCGCGGAAGGGAAGCTTCTCAGCCATTCGCCGGGAAGCCCGACGGTGCTGCGGATCCTGCTGGGGACCCAACTGCGCAGGCTCCGCACGGAGAAGGGTATCTCGCGCGAGGACGCCGGGTACTCGATTCGCGCATCTCACGCCAAGATCAGTCGGCTGGAGCTCGGCCAGGTCAGCTTCAAGCAGCGCGACGTGGCCGATCTGCTGACCCTGTACGGGGTCAGCGACCCCGCGGAACGCGAGCCGCTGCTCGCCCTGGCCGAACAGGCCAACGCCCCCGGATGGTGGCACAACTACGGCGATCTGCTGCCTCCATGGTTCGAGGTCTACATCGGTCTGGAGGGCGCCGCCTCCAGCATCCGCACCTACGAGAACCAGTTCGTGCCGGGGCTGCTGCAGACCCCCGCCTACGCCAGGGCCGTCATCGAACTGGCCCACGAGAGGGCCACGAAGGCCGAGCTCGACCGGCGGGTGAAGCTGCGCACCATCCGGCAGGACCGGTTGGAGAGTGGGTTGACGCTATGGGCGGTGATCGACGAGGCCGTGGTCCGCCGGATGCTGGGCGGCCCGGAGACGATGCGCGAGCAGATCGGTCATCTTCTGGACGTGACGGCCGAACGCAACGTCACCGTCCAGATCATGCCGTTCGAGCGCGGCGGCCACGCGGCGGCCGGCGGCCCGTTCAGCATCCTGCGCTTCCCGGAGCGCGAGCTGCCCGACGTCGTCTACATGGAGCAGCTCACCAGTGCCCTCTACCTGGATAAACCCGCCGATTCCGACCACTACATGGAGGTCATGGACCGGCTCAGCATCCAGGCGGAGGAGCCCAAGGTGACCAGGCGGTTCTTGGAGCGCCTGATTTCCCGATGAGCTGCGGATACCTCTGTGATCCACTGCATATCGGGAATTTTGGCTGTCCTTTATATGGGGAACAGCCCCCTGCCGTATTGTCGCTTCGCAAATGCGGATGCACGTGCATCCGTAAGATCGCGAGGAGTGTCGCCCCCATGCATGAGTTCCGGAACGGAACGTCCGCCGGCCGCCTTCCCGTCGTCTGGCGCAAGAGCAAGCGGAGCAACCCCAACGGCAACTGCGTGGAAGTCGCGAACCTGCCCACCGGGGAGATAGCCATGCGAAACTCACGCTTCCCCGAAGGGCCGGCGCTGGTGTACACGCGCGCGGAGATCACCGCATTCGTCCTCGGGGCCAAGGACGGCGAGTTCGACGACCTGATCGTCTGACCGGCTCGGCGGGCCGCTGGTTCTGCTGTGACCGGCGGCCCGCCGTGGCTCACCGGTAGACGCGGGGGTCGGCCTTGAGGCCGTGCGTCAAGCGGATGGTGATGAACTCGTTGTCGTCCGGCTTGCCGGGCGTGCGCCCGTTGGAGAAGGGGAAGTTGTTGTCGTCGAGGACGGCGAGCGTGCGGTCGTCCAGGATGGCCACGTCCTCGATCGTCTGGAACGGGAACCTGAACGTCCCCGGCGCCCCGCCGAGCCCGCGCGGGTCGGCGATGTCGAGCAGGTCGGCGACTAGCGTCTTGTCCAGCGCGCCGTCACGGTCCTTGTCCCGCATGTCGGCCAGGTAGAGCCGCTTGACCTTGGCGGCCTCGCCCTGCAGGTTGTCGCGCTCGATGATCAGCAGACGGTCCGCGTCGACCGCGATCGCGTCGCCGATGGCGTGGGAGGGGTCGTCCAGCTTGTAGGTCCACCGCCGCTCGGTGTAGGCGCGCTTGCGCAGGTCGAACTCGTGCAGCCGCAGCGTCCCCGCGGGATCGCCGCTCACCGTGCCCTCCAGCAGCGGGTAGAGCTTGCGCCCGTCCACGGACCTGGCCATGCCCTCGAAGCCCTTGCTGCTGCCGAGGTTCGGCTGGCCGCCGTTCAGGTACGGGTTCTCGGGGGCCTTGACGCCGGGCAACTCGATCGGGGCCTCCATCAGGCGGCCCTTCTGGTCGAAGTGCAGCAGGAACGGGCCGAACTCGTCGCCGATCCAGTGGGTGCCGTCCTGCGTCCGCACGATCGACTCGACGTCGAAGTCGGCGCCGGTCAGCGTACGGTCCTGCCTGGTCAGGGCGAAGGGCACCAGCCCGCGCGGGTCGGTCAGGTTGAAGCCGCCGAGCACCTGGACGCTCTTGGCCTTGAAGTCGGGCTTGACGCGGTGGACGCGCAGCAGGAAGTCCGAGCTGTTGGCCTTGTTGCCGTAGCCGTTGTCGGACAGCACCTCGTAGGTGCCGTCGTGGCGGCGCACGATGCCGCTGAAGCCCTGGACGGGCTGCCCGGGGAAGGGCGGGGTGAGCCCGTTGACCGGGTCGGTGCCCAGCAGCGACCCGGAGGGCTCGCTGCCGGGGACGTAGGTCTGGGCGGGCAGCGACGCGAACCCGGTCAGCGTGGCCCGGCCGAACTCGGGGCGGTCGTGGCGCCCTGGCTCCGGATCGGCGGCGGCCGGCGCGGCCAGGGAGAGCACCGTGGCGCCGGCGCAGATCAGGATGGCGATGCGTTTCATGCCGGGCACCCTAGGGTGGGCAAATGACGCGATCCCGAACAGACGGCAACAGATAATGACGAATGGGCGTCGGGAGCGGCCATGTCGCCTCGGCACTGCCGCGGGAATGAGAAAAGCCCCGGAGGACCAGGGCATCGGATGGTGTGCTTGATCAGGCAGTTGTCCCGACCGGGTTCGCCGGAGCCTGCGCGTGGAGGGCCAGGCTCCGGTTCATCGGGACAACTGCTTGATCACGCGATGATCGTGTTTGCTGCCGGGTGTGTCAGGCGGCGGAGATGCCGGCGCTGGCCGCGCGGCGCATACGACGCCGACGCTCGGAGGCGCGCTCGTCTTCGTTGAGGCCGCCCCACGTGCCGTACTTCTCCGGACGGGACAGCGCGTAGTCTAGGCACTCGGTGCGAACGGGGCACTGGGCGCAGATCGCCTTGGCCTTCCGCTCACGTACGTCACGCTCGGGCTGCCGCTCCCCGTCGGGGCCGAAGAAGAGCACGAGGTCCTCACCCCGGCACGCGGCATCATCCTGCCAACCCCAACTGGGGCGCGGGCGGGCGAGCTGCCGACGTACCTGAGACATGAGAAAACCACCTTCGTGAGAGGTATTTCGGTAATTGAGCCGCATTGGACGCTTTTGGCGTCACTGTTCCAACGCAAGTTAGGGCCGTGATGTTCCCTGATCAGGCGAGGGCGGGCGTGGCGTACCGCACAGGCGTGAGCCTGTCCAGCGAAACCAGCCGGTAGGTGGTGATCGTCTCGGCGCAAGCCGTACCACACGGTGCTGTGAACACCGATGGCTCAACCACAACCTGGAACCGGACGTCGCCGCAGCGCACGATGGCTTCGGTGACGTCGCCGTCCGACCTGGAGGATTCCACGGCCACTGCGCCGACAGAACACTCTCCCGTATGGGCTCGGGCGAAGTGCTCGACGGCCTGCAATGGCTCAGGGATGCCTGCGCGTCCCCGGTAACGGTCGAGAATGATCTCGCCCGACCGGTACGCGTTAGCCGCTGCCAGTGCAGCAGCCTGAGACATGCTGCCGTAGAAAATTCCGTGTGGCAAGCACACGAGGTTGGCGGCGTAGCGATCGCCGCCAACGTGTGACGTTTCCCATACTCTGTCGGGCAGCGATTCGGCCAGCGACCGAGCGAGGGGTAGTCCAATGCGGGCGCAGCACGCATTGCGCTTGGCGTGCGTGCAGACCAGAAATACCGGCTCGTCTTCAAGTATGCAGGACCCGGGGACCACTCCGGCCACGAGCGCGTCCAGGTCAAGATCGTCAGGACCTGCGACGACGCCGCTCGCCAACCAGGGACGATCGCCCGCCGCGTGGGCCACTAGCACACGGATCCCCTGCTCCTGCGGGCGGGTCCGCTTTCCCGGCCGGCGGATCAACTGGGGCCTGATACCGCGTTCGAGCGCCCTGCGTACGAGTTCTGAGATTTTTTCAGGAAGTTCAAAGCTTTCGAGGTGTGACGGCCACGCTCCGGAGTACTCGATGAGCAGCCAGAGCCGGGCTCCCACGGTGGCGCTGGCCAGCGTGGGCACCTCCCCGGTGTGACACCCGACCGGATGCTCGCAACCCCTGGCCAACGCCGCTCTCCCCCTTCGCCACCGAATTAGGTAAGACTAACCTAACGTCATGGCGAGGTCAGAGGCGGGGGATTCGCTCAAATACCTTCCGTGCCGCCGGCAGGGCGCGGTCTCTGTCTTGTTTGACCAGGCCGATCCTCGTCCTCCTGTCCAGCAGGTCGCCCTCGTCGAGCGCGCCCTCGTGCCGGGCCGACCAGAGCAGCTCGCCCTCGGTGACGCCGAGCCCGGCCTCCTCCGGATGGGCCTCGGCGAGCTCCTGGACGGCCGCGGCCTCGCTGCCGTACCGGTCGGTCAGGCGCGGCGGCACCCCGGCGGGCAGGGGACCGGCTCCGACGAGCGGGAGCTTGCGCGTACGGCAGCGGCCCGCCCGGAGGTCTCTGGACGAGACCGCGCGATCGACCGCGTCCTCCGCCATGCGGCGATATGTCGTCAGTTTGCCCCCGACCACGGTCACGATCCCGCCCTCCGACAGCACCGCGTGGCTTCGCGACAGGTCGGCCGAGCGCCCGTCGGCCGCCAGAAGGGGCCTGAGACCCGCGTAGGAGCCCGCAACCGCCTCAGGGGTCACCTGGGTCTCAAGAACCCCGTTCAGTAGCTTCAGAAGGGCTCTCACGTCCTCCTCGGGTACTTCGGGGACGTCGGGCACCGGCCCGTCCACGGGTTCGTCCGTCAGGCCGACGTGGACGCGGCCGTCGCGCTGGGGGAGTACGAGCGCGAATCGGCTGGTCTCTCCGGGAACGGGCAGATGCAGGCCGGCGATCAGCCCGGGAAGCGTCCCCGGCGCCAGCACGAGGTGGGAACCGCGGGAGGGCCGCAGCTTCACCTGGGGGTCCAGGGTGCCGGCCCACACGCCCGTCGCGTTGATCACCGCCCTGGCGCGGAGGGTGAACTCCTCGCCGGTCAGCTCGTCGCGCACCCGCGCGCCGTGGTCGGTGAGCCGCAGGGCGCGGCAGCGGGTGAGCACGCGGGCCCCGTGCGCGGCGGCGGTCCTGGCGATCGCCACCACCAGGCGGGCGTCGTCGAGCAGGCGGCCGTCCCACGACAGCAGCGCGCCGCGCAGGCCCTCGGCGTTCAGCACGGGGGCCAGGGTGCGGGCGCGGGCCGCGTTCAGGCGTGTGGGGCCAGGCAGCAGGCGGCGCGGCGTGCGGGCGGCGGCGCGTAGCCCGTCGCCGAGCCGGTAGCCGGCCATCACCAGGGCGGCCTGCCGCCGCGAGACCTCCTCGGTCAGCGGCAGCAGGTACGGGTGCGCCTTGACCAGGTGCGGAGCCGTCGTACGCAGGAGGACGCCGCGCTCGGCCGCGCTCTCGTAGGCGACGCCGGCCTGCCCCCTGGCCAGGTAGCGCAGACCGCCGTGGATCAGCTTGGAGCTCCACCTGGACGTCCCGAACGCCAGGTCGTGCGCGTCGATAGCCGCCACGCTCAACCCCCGGGACGCGGCGTCGAGCGCGGCCCCCGCGCCGGTCGCGCCGAGCCCCACCACCAGCACGTCCATCCGCTCCTCCGCGACCTCGCGCAGTTCGCGGGCTCTTCTGCGGGCGTTGAGTGAGCTACTCGCCAAGGTAGGCCTCCAACAGGGCGGCGAGCTCGGCGTCGAGCTCGTCCATCGTCACGGGGTCGAGCATGGTGGGCGCCGAGAGCAGGAACGACTGCGCCACCAGCAGCACCGCCCTGGCCCTGCGCGCATCGCCGAGTGCCCGCTCCAGCACCTCGAGGACGGCCTCATGGCCGGCGCCCCGCCGGTCGAGCAGGTAGGGCAGGAGCAGCTCGGGGTCCGCCTCCACGATCTTCCGCCACAACGGGTGCCCGCGCAGCCCCCGCACCCCCGCGACGGCCGCGCGCACCGGGTCGGACATGTCCAGCGCCTCGACGAGGCTGACCCACTCCCTGGTCATCAAGTCCGCGACCAGCGTGCGCACGTCGGGCCAGCGCCGGTAGATGGTCATCCTGGACACCCCGGCCCTGCGCGCCACGTCGGTGAGGGTCGTCCTGCGCACTCCGTAGGCCAGCACGCAGTCGCGGGCCGCGTCCAGAACGCCGTCATTGTGACGAATCGACGTCATATGTCACAGTGTAAGCGTGCCTGCAGAATCCATGCTCTGGTCCGGCTGGGGCGACCCCGCCAAGGCCAGTGAGCTGCCCGAGCCCGTCCGCCGGCTGCTGCGCGACCTCCTCGGGGTGCGCGCGCCGAGCGTTCCCGCCGCCTCGCTGGAGTCGGTGCGCCTGCCTGAGGCGGCCCTGACGCCCGCGGTGCTGGACGCGCTGGCCGAAGTCGTCGGCGCGGAACACGTGCTGACCGGGCACGAGGCGCGCGTCCGGCACACCCGCGGCAAGTCCACCCCCGACCTGCTGCGGATGCGCGCGGGGGACGGCTGCGACGCGCCCGACGCCGTGGTGCTGCCCGCCTCCCACGAGGAGGTGGCCGAGCTGCTGCGGTTGTGCTCGCGCGAGCGGGTCGCGGTCGTGCCCTTCGGCGGCGGCACCTCGGTCGTCGGCGGGCTCGCGGCCGAACGCGCGGGTTTCCCCGGCGTGGTCGCGCTCGACCTGGGACGGCTCGACCGGCTGCGGTCGGTGGACGCGGAGTCGATGGTGGCCGAGTTCGAGCCGGGGGTGCGGGCGCCCGACGCCGAACGGCTGCTCGCCGCGCACGGCCTGACGCTGGGGCACTTCCCCCAGTCGTTCGAGTACGCCACGCTCGGCGGCTTCGCGGCGGCCAGGTCCAGCGGGCAGGCCTCGGCCGGGTACGGGCGCTTCGACGACATGGTCGTGGGCCTGACCGTGGCCACGCCCGCGGGAACCCTGGAGCTCGGCCGGGCGCCCAAGTCGGCCGCGGGGCCCGATCTGCGGCAGCTCGTCCTTGGCTCAGAAGGCGTGTTCGGGGTCATCACGTCGCTGCGGCTGCGGGTGCGGCGGGCTCCCGTCGGGTGGGTCTACGAAGGATGGCGGTTCGCGTCGTTCGAGCGGGGATCGGCGGCCATGCGGGCGCTCGCCCAGAACGGGCCGCTGCCCGCCGTGCTGCGGCTCTCGGACGAGACCGAGACCATGGTCGGCCTGGCCAAGCCGGACGCGATCGGCTCGGGCGGGTCAGGCTGCCTGCTGATCGCGGGCTACGAGAGGGCACCGACGGCGGAGCCCGAGGGAGTTCCGGTGACGGAGCCCGAGGGAGTGCCGGTGACGGCCCCCGGGCAGGCGGCGTCTGGGAAAGCGGCGTCCGGGGAGGCGGTGTCCGGGAAGGCGGGGGCCCGGAAGGCGGCGTCCGGGGAGGCGGGGTTCGAGGGCGCAACGGGCGTTCCGAGCGGCTTCGGGGGCTTTTCCGGCGACGACCGGCGCATCGCCGCGTCCGCCGTGCTGGCGCGGTTCGGAGGTGAGCCTCTTGGGGCCGAGCCGGGGCGGGCGTGGGAGCGCGGCCGGTTCTCCGCGCCGTACCTGCGCGACTCGCTGCTCGCGGCCGGGGCCACCGTCGAGACGCTGGAGACGGCCGGGTTCTGGGCGACCCTGCCCAGGCTCTACGACGCGGTCCGGCTGGCCCTGCTCGGAGCGCTCGGCTCGCCGCTGGTCATGTGCCACGTCTCGCACGTGTACGAGACCGGCGCCTCGCTGTACTTCACCGTCGTGACGCCCCAGGAGGACGACCCGGTGGCGCAGTGGGAGCGGGCCAAGGCGGCGGCGAACGCGGCCATCGTCGCGGCGGGCGGCACGATCACGCACCACCACGGGGTCGGGCGCGACCATCGGGGCGCCTACGCCGCCGAGTTGGGGCCCGTCGGGGTGGCGATTCTGGAGGCGGTCAAAGCGAGGCTCGACCCCGCCGGGATCATGAACCCCGGCGTGCTGCTCAGCCGTCCGGAGGGGTGATCCCGTCCTGCTCAGTCGTCCGGGGTGATCGCGTGCTGCTCAGTCGTCCGGTGGGGTGATCGCGTCGGCCTCGGCCAGCGTGGCGGCGGCCTCGCTGTAGCGGTGGAGCGCCTCGTAGGCGGAGGCGAGGCAGGTCAGCGAGACCACCAGCGGGGCCCCGCCGATCGAACGCGTCAGCGCGACGGCCTCCTGCGCCAGCGGCAGCGCCTGCACGGCGCGGTTGCGCTTGAGCAGGTGCCCGGCCGTGGTGCGCAGGCAGCGGGCCAGCAGCACCGTGTGCTCTTCCGGGGACTTCCCGGCCAGCGTCCTGCTGAGCGCGATGGCCTCGGTGAGGCTGCGCAGGGCCGCGCCGCCCCAGCGCGAACGGCTGTGGGCGTAGGCCAGCAGCCCCTCGACGGCATCCACTTCGGACGTGCCTTTCCTGGTGGCGTCGTCCGGCCCGTTACGCGTCATGGGAGCTCCCCTTGGCGGTCCCAACCGCTGGTTTGGGGGGTGAGGGTACACCATTGCGAACCTTCTGTGTTCTCGACAGTACGGAGCGTTCGGGATGCGTGAATCGGAGATCACGGTAAAGATGTGGTCATGGTGGAAGTCGCGGCCGAGCGCGGAAAGCAGCTTTCCTCACGGGTGTCGGAGGACGGCGCGGGATGGACCTGCACGCAGACCGGAACGTTTGCCCAGCTCAGGCCAGATGATCAGGGATTTTCCTGGCTGAATTTACGGACGTTGTGGCGCTCGCGCAACGAGATCCTGGCCGGGCTGTTCGGCGATCCCTCGGGTGAGGTGCGGGCGCGGTGGATCGCGGCTCAGGAAGCGCGCGGGATAGACCCGGAATTTCGCATCAAGCCACCTCTCGGGGGAAATTTCAGTTTTCTCCTGCTCGGTGATACCGGCGAAGGAGATGCCTCTCAGTACGCCGTTGTTCCGGGGATGCTGAAAGCCGGGAAGGACACGTCCTTCGCCGTCATAGCCAGCGATGTGATCTATCCGACGGGATCGGGGAACGAGTACGGGGACAAGTTCTTCCGTCCGTACAAGGACTACGACGCCCCCATTTACGCCATCCCGGGAAACCACGACTGGTATGACGGGCTCGGCGGGTTCATGCGGGTGTTCTGCGACACGCCGGCGCTCAAGCCCAAGCCGGACCGGGGGCTGCGCGGGCTGCTGTGGCGCAAACCGGACACGATCGACGAGACGCTGCTGACCGAGGCGCGCCGGTTCAGGGACAAACCATCCCAGCAGGCGACGCAGCCGGGGCCGTACTGGGTGATCGAGAGCGACAGCCTGCTCATCGTCGGGGTCGACACCGGCATCAGGAACGTCATCGACAAGGCGCAGACCGCCTGGCTGCGCCGCGTCTCGCTCGATCCCCGGCCCAAGATCCTCGTCACGGGCAAGCCCATCTACACCGGCAACGCCTACAAGCCCTCGAAGCTGGAGGAGGGCGGCACGATTGACGACATCGTGCGCGATCCGGCACACCATTACGTCGCGGCCATCGGCGGCGACGTCCACAACTACCAGCGCTATCCGGTCAAGGTCGGCGACCGGGTCATCCAGTACATCGTGTCGGGCGGCGGTGGCGCGTTCATGCACGCCACGCACACGATCGGCAGGGTGGACGCGGGCGGCGTGCACGAGGACGACTTCAGGTGCTACCCGCTGCGCGGCGACTCCCTGTCGTTCTACAGCCAGCTCTACGCCCGCAGGCTGCGCATGAAGTGGCTCGGGCTGACGCCGTCCGAGGGGCTGTGCATCATGTCGGAGCACATCAAGAACCAGCCGGTCAGGACGCCGGAGGGGCCCGTCACGATCACCCGCAGGATGCGGTGGGCCGCGCGGTTGCTCGGTGCCTGGCCGTGGCCGTTCAGGCTGCCCGTGGACAAGGTGTTCCACCGCTACCTGTCCGAGCTGTCCGACTGGGACACCCCACCGTTCTTCAAGCAGTTCCTGCACATCTCGGTCACCCAGGAGACGCTGACCCTGCGCTGCCTGGCCGCCACCGGATGCCTGGCCCAGGAGGTGGAGCCGCCGCTGGAGGACGAGGTGACGATCCGATTGTCGTAGCCGTTTGGCACCCTTGACCGCGTGTACGTCGTGGTCGCCGCGCAGACGGTGCTCCCTGTCGGGGGCGCGCTTCGCCGTCCCGCCGATCCGGCGAAGGCCGTTCGCGAGATGGAGGAGGCCGAGCGGCCTCGGTGGGTGTGGGCCGAGGCTCGGGAGGACTACGCGCCCCTGCTGCGCGCGGGCGTGCGGGTCGCGCGCTGCCACGACATCGCGCTGACCGAGGGGCTGCTGCTCGCCTACGAGGGCCGCTACGGCGAGCCCCGCTCGGCCAGGGCGGCCCACGCCAGGCTGCACGGGCTGCCCGTGCCCGATGAGCGGCCCAGCGCGCCCGACACGCTGTTCGCGCCCGAGCCGCTCGGCGCGGAGGCGATCGCCGAGGTGCTGGCCGACCAGCTCCGGCGCATCGAGGCGCTGCCCGAGCCCGGCAGGTTCAGGCTGCTGGTGGCGGCCGAGTCGGCGGGGGCGCTGGTGGCGGCCGAGATGTCCCACGACGGCATGCCGTGGCGCAGAGACGTGCACGACGCGCTGCTGACCGATCTGCTCGGGCCGAGGCCCGTCCACGGCATGCGCCCCGTCAAGCTGCAGGCGCTGGCCGACGAGGTGACGGCGGCGCTCGGCCAGCCGGTCAATCCCGACTCGGTGCAGCAGCTCGTCAAGGCGTTCAAGGGGGCGGGAGTGGCGCTGAAGACGACCAGGTCGTCAGAGCTCAAGCAGGTCGACCACCCGGCCGTCGTGCCACTGCTGGCCTACAAGGAGCTGGCCCGGCTGTTCAGCTTCCACGGGTGGGTGTGGGCCGACCAGTGGGTGCGCGACGGGCGTTTCCGCCCCGAATACGTGGTCGGCGGCGTCGTGTCCGGGCGGTGGGCCACCAACGGGGGCGGGGCGCTGCAGATCCCCAAGGTGATGCGGCGCGTGGTGGTCGCCGACGACGGATGGGCGCTCGTCGTGGCCGACGCGGCCCAGCTCGAACCGCGCGTGCTGGCCGCGATGGCCGGCGACGTGGGGCTGGCCGGGGCGGCGGGGGAGATCGACCTGTACTCGGCGCTGGCGCAGTCGTTCGGCGGGCAGCGCGAGAACGCCAAGATCGCGATGCTGTCCGCCATGTACGGCGGCACCAGCGGCGACGCCTCCAAACTGCTCGCCGTCATGCGGCAGCGCTTCCCCAAGGCCTACCAGTTCGTCGAGGACGCGGCCAAGACGGGGGAGGAGGGGCGGATCGTCCGCTCCTGGCTCGGGCGCACCAGCCCGCCCCCTTCGCCGCGCTGGCGGGAGCTGGTCTCGGGGCCCGAAGGCGTGCGGGCCGCCCGCGATCGGGGGCGCTTCACCCGCAACTTCGTGGTGCAGGGCACGGCGGCCGAGTGGGCCCTGGCCCTGCTCGCGGTGCTGCGCGGGCTGCTGCCCGAGCCGGCGCGGCTGGTGTTCTTCCAGCATGACGAGGTGATGGTGCACTGCCCGCAGGCGCAGGCCGAGGAGGTGATCGCGGCCGTCTCCGAGGCCGCCGCCGAGGCCACCCGCCTGCTCTTCGGCGCCACCCCGGTCCGCTTCCCGATGTCGGCGGTGGCGGTGAAGTCGTACGCGGAGGCCAAGTGACCTGCCGTCAGGGGCGGGCGGTGCGCCGGACGGCGGTGAGCCAGAGGCCGGCGGCGGCGACCATGATGCCGACCATGAGCCCGAGCGCCCCGAACGACAGCAGCCCCACGATGGCGCCGGCGGCGATCGTGCCCGTGGCGCCGCAGACGTTCATCAGCAGGTCCGACAGCCCCTGCACGGCCGGGCGGCGATCGAGCGGGACGGACTCGGTGACCAGGGCGGACCCGGCCACCAGCCCGCACGACCAGCCCAGCCCGAGCAGGACGAGCGCCGTGGTCACCTGCCACACCCGTGGTCCGGCCGTGCCCGCCAGCGTGGCCGCGCCGAGCAGCAGGGCCATGCCGAGTACCAGCACCGGCAGTTTGCCCGCCCGGTCGGCGAGCCAGCCCACGACGGGCGACAGGACGTACATGCCGGCGATGTGCAGGCTGATCACGAGGCCGATGACGTCCAGGTTCGAGCCGTCGTGGTGGAGTTTGACCGGGGTCATGGACATGACCGACACCATGGCCGTATGGCTGACCGCGATCACGATGAGGGCGCGGCGGGCCATCGGGGTGGTGCGCAGGGTCTCCCAGGCGGTCCTGATCGTCCGGGTGCGACCGGGTTTGTCGGTCTGTGTGCCGTCCAGGTCGCGGGCCAGCTTGAGCGGGTCGGGCCGCAGGAGGCCGAAGACGATGACGAGCGCCAGCGCGAACGCCAGCGCCGCGAACGCGAACGGCCCCGCCTTCTCCACCAGCCCGAGCCGCATGCCGATCTGGTCGGCGGGCTTGGCCAGATTCGGGCCGGCGACGGAGCCGATGGTGGAGGCCCACACGACCAGCGACAGGTGCCTGGCCGCGTGCCCCTGCGGCGACAGGTCGGTCGCCGAGTAGCGCGCCGCCAGGCTGGCCGCGCTCCCGCCGCCGACCAGCACCAGCCCGGCCAGCAGCAGCGGCCAGGAGCGCAGGCTGATCGCGGCCACGGAGATCGCGCAACCGGCGAGCGCCGCCATGTACGCCAGCGCCAGTCCGGAACGGCGCCCGCCCCTGCTGGACGCCCTGGCCATCGGCAATGCCAGCAGCGCCGCCCCGAGCACGGTCGCCGTGCCGGCGAAGCCGCTGATCACCGTGGATCCGGAAAGCTCGTCCACGACCACCGAGCTGAGCGCCAGTCCGACGGCCACCCCCACCCCGCCCACGATCTGGGCGGCCGACAGGACGGCCAGCGTGCGGCGCTGAATGCTCCGAATACGGTCAGGGGATGAGACAGCGGGCTTTGTGGGGGCACTGGTCACGTGTGAAGTCTCGCATAGGCCCTGACATCCCCCCAAAGGTCTACAGAACGACCACCGGGTCCCCCTGGGTGACGCGGCCCGGCGCGTCCGGGATCAGGTTGATGCCGAACCACACCTTGCCGTCCTGCTTCCTGTGCCGGGACAGCGTTCTGATGGGTTCTTTGCCCTTCGTGTAGGTGGTCGTGTCGATCGTCGTGAGCACACATCGATCGCACCTTTTGGACACCCGAAAGGGGACCTCGCCGATGCGCACCCGCTTCCACCCGTCCTCGGCGAACGCCGTCTCCACCCCGTCGATCACCACGTTGGGCCGGAACCGGTGCATGGGCAGCGGCGGCGGCGCCTCCTCACCGCGCTCCAGCGCCGTCTCCACGATCCAGTCGTTCAGCAGCGCGAGGGAGGCGGTGGTGGTGAGCAGAAGGGGGTAGCCGTCGGCCAGGCTCACCCGGTCTTCAGGGCGTCCGTACGCGGGGTTGACCGGACGGCGGGTCGGGTCGTCGAGCCACTTGAGCCGCACCCGCTGCCCCACCAGCTCCGACAGCCAGAGCGCCGCGTCGTCCCCGCAGTCGGTGAGCTCCACGGAGGTGCCCCGCATGTCCACCGCCGACATGACGCCGTTCGGGGTGACCCGCAGCGGGGCGGCATGCGGCCCCGTCAGCGTGAGCGCGTCGCCGTCGAGCTCGGCCACGCAGGCCAGCAGCCACGGTTCGGTCCGCGCGGTGAGCATCTCGCCGCGCGCGTCGGTGACGAGGTAGCGCCGGTCGCCCGCGAGCCCCCACGGCTGCACCTCGGCCTCTCGCACATGGTGTCCCGCCGTGGACTTGACGGGGTAAAAGTGGATGCTCGCCAGCTTCATGCGGCCGACCGTACCTCACCGCTCTGCGCGGTCCGCAGGGTCTCGACGCCCTTGCGCCCCAGGGCCGAGGCCAGGGCCACGCAGGCGAGGGCGAGCACGCCGATCGCGCCGCCGACCCAGGCCACGGACGGGTAGCCGAGACCGGCGCCGATGGTCAGGCCGCCCAGCCACGGGCCGACGGTGATGCCGACGTTGAACGCCGAGACGTTCAGCGCGGCGGCCAGCGTGGGGGCGTCCTTGGCCAGGGCGAACACGCGGGTCTGAAGCGCCGGGTTGGTGGCGAAGCCGAAGGCGCCGAGCAGGAAGATCAGCACGACGGCCGCCACGGGCAGGGATGCGGACACGGCCAGCGCGGCCGAGGTGACGATGAGAGCGGTGACCCCGGCGTACAGGACGGTGAACGGGCGCGCGTCGGCGTGCCTGCCGCCGATGGTGATGCCGATCAGCGCGCCCGCGCCGTAGAGCGCCAGGACGGCGGGCACCCAGGCGGGGTCCAGGCCGGTGGTGTCGACGAGCAGCACGCTCAGGTAGCTGAAGGAGGCCAGCAGGGCCCCGGTGGTGAGGGAGGTGATGCCGTAGGAGAGCCAGAGCCGGGGGTTGATCATCGAACGCAGTTCGACGCCCAGGTGGGGGCCGTCCCCGGAGGCCCCCTTCCCGCCGGGGATGGTGGCCAGGATGCCGGCCCCGGCGAGCACCGACAGCACGGCCACTGCCCAGAACGCGGCCCGCCAGCCGAGGTGCTGCCCGATGACCGTGCCCGCCGACAGCCCGATGACGGTGGCGACCGTCAGCCCGCCCGCCAGCACGCTCATCGCCTTGCCGCGCGCGTTGGCGGGCACCAGGCCGATCGTGGTGCTGGCCGCCACGGCCCAGAATCCGGCGTACACGAACGCCCCGGCCACGCGGGTGGCGAAGAGCATGCCGTAGCTGGTGGTCAGCGCGCCCACGACGTGGGTCAGGGCGAAGACGGCCAGGAACGCCAGCAGCACCGTACGCCGGGGCCAGCGCAGCGTGACCACGGCCAGCACCGGCGCGCCCACCAGCATTCCCATCGCGAACGCCGAGATCAGCAACCCCGCCTCCGGCACCGACACGCGCAGGTCGGCGGCCATCTCGGGGAGCAGCCCGGCCAGCATCAGCTCAGAGGTGCCCTGAGCGAAGATGGAAAGGCCCAGTATGTAGACCGCCAAGGGCATGGCGGACCTCCTTTTTGGATCGATCAGTTCAAAATGAGGGCGTGAAAAACTCAGAAGACGCTCAGCGCGGTTTTCGCGATGGCTTCGAGCGCGGCCCTGTCGGCCCCGCCCCGCGCGGCCACGCGCAGGCCGCTGACCGTGGTGACGACGAAACCCGCCAGGGCTCCGGAGCCGGCGCCGGAGTCGAGCTCGCCGCGGGAGCGGGCCGTCTCGATCGCCGCCCGCAGGATGCCGAGCCGCTTTTCCGTGTCGCGCCGCAGCAGTTCGGCGAAGTGCGGATCGCGCGGAGCCAGCTCGACCAGCGAGTTGACCACCAGGCACCCGGCCGGGTCTCCGGCGTCGGGGTCGACCGCCCACCACAACACGGTCCGCACCTTCTCCTTGATCGGCAGGTCGCCGTCCATCAGCTCGGCCAGCCGCTCGATGCGCTCGCCGGTGTAGCGGCGCAGCGCCTTCTCGAACAGCTCGCGCTTGCTCGCGAAGGTGTTGTAGATGCTGCTGCGCCCGAGCCCGGTGGCCGCGCACAGGTCCTGCGTCGAGGTGCCCTCGTAGCCCGCGGTCCAGAACGCGCGCATCGCCGCCTCGATCGCCCGGTCCTCCTCGAACGTCCTGGGTCGTGCCATGCCGAGCACGCTACCCGTTTTGGACTGGTCGGTGCAATACGTCTCAGGTGGTCTGCCGGAACGTGTCCAGGAACACCTTGCGGGTCTGCGCCTGGTCGTCCCACTTGAGCTCGGGCAGATCGAACGTGATCGTGAACGCCGTGCTCTCGTCGATCGAGACGTACCTGGTCAGCGCGTGCATGGGGACGCCGTTGGCGGTGGTGTAGGTGTACTCCCAGTCGGCCGCCTTCCAGCCCCGGTAGTCCACCGCCTGCAACTGCACCTGGATGTAGCCCTCGACCCCGCCCTTCGCCTCCCGCCTGTTCAGCTCGGCCAGCCCGCCGTCGGCCTGCGGCGTCGTCTCCTCGACCATGATCCGCATGCCGGAGTCCTTCGGCCCGGTGAACGTGGCCTGCCCGCTGGCGGACGCCGGCTTCCAGTCCTTGGGGACGGCCGCGGCGAACCCGGCGGAGGTGTGCTCGGTGAAACCGCCGGGCACGGCCGACGGCTCGGCGAAGGCGCTCGTGGCGGGCGTGGTCGCGGCGAGGGGGGCGGGCGCCGTAGGGGACGAGCCGTCCGTCGTGATCACCATCACGGCCCCGACGACGGCCGCGATCGCGATGAGCGTGGTGACGATCGTGAGCGGCGTCGGACGCCCGCCGCGCAGCCACGGGCCGTCGTCCTCTTCGCTCCTGCGCCTGCTCTTGCCCGTGCGCGGCGGTGCGCTCGGCAGTGTGGCCAGGCGGTTGCGATGGTCGTCCTGCGACAGGTCGCGCGACTGCTCGCGCAGGTCGTCGGCCGAGGCCAGCGGCCAGGGGGTGGGGGCGCCCGAGGCGCGGCTGTCCGTGGTCAGCGGGAGGATCGGCTGCGGGTGCGGGCCGGAGCCGCCGAGGTCGTCGCCGGTGCTGTAGGCGACGTCGTTCGCGATGCGGTGCGGTCCCGTGGGGGCGCCGAAGGGCTGCCGGGCCTGTGACGGCCCGCTCTGCCCTGTGAAGGCGTCGAAGTCGCCGGATAACTGGTCGGTCCTGTGGCCGCCCGACGGGCTGGACAGGCCGTCGTACGGCATCGGGTGGCCGCCCGACGGGCTGGTCCGCGGGTCGTACGGGACGCGTACCGGACCCGAGGGCGTCTCCACGATCCGCGACGGCATCGGCCCCGACGGGCTCTCCAGCGACGGCAGTTCCGCCGGGGACGAGTCGGACTGGCCGGGCGGCGTCTCAGGCGGGCGCGGCCGGGTGGAGCCGTGCGCCCGCAGCACCGTCTCCAGCATCTCGATGACCTGGTCGGAGGTCAGCCGCTCGGCCGGGCTCTTGCGCAGCAGCCCCTCGATCACCGGCATCAGCGAGCCGGCCCGCTGCGGCCTGATCGGGTCCTGCGTGAGCACCGAGCCGAGCACCGCGACGGGGTCCGG
Source organism: Nonomuraea purpurea (assembly GCF_042650645.1). NCBI lineage: Bacteria > Bacillati > Actinomycetota > Actinomycetes > Streptosporangiales > Streptosporangiaceae > Nonomuraea > Nonomuraea purpurea. Next base: position 142,894 of record NZ_JBHSBI010000010.1, read on the forward strand.
CCCCTCGTACGGCGGCCGCCCCTCGACGGCGGCGTACAGCGTCGCGCCGAACGACCACAGGTCGGCCGCCTGCGTGATCGCCTGCCCGGACAGCCGCTCCGGCGGGATGTAGGCGGGCGAGCCCATGAGCAGCCCGGTCTGCGTGATCGTCACGTCGCCCTCGATGGCGGCGATGCCGAAGTCCGTCAGCACGACGCGGTCGGCCGTCAGCAGCACGTTGCCCGGCTTGACGTCGCGGTGCAGGATGCCGGCGGCGTGCGCGTGCCTGAGCGCGTCGAGCACCCTGATGCCGATCTCGGCGGCCTGGATCACGGGCAGCGGCCCGCTCTGGCGGACGGCCTGCTCCAGCGACCAGGCGCGGACCAGTTCCATCACGATCCACGGGCGGCCGTCCTCCTCGACCACGTCGTGGACCGTCACGATGCCGGGGTGCGTCAGCCGCGCGGCCGACCTGGCCTCGCGCAGCACGCGCCGGTGCGCCATCTGCGTGCCGGTGCGGTCCAGCCCGTACGGCAGGAGCAGTTCCTTGACGGCCACGTCCCGGTCGAGCAGGACGTCGTGGGCGTGCCACACCATTCCCATGCCGCCCCTGCCGACCGGCGACATGAGCCGATAGCGCCGGCCGATCAGGCGGCCCTGGCTCTGCGGTGCGCCGCCGGCGGCGCCTCCTTCAGGGCCGGGTCCGCTGAGCAAGCGGTCGGCAGCCATGATCCCGCCCCCATTTCGCCTCATCCGTCACGTGCGTCTCTGCGCCGGGCGCAGATCGCCAAGGAGAAACCACCGAGCCTGACTGCCGCTACGGCCTTTCACCAGGCGCGATAGGGGGGACGGCAGTCTGACGAGCAGGTTTCTTGTTGGCCTGAGGTTCGTTACGATATCGGCGGCCAATGCCCAATGGAAGCTGATGTTTCCTTACAATGGCCCTGACGTGCGGAAATATCACTAATCAAACCGATCACTTACTCGCATCCGCTAGTGCGTGCAATGCGGTTGTGAAGGCTTCAACGGGCGGTTTGACTAGTCCAGCACCTACTTGTCCGGTGCCAGCGATACGCCCGGCGATGCCGGTGTTGACCACGGGCAGCAGCCCCGTCCTGGCCACCAGCGTGACATCGATCCCCACCGGCGTGCCGCGGAAGCCGAGCCCCGGAATCTGATAAGCGGGATGTTCGGCGAGCGTGATCTCATACATCGACAAAGTGGCCCGCACCGCGTCCCCGACCTCGCCGCCCACGAACCGCACGATGGCCGGCGCCGCCGCCATCGCGAACCCGCCCAGCCCCGACGTCTCGGTGATCGTGGAGTCGCCGATGTCCGGGTTGGCGTCGCCGGGGCCGTACGCGCCGAGGTAGAGCCCGTCGGGCACGCCCGCGGGCCCTGTGAACCAGCGCCCGCCCAGCCCCGACACCTGGACGCCGAAGTCGGTGCCGTTCCTGGCCATGGCGACGACCAGCGAGGAGCCCGGCACGTCGCGGGCGGCGTCCGTGCTGACCTTGGCCGCGGCCATGGCGGCGTTCAGGAAGAAGTGGTCGTTGCCGTTGACGAAGCGCAGCACCTGCGCAGCGACGCCGGGCGCGGCCTCCACGACGGCGGGTGCCAGTTCGCGCAGCAGCAGCGAGGTGGCCGCGCGGTTGCGGTTGTGCAGCTCGTCGCCCATCTGCAGCGCCTGGGCGGCCAGCGCGCGCAGGTCGATCGGCCCGGTGCGCTCGACGGCCGCCGCCAGGGCGGGGCCGAGCACCTCGTCCATCCAGCGCAGCCGCTCCAGCACCTCGGGCCCGTACGCGCCGTACCTGAGCACCTTGCCCAGGCCCTCGTTCAGCGAGCAGTAGGCCACGCCGCCGTGCTCGTCGTCGCGCACCTCGAACAGCCACATCGACGGGCTCACCACGCCCGCCATCGGCCCCACGGCCGCGTGCTCGTGGCACGGCGCCAGCACGATCTCGCCTGCGGCCAGCCGCCGTCCGGCCTCGTGTTCGTCGCCCGCAAGGCCCTCCAGCAGCATCGCGCCGATCAGCGCGCCGCGCATCGGTCCGGAGGCCCGCTCCCACGTGATCGGCGGGCCCGCGTGCAGGAACACCCCTTCGGCCAGCACCTCCGACGCCCGCCGCACCCCCGTCAGGAACGGCCGCGCGGACGTCAGCCGGCCCACGGCCCGTTCGTTGGCCGCCTGCCTGCGCGGATCGGCCAGCACGGCGGCCAGGGCGTCGGCGGTGCCGGGCAGCGGCGGCCGCCAGGACACCGGGATCGTCGGCACAGCCTGAGCCCTGAGTGCCTCGTCGAGCAGGCTCGCGCCGGTCGTGATGACCCTGGGCGGGCCGGAGAGAAGACTCATAGCGGGCTCCTGGCGTGCCGGGCGTCGGAGGTGGACACGGCCGGGCTCATAGCAGGCTCCTGGCGTGCCGGGCCGCCTGGGCGTTGGAGGTGAACACGGCCGCCCCCGCCGCGCGGAAGGCGGCGGCCTGGCGGTGCAGGTCCTGCGGGTCGCCCGCGGTGCCGATCAGGGCGATCACCACGGTGGCGGGCGTGCGGGCGACGGCGTGCGCCAGCGAGGCCGCCGGGTCGGGGTCGGCGCCGTGGCCCAGCACGACGTCCATGAGCACCACGTCGCCGGCCCGCGCGTGGGCGAGGGCCTCGGCACGCAGCGTCGGGTCGATCATCGGATGCGCCCGCCCCCGGGTGTAGACGTCGTCGCCGTAGTCGACGAAGTCGCCGGGGCCGGCGATCATGGCGGCCTCCACGTTGAGCGTCCCGCCCGAGTAGACGCCCTTGATCGTCTTCTTCTGGGCGTCCCGCGCGGTGCCCGGCCAGGACGGCCACTCGGGGACGGGCCTGTGCAGCGCGCGCAGCACCTGCTCGGTGGCCTCGGTGAGATCGGGCGCCCCCGATCCCAGCAGCGCCTCGACCACCGGCGTGGCCAGCCCGGCCACGGCCTCGCGCACGACCCGCGCCACCTGCGGCGCGGGCGGCTTGGAGATCAGCACGATCAGCTCAGTGGCCGGGTCCTCGTCGAGCATGCGCAGGGCCCGCAGCGTCGACAGGCCGCCCACCTCGGCCGACAGGTCCCTGCCGCCCACGCCGAGCACGTGGCTGACGCCCACGCCCGCCCAGTCCAGCAGGGACGTCACCTGTTGGGCGCCGGTGCCTGACGCCGCGACCACGCCGACCGGGCCGGGGGAGAGCACGTTGGCGAAGCCCAGGCCGACGCCGGCGATCGAGGCCGTGCCGCAGTCGGGGCCCATGACCAGGACATCCCTGGTCTCGGCGAGCTCCTTCAGCCGCCGTTCCTGGTCGAGGCCGACGCCGTCGCTGAAGATCATGACGGGGAGTCCCGCGTAGACGGCGTCCAGGGCCTCGAAGAAGGCGTACTCGCCGGGGGTCGAGACGAGCACGAGGTCGGCCGGGGTCCTGGCGGCCGAGCCGGTCGTCAGCGGCGGCTGACCGGACGGCGCCGCCGGCGGGTGGAAGGCGGTGAGCTGCCGCTCGGCCTCGGCGGCGGCGGCCTTCGTGTCGCGGCCGCGCACGGCGATGACCAGGTCGCCAGGGCCGGCCTCCGGCAGCGAGAACCCCATCTCCCGCAGGATCGACACGTTCAGTTCCGTCGCCATGGCGACCATCGCCGACTCCACGCCGGGCAGGTCCGACAGGGCCCTGCTGACCCGCATGAGGGTGACCGAGTCGTGGTAGGCGCCCTTGCGCACGAGCACCAGTTCGTCGCTCATTCGGCCCTGCCCAAGGAGACGACCGCCCGCAGCCCGATCGCGATGCCCTGGGCCAGGTCGGAGCCCGAGGTGTGGCCGAGACGGTGCAGGCGGAGCAGCGCCGGCTGGAGCGGCTGCGAGCCCGCGATGCCGCGCAGCACCCCGATCACCTCCGGGCTGGCCTCGCCCCTGGCGGCGCAGTGCAGCAGCGTCGCGGAGATCGGCGTGGTACGCGTCCGCGCGTCGAACGTGACGGTCGCCGCCAGCCAGTCGGCCAGCCAGCGCGCCCGCTCCGAGCCCAGGTGCCGCAGCGTCACCAGCAGCCCGGCCAGCACGTCGTCCCCGCTGGGCGTCAGCCCGGGACCCAGCCCGACGAGCCGCTCTGCCGCCGTCACCGCCCCCAGCAGCCGCCCCTCGGCGCAACTGTCGGCGAGCAACGCGACGGAGGCGTCGCCGGCCAGGCCGGGCTCGGGCGGGTCGGGCAGCCGCACACGCGCGAGCCGCGCCCGGTCGATCCCGCCCATCGGCGGCGACGGATCCCACCAGCGCCGCACGCTCAGGCTCAGCGGCCCCAGCTCGACCGCCCGGTCGCCCACCGCGGCCTCATCACCCACCGTGACCTGAGGCAGCGGACCTGCCAGCAGCACGGAGTTGGGCAGCCGCGTGGCCTCGCCCGTGATGACCGCGATCACCGAAGGCTCCAGATCGGTCCTGACCTCCAGGTACACGCCAGAAGGGAAGGCGGCCAGCACGCGGGCGGGCTGTTTGGGGGCCGCGAGGACAGGGCGCACCGCCGCGCTGGCCGCACCCGTGACGTGGACGCGGGCACGCCGAGCATGAACACTGACGGTCACCGAACCTCCCAACCGACCTTGGACCTGACCGTAGAACGGCCGGGGAACCCTCCGTACGGGTAAATTTGCCAACAGTCAGCGGGAAGGTTGGCTCTTCCTGACAGACGGCTTCCGGGGTCACAATCTCCCCATGGAGCCCCCCGTCCGTCTGGCCAGCACCGGAACGATCATTCACGGCGTCTCCGTGGGAGAGGTGCTCGGCGTCTCGACCCTCGCCGATGCGAGGCTGATCGCCGGGGAGAGCGGGCTGGGCCGCATCGTGCAACGGCTCAACGTCATGGAAGTGCCCGACATCCTGGCCTGGGTCAAGCCGCACGAACTCCTGCTCACCACCGGCTACCCGCTGCGCAACACGCCGCAGTCGCTCGGGCGCCTGGTGGCCGACCTGGACGAACGCGGGCTGGCCGCGCTGGCGATCAAACTCGGCCGCTACGTCGACGAACTGCCCGACGAGATGGTCGAGCAGGCCGACCGCCTCGGCTTCCCCCTCATCCTGCTGCCGAACGACGTCGGCTTCGACGACATCCTCAACCAGGTGCTGACCGACATCCTCAACCGGCAGGCCGCCGTGCTGGCCCGCGCGGAGGAGGCACACCGGGCGCTGGTCCAGGTCGTGCTGAACGGCGGCGGGCTGGGCGAGGTCGCGGCCGAGGTGGCGCAGTTGCTGGAGGTGTCGGTGGCGGCCGTGGACGGCTCGGGCCGGGTGCTGGCCACCGCGGGCCCCGACGACCACGTCACGATCCTGCGCGAGTCGATCTCCCGCGAGGGCCCGCCGCGCACGCCCGTCGCAGGCCCCATTGCAAGCAGGGCCAGGTCGTTCGCCTCGGTGCCCGTGCTCGCCGGAGGGCACCACCACGGCAGGATCGTCGCCTACAGCGCGTCGGCGGCGATCAGGGACAGCGACGTCGGCATCCTCGAACGCGCCGCCACCGTCGCCGCGCTCGTCGTCACCCGGCAGGAGGCGGTCAACGCCGTCGAGAGCAAGTACCGGGCCGACTTCCTGCGCGACGTGCTCACCGGCAGGGCGGGCGCCGCCGAGCGGGTCACGGCCAGGGCCAGGGCGTTCGGCTGGGACCTGGCGCGGCCCGTGACCGTGCTGGTGGCCGAGCTCGACCCCGACGGCGACGAGCGCAGCGCCCAGGACCGCTTGGTGTCGTGCTGGACGGCGGCGATGCGGCGCCACGACCCCCGAGGGGCCGTGGCCGGCTTCTCGCACGAGGTGGTGGCCGTGGTCGACGCCTCGATCGACGCCACCAGGGTGGCCAAGGACGCGGCCTCCGCCTTCGCCGACGTGCCGCCCGCGACGTTCTCGACCGGCACGTCCCGGCCGAGCCCAGGGGCCGAGACGTTACCCGAGGCGTACTCGCAGGCGCTGAAGGCGGCCAGGGTGGGGCGCCAGCTCCACGGCCCCGGCGCGGTGGCGCACTTCGACCAGCTCGGCGTCTACCGGCTGCTGTCCCTGGTCAACGACACCGACGAACTGCACGCCTTCGTCCGCGAGACGCTGGGGCCGCTGGCCTTGGACGAGGACGCCGAGAACGCCGACCTGCGGCGCACGCTGCAGGTGCTGCTGGAGACCAACCTCAACGTGGCGGAAACCGCCCGGCGGCTGCACTTCCACTACAACACCCTGCGCTACCGGATCGGCAAGCTGGAGCGGCTGCTCGGGAACTTCACCGACGACCCGCACCTGCGCCTCAACCTCACCCTGGCCCTGCACGTGCTGCGCATGCGGGGCATCTAGGCTGGGTGGTTGTGGAATTCGAACTGCGCTCCGAGTACATCCCGCTGTGCGACCTGCTGAAGTACTGCGGGATCACCGAGACGGGCGGCATGGCCAAGCACCTGATCGCCGAGGGCATGGTGCTGGTCGACGGCGAGGTGGAGCTCAGGAAGACGGCCAAGATCCGGGCCGGGCAGGTCGTCAGCGGGGAGGGGTTCTCGATCCAGGTCGAGTGAGACCCTCACGGCGCCGCCGAATCTCGTGTGCGCGAGTTTGCATCTGGTCCCGGGCGCGGTTTTGGCAGATCATGCCCGTGTAGGCGGGTGCAGTCGGGCCTAATGTGCCCGAGGGCGGCTCAGCGCGAGGCCCAGTACACGAGGGGCTGGCATGGTTTTCGGATGGACCAAACACGGTGACGGCAGGCATCTGGCTCCCGGAGAGGTGGTCAGACCCGACGAACGGCTGAGCTGGCCCCGGATGGTGGGGTTCGGGGCGCAGCATGTGATCGCGATGTTCGGCGCCACGTTCGTCTTCCCCCTGGTGATGGGGCTGGACCCGAACGTGGCCGTGATGATGTCCGGCGTCGCGACGATCCTGTTCCTGCTGATCGTCAAGGGCAAGGTGCCCAGCTACCTGGGCACCAGCGCGTCCTTCGTCGGCGGGGTGTTCGCCATCAGGGCGGCGGCCGGGGGCGACACGGCCGGCGCGGACGCGATCGTGACCGGCGCCATCCTGGTCGTCGGGTTCGTGCTGGCGCTGGCCGGGCTGGCCATCCACTTCCTCGGCGTGCGGATCATCCACCGCGTCTTCCCGCCCGTGGTCACCGGTGCGGTGGTGATGCTCATCGGGTTCGGGCTGGCGTATGTGGTGGCGGACGTCTACTGGCCGCAGGACCACTGGGTCGCGCTGGTCACGATGCTGATCACCTTCCTGGTGATCGTGCTTTTCAAGGGGTTCGTCGGGCGGATCGCGGTGCTGGTCGGGCTCGTGGCCGGGTTCGTCCTGTCGTGGGTGCTCGACAGGACGGCAGGGCCGATCACCTCCGTGCTGCCCGGCGCCAACCTGCGCGACGCGGCGGGGGCGGCCTGTCAGTCCGAGGGCACGTACTGCGTGGCCACGGCCTTCCCGCACGAGCGGGTGAACTTCGACGCGGTGGCCTCCGCGCCCTGGTTCGGCCTGCCGAACTTCCACGGCCCCGACTTCAAGACCTCGGCCGTGCTGCTGGTGCTGCCCGCTGTGATCGCGCTCATCGCGGAGAACATCGGGCACGTCAAAGCCGTGGGGGAGATGACAGGGACGGACGTCGACCCGTACGTGGGCCGGGCCGTGCTGGCCGACGGCGTCGGCACGATGGTGACCAGCGCGGTCGGCGGGTCGCCCACGACCACGTACGCCGAGAACATCGGCGTCATGGCCGCCACCAAGGTCTACTCGACGGCCGCCTACTACATCGCCGCGATCATCGCGATCCTGTTCGGGCTCTGCCCCAAGTTCGGCGCGCTGGTCGCGGCCACGCCCGGCGGCGTGCTCGGCGGCGTGACGGTCGTCCTCTATGGGATGATCGGGCTGCTCGGAGCGAAGATCTGGATCGAGAACCGGGTGGATTTCGCCGATCCCGTCAACATGGTTCCGATCGGCGCGGGCATCATTCTGGCCATCGGACCTGTGAGCCACTTCATCGGCGGCGACTTCACCCTTGAGGGCATCGCGCTCGGCACCATCGTGGTGCTGGGCGGATACCACCTGCTGCGCGCCATCGCCGGACGATCCACCGCCCCCGCGGAAGGCGAGGCCGGGTGAAGCCTCCCGCCTTCGACTACCACGCCCCCGGCGACCTCGGCGAGGCGTTGCGGATTCTCGCGGAGGTCCGCGGCAAGGTGCTGGCCGGGGGGCAGAGCCTGATCCCGATGCTGAACATGCGGCTCGTGGCGCCCGGGCACCTCGTCGACATCAACCGCCTGACGTCGCTGGCCACGATCGACTCGACTGGGACGGGCGTGCGGGTCGGGGCGCTGGTCAGGCACTCCGCGGCCGAGAGGTCCGGGGCCCATCCGCTGCTCACCCGGGCGCTCAAGCTGGTCGCCCACCCCGTGATCAGGAACAGGGGGACCGTGGTCGGGAGCCTCGTGCACGCCGACCCGGCCGCGGAACTGCCCGCCGTGCTGGCGGTGCTGGGCGGCTCGGTACGGCTCGCGCGCTGGGACGGCGGCGCCGAGACGAGGCGCGACGTCGACGCCGGGGAGTTCTTCGTCGGCCCCATGGAGTCGGCCGTCCAGCCAGACGAACTGGCCGTGTCGGCATATTTCCCGGCATTGGGCCCACGGACCGGGGCCGCCTTCGAGGAGGTCGCCCGCCGGCACGGCGACTACGCCCTCGCCGGCGTCTGCGCCGTCGTCACGCTCGACGAGGACGGCGGCATCGCCACCGCCAGACTCGCCTGCATAGGGGTGGGGCCGACGCCGGTCGTCATGGACGTGCGCGAGCCGGCCGCCGTACGCGAAGCCGCCGTCGAGCGGGTCAGGCCCGACGGCGACATCCACGCCACGGCCGCCTACCGCCGCCACCTGGTGGGCGTGCTGGCCGAGCGGGCGCTGCGCAACGCGGTCAGAGAGGCGGAAGCCCGTGGAGCATGAGATCACGCTCATCGTGAACGGCACGGCCATGAGGACGACGGTGCCCGCGCGCCGCCTGCTGTCCGACTGCCTGCGCCACGACCTCGGCCTGACCGGCACCCACGTCGGCTGCGAGCACGGCGTCTGCGGCTGCTGCACGGTGCTGCTCGACGGCGAGCCGGTGCGCTCGTGCCTGACCTTCGCCGTCACCGTGGACGGCCACGAGATCACCACCGTCGAGGGGCTGGCCCCCGAGGGCGGGCTGTCGCCGGTCCAGCGGGCGTTCGCCGAGTGCCACGGGCTGCAGTGCGGATTCTGCACACCGGGGTTCCTGTGCACCGTGACCGCCTTCCTGCGCGACAACCCCACGCCCACCGACGAGGAGGTGCTCGAAGGCATCTCCGGCAACCTGTGCAGGTGCACGGGCTACCAGAACATCGTCAAGGCCGTCCATCGGGCCGCCGAGCTGCGGGCGGAGGAAGCATGACGACGAGGCTGTTCGGTGAGCCGGTGCAGCGCCGGGAGGACCCCAGGCTGCTCACCGGGCAGGGGCGCTACCTCGACGACCTGGGCGGCGACGCCCTGGCCGCCGCGTTCGTGCGCTCGCCGCACGCGCACGCCCGCATCCGCGACATCGACGTGGACCCGGCCCTCGACGTGCCGGGGCTCGTGGCCATCTACACCTGGGAGGACCTGCCGGAACGCGTCGGCAGGCCGCTGCCGCTGCTGATCCCGCACCCGGCCCTCACCCACGGGCGCACCGCCTACCCGCTGGCCAGGGACGTCGTCAGGCACGTCGGCGAGCCCGTGGTGATGGTCGTGGCCGCCGACCGCTACGCCGCCGAGGACGCCTGCGCGCTCATCGAGGTCGACTACGAGCCGCTCAAACCGGTCGTCGGCCTGGAGGAGGCCGTGCAGGGCGCCCAGCTCGTGCACGAGGACGTGCCGGGCAACGTCGGCGCGCACCTCGTCCAGGAGGTCGCCGGCGCCGACGGGAGCAGGGCCAGGCAGGCCATCGAGACCTCGCCGCACACCCTCGCCTTCCGGCTCGACATCGAACGCAGCGCCAGCATGCCGCTGGAGGGCCGAGGCGTGTACGCCCGCTGGGACGGCCGCGACCTGCGCGTCTACTCCAGCACCCAGACCTCGACCAGCGTGCGCATGGCCGTGGCCGCCGCGCTCGGCCTGCCGCTGCCGCACGTTGAGGTCATCGCGCCCGACGTGGGCGGCGGGTTCGGCGTGAAGATCGTGCACCCGTGGCCGGAGGAGATCCTCGTGCCGTGGGCGTCGATGACGCTCGGCCGCGAGATCAAGTGGGCCGAGGACCGCAGGGAGCACTTCATCTCCTCCGCGCACGAACGCGGCCAGGTGCAGTACGTGCGGGTGGGCTTCGACGACGACGGCCGCGTCCTCGGGCTGGACGTGACGATCCTGCACGACCACGGGGCATACACCCCGTACGGGATCATCGTGCCGATCGTCACCGCCACGCAGCTGCTGGGGCCGTACAAGATCGGGGCGTACCGGGTCGAGTTCACCGCCGTCTACACCAACACCGTGCAGGTCACCCCCTACCGAGGGGCCGGGAGGCCCCAGGGCGTGTTCTGCATGGAGCGGACCATGGACAAGATCGCCCGCTACCTGGGCAAGGACCGCACCGCCGTCCGCGCGGCCAACTTCATCGGGCCGGGCGAGTTCCCCTACGACCAGGGCATGATCTTCCAGGACGGCCGGCCGCTCATCTACGACAGCGGCGACTACCCCCGGATGCTCGCCATGCTCAAGGAGCTGATCGGCTGGGACGCCTTCGAGCACCGGCCCGGCCTCGGCATCGGGATCGGCTGCTACGTCGAGGGCACCGGCGTCGGGCCCTACGAGGGCGGGCACGTGCAGGTGACCTCCGACGGGCGGGTGCACGTCTCCACCGGGCTGACCTCGCAGGGGCAGGGCCACGAGACGGTCTTCGCCCAGATCGCCGCGACCGAGCTGGGCGTGCCCATCGAACAGGTCAGCGTGGTCACCGGCGACACCCGCAGGTTCGGTTACGCCGTGGGCACCTTCGCCTCGCGCGCGGCCGTCGTCAGCGGCAACGCCATCGCGCTGGCCTGCAGGAAGGTGCGCGAGAAGGCGCTGCGCATCGCCGCCGACGCGCTGGAGGCCGACCCCGCCGACCTTGAGATCGCCGACGGGCTGGTGCACGTGGCAGGGACGCCGAGCGCCTCCATCCCGCTGTCCACCGTCGCCGTCCTGGCCAACCCGCTGCGGTACGCCTTCGACGACGAGACCGCCAAGGCCACGCAGTTCTCCGGCGCCGCCGACTTCGACCGGCCGCCCGTCGCGCAGGGCGAGGAGCCGGGGCTGGAGGGGCGCGACTACTACTCGCCGATCAGGTCCACGTTCGCGGCGGGCATGCACGCGGCGATCGTCGAGACCGATCCCGACACGGCCGAGATCAGGGTCCTGCGCTACGCCGTCGTCCACGACTGCGGCAAGCTGATCAACCCCATGATCGTCGAGGGGCAGATCCACGGGGGAGTGGCGCAGGGCATCGGCGGGGCCCTCTACGAGCGCATGGAGTACGACCCGCACGGGCAGCTCGTGAACGCCTCCTTCATGGACTTCCTCATGCCGTACGCCACCGAGATCCCGCGCGTCGAGACCGCCCACCTGGAGACCCCGTCGCCGCTGAACCCGCTCGGGGTCAAGGGCGCGGGGGAGGCGGGGGTGATCCCCGTCTCGGCGGTCATCGCCTCGGCCATCGAGGACGCCGAGGGCATCCAGATCGACCGCATGCCCATCTCCCCGTCCGAACTCTTCGATCTGCGCGCCCGCATGGAATGATCGGGACCCTGCGGGCTCTATGGCGTGAACGAGGAGTGATGAGCGACCGATGCGCGAGGACCGAGGCGCCGTGCGCGCGCCCGCTGCCGGGCTGACGGCCTTTCCCGACGTCCCCGACGACGTCCGGCTGATCGACCTGGCCTGGAACGAGATCGCCGAACTCCCCGCCCGGGTGGCCGGGCTGACCCGGCTGGAGGAGCTCAACCTCGACGGCAACCGCCTCACGACGCTGCCCGAGCTGTCGGGGCTCACCGCCCTGCGGGCGCTGCACCTGGACGGCAACGCGCTGACGTCCCTGCCCGGCTGCCCGCCGAGCCTGGAGACCCTCTCCCTGTACGGCAACCGCGTCGCCAAGCTCCCCGACCGCCTGGGTGAGCGGCTGCGGCACCTGTCGGCGGGCGGCAACGCCCTCACCGACGTGCCCGCCTCGCTGTGGACGCGTACCGGCCTGGAGTCGCTCAACCTGGCCGAGAACGCCCTCACCGAGGTTCCCCCGGCCGTCGGCGGCCTGACCGGGCTGCGCCTGCTCGACCTCGGGCACAACCGCCTGGCCTCGGTCCCGTCCGAGCTCGGCGACCTGCGCCTGACCGACTACCTCTACCTCAGCGACAACCTGCTGACCGAGGTGCCGGAGTCGATCGGGCGGCTCGGCGAGCTGGCCTACCTCAACCTCACCGACAACCGGCTCACCCGCCTGCCCGGCACACTCGGCGCCATGGCCGGGCTGGTCGAGCTGCGGCTCTACAACAACCGGCTGGAGTCGCTGCCCGAGTCCGTCGGCGGCCTGTCCCGGCTGCGTGAGCTGCACCTGCGCGGCAACCGGCTGACCCGGCTGCCCGCCTCGATCGCCGGGCTCGGAGAGCTGCGCGTGCTCGATCTGCGCGACAACCACCTGTCCGAGTTGCCCGCCGCGCTGCCGCCCGGACTCGAACAACTCGATCTGCGCAACAACCGGCTGCGGACGCTCCCCGACCGCCTGCCGCCGCTGGCGAAGCTGGACCTGCGGTGGAACAAGCTGGACGGCGAGCCGGAGGTGCTGACCCGGCTCAAGGAACGCGGCTGCGTCATCCTGCGCTGACCCGCCGCGAGCCCGGTCTGGCTGCGATGTGACCAAGGTCGCACCCCGTTGCCCAGCATTGCTCTACAGCGTGTAGTACTACTTCAAGTAGATGTACTACAGCCTGTAGAGCTCAGGGATGAGACGGGAAAGATGGACGCACTAGACCTGGCGCGGTGGCAGTTCGGGGTGACCACCGTGTACCACTTTCTGTTCGTGCCCTTGACGATCGGTCTGGGCATCTTCGTGGCCGGCCTCCAGACGGCCTGGCACCGAACGGGCAAAGAGCAGTACCTGAAGCTGACGAAGTTCTTCGGGAAGCTCTTCCTGATCAACTTCGCCATGGGTGTGGTCACCGGCATCGTGCAGGAGTTCCAGTTCGGGATGAACTGGAGTGAGTACTCCATATTCGTCGGCGACGTCTTCGGGGCGCCGCTGGCCATGGAGGCGCTGCTGGCGTTCTTCATGGAGTCCACGTTCCTGGGCCTGTGGATCTTCGGGTGGGATCGGCTGCCGAAGAAGGTGCACCTGGCGTGCATCTGGGCGGCGGCCATCGGGTCTAATTTGTCGGCCTATTTCATCCTTGCGGCGAACGCCTGGATGAAGCACCCTGTCGGCTACGAGGTCGTCGACGGCAAGGCCAGGATGACCGACCTGTGGGCCGTGCTGACCAACTCCACGGCGCTGGCCCAGGTCCCCCACGTGATCGGGGCCGCGTTCGTCGTGGCGGGCGGGTTCGTGCTGGCCGTGAGCGGCTACTGGCTGCTCAAGGAGCGCGCGCCCATGTGGCGCAGCGCCGCCAGGGCCGCGCTGGTCATGACGGCGATCGCGGGGGCCGTCGTCGCGTTCACCGGCGACACGTCGGCCAAGCTGCTGTACGAGCAGCAGCCCATGAAGCTGGCCGCCGCCGAGGGCCTGGCGCGCGACACGGCGGGCGCGCCGTTCAGCGTCGCCCCCGGCATCGAGATCCCGAACGTCCTCAGCTTCCTGGCCACCAACGACCCCAACGCGACCGTCCAGGGCACCGAAGACCTGCAGCGCCGCTTCGAGCAGCAGTTCGGCCCCGGCGACTACCGGCCGGACGAGACGGTGGTCTTCTGGTCGTTCCGGGTGATGATCGTGTTCGGCCTGTCCACGGTGGGCCTGTCGGTGCTGGGGTTGTGGCTGACCCGCAGGAAGCGCCCGTTCCCGAACTGGCTCTCGCGGGCTCTGCTGCTGGCCCTGCCACTGCCGCCGATCGCGATGATCGCCGGATGGCTGCTGAGCGAGATCGGCCGCCAGCCGTGGACGGTCGCGGGTGAACTGCTGACCGCCTCCAGCGTGTCGCCCGGCGTGAGCCTGGCCGAGGTGGCCATCTCCTTGACGATCTTCACGCTGCTGTACGGCGTGCTCGCGGTGGCCGAGGCCGTGCTGCTGACCAGGCACGTCCGCAAGGGAGTCGAGGAGCCGGAGCCGGCCCCGCAGGCCGAGCGGCTCGAACCGTCGCTGATGTACTGAGGGAAACCACCATGATCGATCTCTGGTTCGTCATCATCGCCTTCCTGTGGACCGGCTACTTCGTGCTGGAGGGCTTTGACTTCGGCGTCGGCATGCTGGCGCCGCTCGTCAGCCGCGACGCCGCCGAGCACCGGCAGAGCCTGCAGACCATCGGCCCGGTCTGGGACGGCAACGAGGTGTGGCTGATCACCGCCGTGGGCGCCATGTTCGCCGCGTTCCCCGCCTGGTACGCGGGCGTGTTCAGCGCGTTCTACCTGCCCGTCGTGCTAATCCTGGCCGGGCTGATCGTGCGCGGGGTCGGCCTGGAGTGGCGGGGCAAGGTGACCAACCCGTTCTGGTGCGATCTGGGCATCGTGGTGGGCAGTGCGCTGCCGGCGTTCCTGTGGGGCGCGCTCTTCGCCGACCTGGTGTTCGGCAGCGCGCTCGCGGCGGTGCTCGGCGGCGCGTTCACCCTGGCCGTGTGCGCGCTGCACGGCGCCGTCTTCCTGGCGCTGAAGACCACCGGTCCGGTACGCCGCCGCGCCCGCGTCACGGCCATGGCCGCCGGCGCCGTGACCATCCCCGTGGCCGTGGTCGCGCTGTCGAGCCTGGGCAGCCTCCCCGCGCTGGCGGCCATGGCGGCGCTGGCCGCGGCCACCGCGCTGATCTGGCGGCGCAGGGAGGGCTGGGCGTTCACCGCCACGGCGGCGGCGATCGTGCTGACGACGCTGGCGGTGTTCATGGAGCTGCGCGCGCGGCCGCTGCCCGGCCTGACGCTGGCCGAGGCCGCGTCCGGGGAGTACACGCTGACGATGCTGAGCTGGATCGGGCTGATCACGCTCCCGTTCGTGCTGGTCTACCAGGGCTGGACGTACTGGGTGTTCAGGCAGCGGGTACGCACGGAGCCCGAACCGCACGGCGAGCACGTTCAGGTCGCGGGCGCGCCGCCCAAGTAGAGCCGGCCGAGCCGCGGATCGGCGGCCAGGTCGCGCGCGGGTCCGGAGATGTGCACGCGGCCGAGGTCGAGCACGCAGCCGACGTCGGCCATCTCCAGCGCCCTGCGCGCGTTCTGCTCCACCAGCAGCACCGCGACGCCGGTACGGCGCATGAGGTCGATCTGGTCGAAGACGACCTGCGTGTTGCGCGGGTCGAGCCCCATCGACGGCTCGTCGAGCAGCAGCACGGAGGGCTCCAGCATGAGGGCGCGGGCGAACTCCACCTGCTTCTGCTGCCCGCCCGACAGCAGCCCCGCCATGCTCCCCCACCGCTCGGCCACGACGGGGAACAACTCCTTGACCGCCTCGATCCGGGCGTTGAGCTTGGCGGGGTCGCGCACGCTGAACCCGCCGAGCCGCACGTTCTCCGCCACCGTCATCTCGCGGAAGACGCTGTGGCCCTGCAGCACGTGGGCCAGGCCCAGGCCGAGCAGCCGTTGCGGCGACAGCCCCGCCACGTCCCGCCCGGCCAGGACCACCCGGCCCGAGCGGGGCGCGAGCAGGCCGCTGGCGACCTTGAGCGCGGTGGACTTGCCTGAGCCGTTGGGGCCGACGAGGCAGACGACCTCGCCGGCGCGGACGGTGACGGTCAGGCCGCGCAGGACCGGCGCCGCCCTGCCGTACCCGGCCACGACGTCCTCCAGGGTCAGCAGCACCTCAGACACCGAGATACGCCTCCAGCACCCGCGGGTCCTCCCGCACCTGCGACGGCGGGCCCTCGGCGATGGGCGCGCCCCGGTCGAAGACGATCACGTGGTCGCACATGCTCATCACCATGTCCATGTTGTGCTCGACGACGAGGAACGTGCGGCCTTCCGCGTTGAGGTCGCGTACGAGGGAGACGATGCGGTCGATCAGCGCCGGGTTGACGCCGCCCGCGGGCTCGTCGAGCAGCACCAGGTCCGGCTCGGCCATGAGGGCGGCGGCCAGCTCCAGCAGCTTCTGCTGCCCGTAGGACAGGTCGCGGGCCTCGGCGTCCTCCAGGTGCTCGATGCCCATGCGGCGCAGCCAGTGGCGGGCCCGTTCGATCTCGCCCTTGTCGTGCAGCCCGGCCAGCAGTTCGCGCAGGCGGGTGCGGCGGACGGCGACCAGCAGGTTCTCCAGCACGGTCAGGCGCGGGAAGACGCGGCAGAGCTGGAAGGTGCGGCCGATGCCCGCGTGCGCGATCCGGTGCGGGGAGTGTCGGGTGATCTCGCGCTCGCGGTAGAGCACCCGGCCGCTGTCCGGTTTGATCATGCCGGTGATCAGGTTGAAGAACGTGGTCTTGCCCGACCCGTTCGGCCCGATGAGCGCGTTGATCTTCCCGTCCTGGAGTTCCACGGTCGCCGCGTCCACGGCCAGCACGCCACCGAACGCCTTGGTCAGCCCCTCCGTGCGCAACGAGCTCATGACACCACCCCCTGGAGCCGCTGGTCGGCCGACTGGTCCGGGATGGAGGGGCCGGCGCGTTTTCTGGTGAGCCTGGCGATGATGCCCTCCGGCATGAACAGCACGACCAGCACGAGCACCACGCCGGTCGCGGTCAGGTGGATCTGCGTCTCGCCCAGCGCGATCAGGAAGTACTCGCCCGCCGGGGCCACGATGAGCGCGCCGAGCAGCGGCCCGTACAGGTGCCTGACCCCGCCGAGCAGGCTCATCAGCACCATGTACGAGCTGATCAGGATGGAGAAGACGAAGATCGGGTCGAGGCTGCCGAACCAGAGCGCGTACAGCCCGCCCGCCAGCGCCACGAACAGGGCCGACAGGGCGAAGGCCGCCACCTTGTACACCCCGGTCGGCACCCCCAGGGACTCGGCCTTGTCCTCGTCCTCCCTGATGGCCCGCAGTCCCGCGCCGAACCGGGAGCGGGAGACGTACCACCAGGTCAGCAGCGCCAGCCCGAGCAGCGCCAGGAACAGGTAGAAGAAGACCATGTGGGTCTGTCCCCGGTGCAGGTCGGGGAAGGGCGAGGGCACCTGAAGGCCGGTGGAGCCGCCGGTGAGCGAGCGCCAGCCCTGGACGACGAGGTTCATCATCGACACCAGCGCGATCGAGACGATCACGAAGGACGCGCCGCGCACCCGGACCGCCGCGATGCCGACCCCCACGGCGAACAGGGTCACCAGCAGCGCCGAGACCAGCAGGGCGACGACCCAGGGCACGCCGAGGTTGATGACGAGCAGGCCGGTCCCGTACGCGCCGAGCCCGAAGAAGGCCGAGTGGCCGAGCGAGACGTAGCCGGTGAAGCCGCCGAGCAGGTTCCAGGACGTGGACATGGCGGCGTACATGATGGTGAGCGCGCCCGCGTACACGAGGTAGTAGTTGGGCGCCAGCCACGGATAGGCGATCGCCAGCGCGGCGACCAGCAGCGGCAGCCCTCTAGAAGCGATGCGCAAGACGGCCTCCGAAGAACCCCTGGGGGCGCGCGAGCAGGGTGAGGAAGAGGAAGACGTAGAACATCATCGTCGCCCAGGTGGCGTCCACGGTGACGAGCACGAGGCCCTCGACGACGCCGAGCAGGATCGCGGCCAGCGCCGCGCCGACCACGCTGCCCAGCCCGCCGACCACGATGATGGCCATCAGCTTGCCGATCCACACCCAGTGCGAGGCGGGGAAGAACGGCGTGATCAGCGCCAGCACCGTGCCGCCCACGGCCGCGGTGGCCAGGCCCACGCCGAAGCCGTAGCCGGCCACCCGCTCGGTCTGGATCCCGACCAGCCTGGCCGCCTCCCGGTGCTGGATCGTGGCCCGCAGCGCCTGCCCGAACCGGCTCTTGACCAGCACGGCGAACAGGACGGCGAGCGTGAGCCCCGCGACACCGAAGGCGATGATCTTGTCGTAGGGCAGGTGCACGTCGCCGATCGTCAGGGACTTGGTCGCGTACTCCATGCTGACCGACTTGTAGGAGCCCGTGTAGAACGTCCCGAGCAGCCCTTCGATCGTCAGCGCGATCCCGAACGTCAGCAGCACCGACATCATCGCCAGGTTCTCCGGCGCCAGCCGGGCGACGAGCAGCCGCTGCACCGCCACGCCGAGCACGAAGAACAGCGGCACGGTGATCGGCAGGGCCAGGAACGGGTCCACGCCCAGCGCGGTGTGCACGGTGTAGGTCAGGTAGGCCGCCAGGAACAGGAACGCCGGGTGGGCGACCATGACCACCCGCATCACCCCGAAGTACAGCGACAGCCCGGAGGCCAGCAGCGCATAGAGCCCGCCGGTCAGCACGCCCAGGGCCAGCCCCTGCAGGAGGAGGCTCACCAGGGCTTCTTCGGGTAGACGAGGCCGGCGGTCTTGGCCTGCTCCGGCAGCACGATCT
Organism: Nonomuraea purpurea; assembly: GCF_042650645.1. Classification (NCBI taxonomy): domain Bacteria; kingdom Bacillati; phylum Actinomycetota; class Actinomycetes; order Streptosporangiales; family Streptosporangiaceae; genus Nonomuraea; species Nonomuraea purpurea. The sequence continues at coordinate 161,445 of NZ_JBHSBI010000010.1, forward strand.
CGACCTTGCCGTTCACGTACTGCTGGATCATGTGCGCCTGCTCGGGCCTGCCCTTGTCGTCGAAGGACAGCGGCCCCACGATCGTGTCGAACGTGGCCTGCCTGAGCTGCTCGGTCAGCTTGTCCTGGCACTCCTTGGTCGGGTCGACGCACTTGGCCGCGTTCACGGCCGCCTCGACGACCTGGCCGACGGTGTAGCCGTTGGCCGCGTCCTCGTTGGCGTCGCCGTTGAACATCTCCTTGTACCGCTTGATCATCTCCTGGTTGCCGGTGAAGGTGGAGGTGGCCGACCAGCCGACCGGCGAGACGATGTGCTCGGCGGCGCCCTTGACGGCGGAGGGGAACTCCGCGAGCGTCGGCCCGGTCGAGAACGCCGCCATCTTCGGCTGCACCTTCAGCTCCTGCAGCGCGCGTACCAGGCCCACCGAGTCCTCGAACTGCGTGCCGCCCACGACCAGGTCGGGCTTGGCGGCGGCGATCTTGGCGGCGATGGGCGCGAAGTCGGTGGTCTCGGGCGGGTAGACCTCGTCCACCACCGTCTTGATCCCGGCGGCGGCCAGTTTGTCGCGCAGCCCGTAGGCGGTGCCCTGCGCGAACGGGTCGTCCAGGCTCGCGTACGCCGCCGTCTTCGGCCGCTGGTCGGCCGGCAGCTTGGTGAGGTAGTCGGCCAGGTAGTTGTAGTGGTCACCGGCGATCGCGGGCGCGGCGTAGAACAGCCGTTTGAAGCCCTGCTCGAAGACCTCCTTGGCGGCCCCTGCCGGCTCCACGAACAACATGTTGTAGGACTCGGCGACCTTGGCCGCCGGGATCACCAGCCGGGAGGAGAACGGCCCGAACACCAGGTTGACCTTGTCCTGGGTGATGAGCGACTCGTAGTCGGAGCTGACCCGGTTGGGGTCGGAGGCGTCGTCGCGGAAGATCAGCTCGACCTTCCTGCCGAGCAGGCCGCCCTTGGCGTTCACCTGGTCGGCCCACACCTGGTAGCCCTCCTGGATGCCCTTGCCGGGCTCGGAGAAGTCGCCGGTGAGGGGCAGGGAGATGCCGATCTTCACCGGTCCCTGCTGTTGCCCGGGCGACTGCGCCGCGCCGGGTTCGTCGGTCTTAGCACAGGCGGTCAGCCCTAAAACGCATATGGAGAAGATCGCCAGGCTCTTGTGAACTCTTGCCATCGAGGTAACCCCCGTCGACGCGGGCCGAAAGCGCTTTCGGAAGCGCTTTCGGTTACGATTACACGGGAATCCGCCCCAGACAAGGGGGGTCGCACCACATGGCAGAGCAACCTTTCCCGCCACCGTCGTCGTCCCCGCCCCGGCTCATCGACGTGGCCAGGGCCGCGGGGGTGTCGCTGGCGACGGCCTCGCGGGCCATGACGGGCAGCAGCGGGGTGAGCGCCGAGGTCGCGGCGCAGGTGCAGGCGGTGGCCACCCGGGTCGGCTACGTGCCCAACAGCCACGCGCGGGCGCTGGCCGGCGGCCAGGCGTCCATGGTCGGGCTGATCGTCCACGACGTCGGCGACCCCTACTTCGGGGAGATCGCCAGGGGCGTGCTGCGCGAGACCGACAGCCGAGGCTACCTGGCGCTGATCAGCCAGACCGAACGCGACCCGCGCGCCGAGCTGGCCAGGATCCGGGCCCTGCGCGCCCACCGGGTCACCTCGATCGTGCTGGCCGGGTCCGGCTACGTCGAGGCGCGCACCGAGCACGACCTCGCCGCCGAACTGCGCTCGTTCACCGCCGCGGGCGGCCGGGCCGCCGTGATCGGCCGCCACCACCTGCCGGTGGACGCGGTGCTGCCCGACAACGCCGATGGCGGCGCCACGCTCATGCGGCACCTGCTGGAGCTGGGTCACCGGCGGCTGGGCGTGCTCGCCGGGCCCGCCAACCTGACCACGGTCGAGGACCGGCTGGCCGGGCTGCGCACGGCGGTCGCCGCGGCCGGGCTCGACTGGCGCGCGGTCCCGGTCGTGCCCGGCGACTTCACCAGGGAGGGTGGCGCGGAGGCGACCGCGCGGCTGATGCGCGCGCACCCCGAGCTGACGGCCGTGGTCGCGCTGAACGACCCGATGGCGGTCGGGGCGCTGTCGTGGCTGCTGAACAGCGGGCGCAGGGTGCCGGAGGAGATCTCGGTGGCCGGGTTCGACGACGTTCCGGTGGCAAGAGACGTCTATCCCGCGCTCACCACGATCCGGCTGCCGATGCTCGCCATGGGCAGGCAGGCGCTCGAACTCGTGCTCCAGCCGCCGGCCGCCCGGCCACGCCGCCGCCGGACGCGGCACGAGCTGGTGGTACGGGCTTCGACCGCGCCGCCGGCCCCTTGACAGGCCGTTCCACCGGGTTAAGATCCGCTGGAACGTAAGCGCTTTCGTAAGCGCTTACGTGAGCGGTTTCGAGCAGAGGGTCCCCCAGATGACAACCTTCCGCAAAGTCACCGTCGCCGTCGTCTTGATGATGACGGCGCTCTGGACGCCCCCCGCGTTCGCGCGGGCGGAGCCCACACCCGTCGACGACCCCATCCCGGAGAAGCCCACCCCATCAGGGCTCACGCTGACGCTGGAGGAGTTCGCCTCCTTCCCCAAGAGCGAGACGATCCCGGAGCCGATCGACCAGCGGCTGGTCCGCTGGGCCAGGATCAACTACCTGGACCAGGTCCCCGACGGCTCGGGCCGCCTGTACGCCAACGACCTCAACGGCAAGCTCTACCTGCTCGACAAGAGCCGGCAGCCGCGCGAGTACCTCGACGTCGCCACCACGTTCGCGCCCGACTTCGTCTCGGGACGCGGCCTCGGCAGCGGCTTCGGCTTCGCCGCCTTCCACCCCGACTTCGCCAGGAACGGCAAGCTGTACACGGTCCACACGGAGTGGGGCAACGCGCTCACCACCAAGACCCCCGACCTGCCGGCCCAGGCGGGCACCAAGTTCCACGGCGTGATCACCGAGTGGACGGCCACGGACCCGAAGGCCGGCGTCTTCTCCGGCACCCGCAGAGAGGTGCTCAGGCTCGGCTTCTTCGGCCAGATCCACGGCATCCAGCAGATCGGCTTCCGCCCGGCCGCCCGGCGCGGCGACAAGGACTACGGCCTGCTCTACGTCGCGGCCGGCGACGGCGCCACGGGCGTCTCCAGCGACGACCCGCAGAACCTGGCCATCCCGCAGGGCAAGATCCTGCGGATCAACCCGATCGTCTCGACCGGCAAGTACGGCGTCCCGAGCGACAACCCGTTCGTCGGCAGGCCGGGCGCGCTCGGCGAGATCTACGCCCACGGCATGCGCGACCCGCACCGCTTCAGCTGGGACGGCCAGCGGCTGCTGCTCGGCCACATCGGCGAGCACGCCATCGAGGCCGTCTACGACGTCGGCCCCGGCGACAACCTGGGGTGGAGCGAGCGCGAGGGCTCGTTCGTCTACAACAAGGCCGACCGCTGCAAGCTCTACACGCTGCCCGACGACGACGCCTCCTTCGGCTACACCTACCCGGTGGCCGCCTACGACCACGACCCGCCGCCGGGACACCCGTGCACCGCCGACAGCGGCCACGCCATCGTGGGAGGCTTCGTCTACCGAGGCGCCAAGCTGCCGCTGCTGTACGGCAAGTACCTGTTCGGCGACATCGTGGACGGCCAGGTCTTCTACACCGTCGCCTCCGAGATGAAGGAGGAGAGCGGCCAAAGGGCCACCATCTACAAGCCGCGCCTGGTCGACGCGACCGGCAAGCAGATCACCATGCAGGACCTGGCCGGCAGCACCCGCGTGGACCTGCGCTTCGGCCAGGACGGCGCGGGCGAGCTCTACGCGCTGTCCAAGGCCAACGGCAAGATCTGGAAGGTCACCAAGGCCGTCATGACGCCGCCCGGCGTGCTGCCTTCCTTCCGTCCCAACCTGGTGGCCGCCTACGACTTCGAGCACCCGCTGCCCGGCGACCCCGCCAAGGAACAGGACCAGGGCCTGTCGGGTACGAACCTCTCGCTCGTCAACGGCGGCGCGGCCATGCGCGTCCGCGACGGCGCCTACCGGGGCAGCACGAACGCGCTGGAGACCAAACAGGTCGAACCGGCGACGACGGGCAACGACGACTGGAAGGCCGGCGTCTACCAGGACACCGGCGTGCAGAGCCTGCGGGCCTTCAACGCCGTCAAGGGCACCACCGTCATGGGCTGGTTCAAGATGCTGGGCGAGGGCCCCGCGCTCAACTCCAACACCCCCGACCCGGCCGACCGCTTCAACGCGATCGGCCTGGCGGGGATCCTCAGCGGCGACTCCCAGGGGCACGACGTGCGTTCCCTGCTGGAGCTCATCACCGTGAACGGCGAATTACGCGTGGTGGCGCTGGCCAGACGGGTGGACGGCGGCAGCTCGCAGACCTTCGCCGCGAACCTGCCCTGGCAGCAGATCCTGCCGCGCGACCAGTGGGTGTTCCTCGCGGCGACGTTCGATTTCGACAACGGGACGATGCGGCTGTTCAAGAACGGCCGCCCGCTCGCCGGGACCTACACGGTCGCCGGCGACCCGTGGGCGGTCGAGGGCGCGCCCGAACCCGATCTCACCTCGGCGACCGACCCACGAGGCATCAAGATCGGTGGTAGCTACCCGCAGAACACCAGAGAGCAGAACCCCTGCGACTGCCGGATGGACGGCCTGATGTTCCTGGACAGGGCCGCGTCCCCGATCGAGATCCTGGCCCAGTACGAGCTGATGCGCCGACGTTAGCCTGAGCCGACCGTCCGCATCTGCTTGGTGCGGTGGTCGGTCAGGTGGAGGTCGCCTCCGAGCCGCTGTTTGAGCTGGTCGAGCACTTTCCTGCTGGACAGGACCGTCCACAGGTTGCCGACCAGGTGCGGGTTGTACTCGGGGGCGGCATCCATCCAGGCGTCCTTGCCCGCCTGGGCGGAGAACGTCGTGACGAAGAACTCCCCGTCCGAGGTCTTGCAGTAGCCGGTGCGGATGTCGGCGGCGTCCACCTGCATCCTCGGCCTGCAGCCGACCTTGGCGGAGAGTTGTTCGACGGTGAGCGGCGCGGTGTTCTGGACGTTCTGCCCTGCTGCGACATAGTCGCCACCGCTCCCGGAGGAGCAGGCGGTGACCAGCCCGGCCAGCAGCGCGAAAGCGGCCAGACGTGGAAATGTCGTCATGCGCGGAGGTACGCGGGCCGTGCCGCTCCGGTTCGACGTGATAACCGTCAGTTGGGTTTCGGCGACTGCGAGACCCGGTGGTCCATCATGTGCAGGTCGCCGCTGAGCGGGATCTTCAGCGCCTCGAGCACCTTCAGCGGGCCGAGGACGGTCCAGCGCGGGCCGACCAGGTGGGGGTTGTACTCCGGCGCCTGGTCCATCCACTCGTCCTTGAGCTTCTCGGAGGAGAAGGTGTTGACGAAGAACTCGCCCTCCTCGGTCTTGCAGTACCCGGTGCGCAGGTCATTGGTTTCGACCTGCATCTTCGGCTTGCAACCGACCTTCTGGGAGAGCTGCTCGATGGTTTGGGGGGTGGCGGGCTGCGGCGGCTGGTTCTTCCCTGCCGCGGCGTAGTCGCTCCAGCCTCCGGAGGAGCATCCGGCGACCAGCCCGGCCAGCAGCGCGAAAGCGGCCAGACGTGGAAATGTCGTCATGTGCGAGGGTACGCAGCCCCGACGGCCGCGGTTCACCCGAACCCGCGAAGAAAGGCGCTCAGCGGCTGACGGTGGCCCGCAAGTACGCCTGGAGGTTGCCCAGCTCGTACCCCCGTCGCTTGATCTTCTTGACCAGGATGCGGAAATCCCTGGCCAGGTTGGGGCGGAAGTGGAGGAGCAGGATGTCGCCTGGGCGGAGCTTCTTGTCGGGCACCTGGTAGGCGATCTTGCCGCCGGGCTGGACTGTGGCCGTCCAGAGCAGGACCGTCTTCATGCCACAGCTCTTGGCGGCCTTGAGCGTGTCGGTGTTGTAGTTGCCGAACGGGGGCCTGAAGAGGGTGGGCCTGGTGCCCAGTTCCTTCTGGATGGCCGTGGAGGCGCCGCAGATCTCGCGGCGTTGGGCCGCGTAGGGGAGCAGGCGCAGGTTGGGATGGGTGAGGGTGTGGTTCTCGATGGGGACGCCGGAGTCCCGCATGTTTCTGAAATATCGCCATTTCCCGGCCCCGACGTAGCGGTTGGCGCCGCCTGACGCGTCCGGGGTGCCCTTGGCCTCCACAGCGTCGCGCATGGCGAAGGCGGTGATGGGGATGCGCTGGTCCCTGATCTGCTTGACGAAGCCCGGGTCCTGCTCCCAGCCGTCGTCGATCGTCAGGAAGACGACCTTGCGCTTGGTGGGGATGGAGCTGATCACCGGCGGCAGCGGGCCGGTGTGGCGGATCGGGCGCACCTCTCCCGCGCGGGGAAGCGCGCCGGGCGGGGACTGCTTGACGGGGCGTTTCTGGGTGCTTTCTGGAGCGGGAGCCGTGGTGGGGGCCGTGGCCGGGGTTCGCGCGGGGGCGCAGGCCACGACGAGCGTCAGGGCGCCTAAGACGCCGGCCGCCCGCGCGCTTCGTGCCCCCGTGAACCCCTGCCCGCTCTGCCCCCTGAACATGGAGCACCATCTTGCCATCATTGATCCACAGGAACGTCCCTCTGCCTTTCTCCTGACTGCCGGGGGCCGTCTGCTTAGAGTTGGCGCATGAGAATGGCGGGCAGTGCGGTGATCGGCGTTCAGCGGGATCTGGTGTGGGCGGCGCTCCACGACCCGGCGGTGCTCGTGCGCACCATCCCGGGGTGCGAGCGGCTGGAGGAGGCGGGGCCGGACACGTACCGGATGACCGTCAACGCCGGGGTGGCCTCCATCAAGGGCGTCTACCAGGGGGAGGTGGCGCTGACCGATCCGCTGGCGCCCGAGAGCTTCACCCTCAAGGCCCGAGGCCAGGGAGCGCCGGGGACGGTGGAGGCGACCGTCCAGGTGCGGCTCAGCGAGGTGGACGGCGGGACCCAGGTCGACTACGACGCCGACGCGGTCATCGGCGGGATGATCGGCGGGGTCGGGCAGCGCATGCTGGGCTCGGCGGCCAAACGCACGGCGGGCGAGTTCTTCACCGCCGTCGAAACCCACCTGCGCGCCCCGGCCGTCGCGGCACCTTCCGAGGAGCCGTTGGCGGCCGCGTCCCCGGCTACGGGGGTGGCCGTCTACCAGCGTCCCCCCAAGGAGCCCACCCAGACGAAGCCGTGGGTGATGCTGGCCTCCTTCGGCATGGGCGCGGGCGTCGCGCTCACGGGCGTCGCGATCGGCTGGCTCTTCGGCCGCGCCGCCCGCCGCTGACCGTCCCCCCTTCGGAGGGTCGGGAGGGCTCTCGCGGAAAAGGATCTCCAGGCGTAGCGTGGCGAGTATGCGCCAGGCACACGCGGAAGACGCACGGACCGAAGCCAGACAGGTCGTACGCAACCTGCTCGGCGATGAGCGCCCGACGGCCGGGACGCTGATCGCGGACGTGCGCCCCGTACTGGGCGAGGACCGCACCGACCGCACGCTCGGGCTGGCGCTCGGCGCCCAGCTCACCCGGCGCTCGGCCGAACTGGCCGCGATCGCCGCGCTCCTGGTCGGCACCCGCGAACTGGGCGAGGAGTGGTGGACGCGGCCCAGGGGCGGCAAGCTGCCCGCTCCGGACGAGGTCGTGCGCACGGCCGTCGCGATCGAGCCCTGGACCGACCTGACCGCGCTGGAGATGCTGGCCGCCTGGATCTCCGACGACGCCGCCGACCGGATGTGGGGCAGGCCCGTCGCCCAGGTGGACCTCAACTCCTGGCAGGCGGAGGATCGGTTCGACCTGCCGCAGGGGGCGCTCCCCGGGCAGCGGCTGGTGGTGCACTTCGACGCCGGCGGGCGGCTCGACGCGGTGGTCACCAGGCGGCCCGACGACGACCTCGGCTCCAACCTCGACTTCCACTCCCTGCGCTACTCCCGCCCCGCCGAGGCCCAGTGGAGCTGGGGTGTCGCGGCAGGGCTCGGGCCCCATCGGCTGCCCGGCGAGGACCCCGACCCCTACGCCCGTCCTGTGCCCTCGGCCGCCGTGGGGGTCCTTCGGGCCTGGGCGGTCCGTCACGGCGCCTCCCGTGAGCAGCTCGGCGAGCGGTGGGAGACGGTCGGCGACGTGGTGGCCGCCATCGAGGGGGTCGACTGGATGTGGCGGAGCGGGGAGTGGTTCGGGTGGTGGCGGGGGGCGTCCGCGCTGGTGGACGACTCCGCCTACCTGCCGTATCGGCTGGAGGAGCTCGCCGCCGGCTGAACCGCAGGAATCGCCGTGCGGAGTGGGTGGTTGAGGTCGTACATGAAGGTTGAGATTTTCTCCGACATCGTGTGCCCCTGGTGCTATATCGGGCACACCAGGTTCACCAAGGCCGCCGAGCGGTTCCGCGCCAAGGGCGGGACGATCGAGGTGACGATGCGCCCGTTCCAGCTCGACCCGGACGCCTCCTCCGAGGGTGAGCCGACGATCACGGCGCTGGAGCGGAAGTTCGGCCAGAACGCCCACCAGATGACGCAGCGCGTCGTCGAGCCCGCCGCCGGCGAGGGGCTGAAGCTCGACTACGACAGGGCCGTGAGCGTCAACACGTTCCAGGCGCACCGGCTGATCGAGGTCGCCGGGCGGCAGGGGCTCGGCGGGGCGATGTCCGAGCGGCTGTTTTTGGCCTACTTCACCGAGGGCCTGAACGTGGGCGACCCCCAGGTGCTGGGCAGGCTGGCCGCCGAGCTCGGTGTGGAGGACTCCGGCGCGGGCGCCGAGGAGGTGCGCGAGCACTTCGCCAGGGCCAGGGCGCTGGGCATCAGCGGGGTGCCGCTGTTCCTGTTCGAGGGCAAGTACGCCGTCTCCGGCGCGCAGCCGGAGGACGCCTTCGCGGCCGCCATCGACGAGGTAGCCGAGCGTACGGGACAGACGCCGATCACCCAGCTCGCCGCCCCGGCCGACGGCTGCGACGACGACGGATACTGTGCCGTGTGACACTCGTGGGGTGTCGCGACACCGCCTCGCTTACCTGCTCAAGACGGCCCGGCGCGGGCCGAGGAGGAGTTCCTGGCCGCGCTGCCGGGCGACGACGCCGGGCGGCTCAGGGAGCTGCTTGACCGTCTGGTGTGAGCGATCCCTCACCGAGCCGGCCCGTGCGGTGGTGGCGGCGGCAGAGCACCTGGTAGCGCACGTGCGCGGCGTCGGTGTCGCCGATCACCACCTGCTCGCCGGTGCGCGCCATGCTCCCGCCCACGATGCGCGCGTTGAGCTGCCCGGGACGCCCGCACCAGCACAACACCTCGACCTGCAGCCTGCACACCTCGTCGGCCAGCTCGAAGAGCCGCTGCGCCGCGGGGAACATCACCGACCTGAAGTCGGAGGCCAGGCCGAAGGCGTACACGTCCACGCCGTGCTCGTCCACGAGGTCCGCGAGCTGCTCGATCTGCTCGACGGTGTAGAAGCAGGCCTCGTCGCAGATCAGGTAGTCGATCCTTTCGTGCGCCGTCACCAGCCGCACCAGATCGAGGGAGTCCTCCACCTCGATCGCCTCCAGCCCGAGCCCGATCCGGCTGGTGACCTTCGGGCCGCCGGAGCGGTCGTGCTTGGTCAGGACGAGGCCCCGCCGGCCCTGACGCCCGTGGTTGTAGTTCATCTGGAGCGCCAACGTGGACTTTCCGCAGTCCATGGGGCCGAAGTAGAACTTCAGCACGGCATCCCTGGCACCAGACGGCACGGCAGACAAGGCAGACAGTTCGGTCACGGGCCGTCAGCTTAGCTGGCTTGGCTTGTTCCATGACCTCGTGGGAGATTTCTCCCCTGAGGTTTCAGGAGGAACTGTGGTCACCGACAAACCACCGGCGCTCGACGCGATGATGACGATGGACGACCTGACGGCTGCCCAGGCCGACGCCACCCGCTGGCGTTACGGCTTCTTCGTCGTCGTGGCGGGCATCGTTGCGATCTTGGTCGCTTTCGGCGCCGCCGTGTTCGCCACCGGGGAGTTCGCCGCGCTGTTCGCGGGCGTGTCCGGCGTGATCGGCACCATCATCGGCGCGTATTTCGGCGTGCAGGCTGGTCAGAGCGGGAAGGCCAGGGTCGAGGCCGAGCTGGCCAAGTCGCAGGAGATGGTGGTCAGGCTGGCGGCCTATGTCGGCACATCGAACGCGCCACGAGTCATCGACGAAGTTCTAGGCCGTCGCCGAAGCTGAGGAGCCCATGCGTAGCGTCCGTATCGGAGTGGACACCGGAGGCACATTCACCGACGTTGTGGCGGTGGACGAGCAGAGCGGTGAGATCCTTTCCACCAAGACACCCTCGACCCCCGCGAACCCGGCGGACGGGTTCATCGCGGGCATCGAGAAGCTGGGCGAGCTGGAGGTCGCCTCGATCGTGCACGGCACCACGGTCGCCACGAACCAACTGCTGGAAGACCGGATAGCCGACCTCGGGCTCATCACCACGGAGGGCTTCGAGTTCATCCTGGAGATCGGCAGGCAGAGCGTGCCCGACGGGTACGGCAACTCCTACTTCTGGGTCAAACCGCCGAGAATCGTGCCCGCGCACCTGGTCAAGACCGTCGAAGGGCGGCTCGACCACCTGGGCGAGGAGGTGCGGCCGTTCTCGGAGGAGCAGGCCGTGGAGGTGGCGCGCTGGTTCCGGTCGAAGGGCGTCACCGCGATCGGGGTCTGCTTCCTGCACTCCTACGCCAACCCGGAGCACGAGCGCCGTATGCGCGAGGTGCTGCGGCGCGAGCACCCCGAGGCGGTGATCTCGCTGTCGAGCGAGGTGCTGCGCGAGTACCGCGAGTACGAGCGCTCGGTCACCACCCTGGTGGACGCCGCGGTCAAGCCCACCATGCGCGGCTACCTCGCGAACCTGTCGAACCGGCTCGGCAGGCCGTTCTCCGTCATGAAGTCCAACGGCGGCGTGTTGTCGGCCCGTGAGGTCGTCAACCAGCCGATCACCACCGTCCTGTCGGGGCCCGCGGCAGGGGCGCTCGGCGCCGCGCTGATCGCCTCCACGGCCGGGCACGAGTCGGTGATCACGCTGGACGGCGGCGGCACCTCGACCGACGTGGCCGTGGTGATCGACGGCGAGCCCTCCGTCACCACGGAGGGGACGATCGGCCGCTACCCGTGCAAGATCCCGATGATCGACATCGTCACCGTCGGCGCGGGCGGCGGCTCGATCGCCTGGATCTCGCCCGAGGGCACGCTCAAGGTCGGGCCCAGGTCAGCAGGGGCCGACCCCGGGCCGATCTGCTACGGCAGGGGCGGGACCGAGGTGACGGTCACCGACGCGCACGTGTTCCTCGGCCGGATCCCGCCGCACCTGCTCGGGGGCGAGATCAGGCTGGACGCCGACGCCGCCCGCGCCGGGATCGAGGCGCTGGCCGGCAAGCTCGGCCTCGACGCCGAGCGCACCGCGACCGGCATCCTGGAGATCAGCGCCTTCAACCAGAGCAACGCGATCAGGCAGCTCACCGTCAAGCGCGGGCTGGACGTGCGGGACTTCCCGCTGGTGACGTTCGGCGGGTCGGGGCCGCTGCTGGCGTGCCGGCTGATCGACATCCTCGGGCTGCCCTCGGTGATCGTCCCGCGCGATCCGGGCAACGTCTCGGCGTTCGGGCTGCTCACGGTGGACGTCAAGAACGACTACGTCCGCACGTACGTCACCCGTGACCTCTCGCTCGGCAAGGCCGTCGAGATCTTCCACGACCTGGAGCATCAGGCGGGCGAGGCTCTCGACCGCGAGGGCTTCGACGACCCGGTCTACCTGCGCAGCGCCGACCTGCGTTACTTCGGTCAGGCGTACGAGGTGCGCGTGCCCGCCCCCGCGGGCGAGATCGACGAGGACTGGCAGGCGGAGGTGGTCAACCGTTTCCACGAGGCCCACGAGAAGTTGTACGGCTACGCCTACCGCGACGACCCCCGTCACGCCGTCGAATGGGTGAACCTGCGCGTCTCCGGCATCGGCCCCATCGCCCGTCCGACCATCCGTCCTCTGGACAAGCCGGGCGAGGGTGCCACGTCCGTCAGGCCGGTGCACTTCGACGAGACCCGCGACACTCCCGTCCACCAGCGTTCCGCGCTGGGCCCCGGCGCGGAGGTCACGGGCCCTGCCGTGATCGAGGAGTACGGCTCGACGATCCCCGTCCACCCAGGTTTCACCGCCAAGGTGGACGCCTACGGAAATGTGGAGATAAGGCGTGACTGATCCAATCCTGGTGGAGATCGTCGAGGGCACGCTGGCCTCCGTGGAGAAGGAGGTCGAGACGGCGATCGCGCGCACGGCCCGCTCGCCGATGATCCGCGACGCGCACGACTTCCGCGCCGGCATCCACGACGCCCGGCTGCGCAAACTCACCGGCCGCTCCTACAGCGCGCTCGTCCAGCCGGTCGTGCGCGACTTCCCGATCGAGACGATGAAGCCCGGCGACGTCTACTTCCACAACGACGTCTACCTGTCGGAGGGCGGCATCGGCCACCTGCCCGACCTGTGCGTCACCGTGCCGGTCTTCCACGAGGGTGCGGTCGTGGCCTTCGTGCAGGCCTTCGGCCACCACGACGACATCGGCGGCGCGGTGCCGGGCTCGATGCCCTCGCACGCCCGGTCGGTCTTCGAGGAGGGCCTGATGGTCCCGCCGATCAAGCTGTGGGACCAGGGCGTGCCCAACGAGGCCGCGCTGCGCATCATGACCCGCAACTCCCGCATGCCCGACTCGCTGGCCGGCGACCTCGACGCCGAGTGCTCGGCCTGCCTGATGGGCGCGCGGCGGCTGGGGGAGCTGTTCGACCGCTACGGCAGGCAGGCCGTCGAGGAGTGCTTCGACGCGATCATCTCCAAGACCACCGAGACGTTCCGCAGGGAGCTGCTGGACAAGATCCCCGAGGGCACGTACGTGTGGGAGGACTACGCCGAGCACGACGGCGTGGACGAGCCCCGGCTGCACGCCCAGCGCATCACGCTGACCGTCGACCACGCCTCGAACGAGCCGCTGACCATTGACTTCACCGGCACCTCGCCGCAGGCCAAGGGCCCGATCAACCACGCGGGCGACTACGCCGACGGGGTGTTTCTGAAGAAGTGGCTGGCGCCGGTGCTGCGCAACCTGGCCGACACGCCGGAGCGGATGGCCGAGCTGGACGTCAACGAGGGCGTCGTGCCGCTGATCAAGATGGTCTTCCCGGAGAAGGGCACCCTGCTCACCCCGATCTTCCCCGCCCCCACCAACGCCCGCACGTTCGTCATCCTGCGCCTGCTCGGCGTGCTGGCCGGCGTGCTGGCCAAGGCCACGGGCGGCCGCATGCCCGCCGACCAGGAGACCATCCGCTACACGGGCGTGTACGGCCAGGACGCCGACGGCTCGCCGTACCTGATGCGCGAGGTCCTCGGGGGCGGCTCAGGCGGGCGCCACTACGCCGACGGCGAGGACACCATCCACGTGGTGCCCGACTCGCGCAACATCCCGGTGGAGTTCGCCGAGGCCCGCTGGCCGTTCCGCGTCGAGCGGCTGGCCCTGGCCTGCGACTCGGGCGGGCCAGGGATGTTCAGGGGCGGGCTGGGCTACGACAAGCACATCCGGATGTTGCTGGACGCGTCGTACATGTCCATCGCCGACCGGTCCATCCTGTCGTGCTGGGGCGTCAACGGCGGCCTGGCGGGGCGGCCGTTCCGGGTGGAGATCGCGGGCAAGGAGATGGAGGGCCTGGTGGACGACCACCAGGTGCAGGCCGGCGAGATCATCCGCATCCGCACCACCGGGGGCGGCGGCTGGGGGTCGCCCTACGACCGCGACCCGCGCGCCGTGGCGGCCGACGTCCGCGACGGGAAGGTCTCCATCGCCGGCGCCCTCGGCGACTACGGCGTGGTCCTGGACGGCGACCGCATCGACGAGCAGGCCACGGCCGAGCTCAGGGCCCGCCTGCGGCCCCCGGCCGACCGCTTCTTCGACCGCGGGCCCGGTTACGCCAAGCTCTCGGGCGGACGCGCGTTCGCCGAGGTGGACGAGCTGTAGGGAGAGCCACGTTCATGCGCGTTGTCCTGGCGGGGCTGGCCACCAGCCATCCCTACACCGACGCCCGCACCCTGACCCGCCACGCCGAGCTCGTGGTGTGGGAGCAGGATCCCGAGCGGTTGCGGCGCTTCACCGAGGAGCACCCGGCGGCGAAGGTGGCCGGCAGTCTCGGCGACGCGCTGGCCGCCCGGCCGGACGGCGTGGTGCTGACCGTGCCCAATCCGCAGGTGCCCGAGGCCCTGGCGCGGGTGCTGGAGAGCGGCGTGCCGTGTTTCGTGAACAAGCCGGCCGCCGCCAGCAGGGACCAGCTTGAGGCCCTCGACCGGCTGGCGATCCACGAGCGGGTGTTGTCGAGTTCGGTGCTGAGGTTCGCCCCCGCGTTCGCGGGCGTCCGGATCGATCCCGGGGAGGTGCTGGCCGTGCGGGCCACCGTACGGCATGACGTGGGGTTGTGGGCCGGCGGCTACAACGCCTGGCAGGACACGCCGGGCCAGGGCGGCGGAACGATGGTGACCATGGGCGTCCACGGCGTGGAGCTGCTGGTCGCGCTGCTCGGCCCGGACGTGCGGCTGGTGGGCGCCGCCGGGGCCAAACGGCACTATCAGGGCCTGCGTTCCGAGGACACCGGCGTGATGGCGCTGCGGTGGGGGAGCGGCGTCACGGGGACGGTGGAGATCCTCGGCGTCACCGAGGACGAGTCCTACGTCGTCACCGTGCACGGGCGGGACGGCTCGCGGACGATCGCGATCGAGAGCGGCGACGATCCGCTCGTGGGGCTGGGCTACGAGGGGACCATCGAGGCGTTCCTGGCCATGGTGCGCGACGGCGCGCCCAGCCCGGTGCCCTGGGCGGAGACCAGGGCCATCCTCGACGTGCTGGTGACCGCCCGCGAGGTGACCTGACGCAGTTGTGCGTACCCGTTGACAGCCGAAGTCTGTCCCAGTTACGGTCTGGACCGTAACTGGGAGACGGAGGAGAAACCCGCGTGCGCACGACAGCGGAACTCGAGGAACGGCTGGCGCGTCCGAGCGCCGGGCTCGTGGACGATCTCGGCGGCCTCGACGGCGACATTCTGATCCTGGGCGCCGGCGGCAAACTGGGCCCCAGCCTGGTACGGCTGGCACTCAACGCCACCAACGGGGACCGGCGGATCATCGCCGTCTCGCGCTTCTCCGAACCGGGGCTGGCCGACTCGCTCGCCGAGCTCGGCGCGACGGTGGTGGCCGCCGACGCCTCCGACGAGCGGGCGCTGCGCGAGCTGCCGGAGGCACCGAACGTGGTCTTCCTGGTCGGCGCCAAGTTCGGCACCCAGGGGCGCGAGCACGCCACCTGGTTCACCAACGCCTACCTGCCAGGACGGGTCGCCGACCGGTTCAGGCACAGCAGGATCGCCGCCCTGTCCACCGGGAACGTCTACCCGCTCGTCCCCGTCACCGGCGGCGGCAGCACGGAGGGCTCCCCGACGGGCCCGGTGGGCGACTACGCCATGAGCTGCCTGGGCCGCGAGCGGGTGCTGACGCACTTCAGCGAGACCCACGGCACGCCGATGTCGCTCATCCGCCTCAACTACGCGGTCGAGCTGCGCTACGGCGTGCTCGTCGACCTGGCCCAGAAGATCCTCGCGGGGGAGCCGGTCGACCTGTCCACCGGGCAGGTGAACGTGGTCTGGCAGGGCTACGCGAACGAGGTCGCGCTGCGCTCGCTCGCGCTGGCCTGCGCGCCGCCGTACGTGCTCAACGTGACGGGGCCCGAGTTGCTGTCGGTGTGGCGGGTCGCGTTGGACCTCGGCGCGGCGCTGGGCAAGGAGCCGGTGTTCACCGGGCAGGAGGCGCCGACCGCGCTGCTGTCGAACGCGGGGCGCTGCCACCGCCTGTTCGGCTACCCGGAGCTGACGCCCGCCGAGCTCATCGAGCACACGGCGCGGTGGGTGGCGCGGGGCGGTCCGCTGCTCGGCAAGCCCACCAAGTTCGAACGCCGCGACGGCCGGTTCTGATCAGCCACACCAACGACCAAGGGGGGACCTCACGTGCTCAGCACCGCTCCGGAGGCGCAGACGTCGGTACGCGACCTGTTCAGGCGCGGCCTGGTGATCCCGGCGCACCCGCTCGCGCTCACCGAGGACAGGAAGCTGGACGAACGCCGCCAGCGGGCGCTGACCCGCTACTACGTCGAGGCGGGCGCGGGCGGGCTGGCGGTGGGGGTGCACACGACGCAGTTCGCCATCCACGGCACGGGACTGCTGCCGCCCGTGCTGGAACTGGTGGCGCGCACCGCCGGGGAGTCCGAGCGCGAGGTGGTGCTGGTGGCCGGCGCGACCGGGCCCACCTCCCAGGCGGTGGCGGAGGCGGAGCTGGCCAGGTCGCTCGGGTACCACATGGTGCTGCTGAGCCCGTACCGGGAGCTGGACGAGAACGCGCTCATCGAGCGGGCCAGGGCGGTCGGCGAGGTGCTGCCGGTGGTCGGCTTCTATCTCCAGCCGGCGGTGGGCGGCCGGCCTTTGTCGCGAGATTTCTGGACACGTTTGGCGGCCGTGGAGTCCGTGGCCGGCATCAAGGTCGCCCCCTTCGACCGCTACCGCACCCTCGACGTGCTGCACGGCGTCGTACGGGCGGGACGGGTCGGCGAGGTGGCCCTCTACACCGGCAACGACGACCACATCCTGGCCGACCTCATCACACCGCACCGGGTGGTGGTGGACGGGCGCGAGGTGGAGGTCGAGTTCGTCGGCGGCCTGCTCGGACAGTGGGCGGTGTGGGTGCGCCGGGCCGTCGAACTGCTGGAACAGGCCAAGCTCGCCCGCGGCGGTGACGACGCGACGGTACGGCGGCTGCTCACCCTCGACGGGCACCTGACGGACGCCAACGCGGCCATCTTCGACTCCGCGAACGGCTTCCACGGGTGCATTCCCGGCATCCACGAGGTGCTGCGGCGGCAGGGGCTGCTGGCCGGGCGGTGGTGCCTCGACCCCGAGGAGGAGCTGTCTCCCGGGCAGCTCGCGGAGATCGACCGGATCTGGGGGGCCTACCCGTGGCTTCGGGACGACGACTTCGTCTCGGCCGGGCTCGACCGCTGGTTGTCCTGACTCTCGTGCGCCGGTCAGAGCGTGAGGCGGTAGAGGGTCAGCGGGCGCCCGCTGGAGCCGCTGGTCAGGTTGCCGGTGCGCTCCGCGAGCCCCGCGAGCTCCAGCCGGTGCAGCATCCGGCGGGCCGTGCGCTGCTGGACGGCCAGCCGGTCGGCGATCTCGCGCGTCGTCAGCGGCTCCTCGCCGGCGGCGGCCCGCGCCTCCAGGAGCTTCTCCAGCGTGGGCACCGACAGCCCGACGCGGCGGGCGATGACCGACAGGCTCTGCGTCGCCGTGGAGGCGGGGACGACCGACTCCAGGACGATGTCGGTGTCGGCCCGCAGCGACAACACGGCGGCGACCTCGCCGATGCGGCGGGCCCTGGCCAGGGCGCGGCGGGCCAGGCTCTCGGCCTCCGCCGCGCTGCGGCCCAGGCCGAAACCGACCCTGACCACGTCGTTCTGGCCGGCCAGCCGGGCCAGCATGGGCAGCCCGGTGAAGCCGCCCGTGGCGTCGTGCAGCGGGCCCCGGGTGGTCACCAGCAGGTGGGTGCCGCCGCGGAAGGCCGCCACGGTGCCGCCCAGCGCCGTGGCCTCGCGCAGCAGCCCCTCCTCGTTGGCCACCTCGATGAGCCCGAGCGCGATCTGGGCGTCCTCCTGCGCCTGGCCCTCGGCGGTCAGCATGAGCTGGCGCAGCGCCACGCGTACCGAGTGGACGGAGGGCACCAGGCGCAGGACGTGGAATTCGTCGCGCAGGGCCTCGTGCACGGAGCTCAGACAGGTGATCACCGCGTGCGCGGGGCCCTTGCGGTGGAAGGCGACGGCCTTCTTGGAGGTCACCTCCGGCCGGTACGGCAGCGTGCGCAGGTCGGCGGTCGGCAGCCCCGCCTCGGCGAAGGTGGCGGCGACGTCGGCGGCCGGCAGGGTGTCGATCGACAGCCGGGTGACGTCCTGGCCCTGGTGCTGGAGGCGTACCAGGGCGCTGAGCAGCGTCGCGCCGGAGTAGTCGACGAACGCCGCGGGGCGGGTGAGGGCGTCGGCGTCGCGGGAGAGCATGTAGGGCACGATGCCGGTGAACAACCATCCCTCGACGGAGGCGGCGTGCGCCTCGACGATCGCGGGCGCCTGCGACTCATGGTCGTAGTCGAGGCGCAGCGTGCTGAGGCCCGGCTGCTCCTCGCAGACGGCCGCCACGTCGTCGACCAGGTCGTGCGGGCCGACGACCCCGATGACGATTCCCACCCACGCCTCCCTTTCGCTCATTTCGGTCGCTTATTTCGGTCGCTTATTTCGGTCAAGGCCGCAATTATATCTTGTGAGGTGCCCGGTGAAGTTTCCTTCCATGGCAGAACCGGACGGCCGCACGCTCGGCGACGAGGAGGTGGCCGCCGCCGAGCGGGTGATCCGCTCGGGCATGCTCAACTCCGTCTGGGGGACCGAGGCGCGGGCGCTGGAGCGTGAGATCGCCCGCCTGTACGGCACCCGCCACGCGATCACCTGCAGCTCCGGCACCGCGGCCCTCCATCTGTCGGTCGTCGCGGCCGCGCCGGACCCCGGGGACGAGATCATCACGACGCCGATCACGGATTTCGGGACCGTGGCCCCCATCTTGGCGCAGAACGCCGTCCCTGTCTTCGCCGATGTCGATCCCCGCGACGGCAATCTCGACCCCGGCTCGGTGGCCGCGCTCATCGGGCCACGGACGAAAGCGATCATGGCGGTTCACCTGTTCGGCGCGCCCGCCAGGGTCGCGGAACTGCGCGCGCTCGCCGACGAGCACGGCCTGACGCTGATCGAGGACTGCGCGCAGGCCTGGCTGACCGAGCTGCCGGGCGGCCGGCTCGCCGGCACGGCGGGACAGGTCGGCTGCCTCAGCCTCCAGCAGTGGAAACACATCACGTGCGGTGACGGCGGGGTGGCGATCACCGACGACGACGAGCTGGCCGGGCGGATGCGGCTCTTCTCGGACAAGGGCTGGGACCGCGCGTCCGGACGTTCGCACGCCGCCTTCGCTCTCAACTACCGCATGACCGAGCTCCAGGCCGCCGTGGCCCGCGCCCAGCTCGCCAAGCTCCCCGGCGTGGTCGCCGCCCGCCGCCGCACCGCCGCACAGCTCATCGACGCGCTCAAGGGCCTTGCCCGGCTACGGCTGCCGCGCCAGGACGGCCACGCCTGGTGGCTCTTCCCGATCGTGTGCCAGGACGGCGACGCGCCCGAGCTGGCCGCCCACCTGGCCAAGGCCGGGATCCCGGCGCGGGCCGGTTACCTCGCGGAGCCGCTGAACAGGGCGCCGGTGTGGGACGCCGCCGTCTACGGCACCTCCCGTTACCCCCTGGACGGCTACCGCCCGAACCCCTGCCCGCAGGCCGAGCGCATGGTGGACCGCACGCTGCTGGTCATCGACTGGAACGAGAACTACACGGCCGCGCACGTCGAGCTGATCGCCGCCGAAATCACGGTCCTGTATCAGGGATTGACCCGGCCAAGACGCGCTCATTAGGTTTCGGTCAGGACCGGTATTAGTCGAAAGGAAGCCGCCGATGAAGAAGGCAGCGGCAGTCGGCGTCGTGGCCGCCCTGAGCCTCGCGGCCGCCGGGTGCGGAGCCGGCAGCGGCTCGGACAAGAGCACCGTGACCTTGTGGATGTATCCCGTCATCGGAGACCAGGCCAAGAGCCAGGCGTTCTGGGGCAAGGTGGAGAAGGACTTCGAGGCCGCCAACCCCGCGATCGACGTCAAGCTCGACCTGCAGCCCTGGGAGGGCCGCCAGGAGAAGGTCACCACCGCGCTGGTCTCGCGCAAGGGCTTCGATCTGGTGGTGCTCGGTCCCGACCAGATCCCGCAGTACGTCCGGCAGGGCACGGTCGAGGCGGTGGACGACGTCGTCGCCGCCGACAAGGCCGCCTACCTGCCGAACGCCCTCACCTCGCTCACCACTGACGGCAAACTCTACGGCGTCCCGATTTATCAGACGATCACCGCTCCTATCTACAACAAGAAGCTGTTCGCCGAGGCAGGCGTCGACAAGGCGCCGCAGACGCTGGCCGAGCTGAAGGCGGCCGCGCCCAAGCTGGCCGCCAAGCAGGTCGCCGTACTCGACTACCCCGGCAAGCCCGAGGTCAGCCTGAACCAGAGCTTCTACCCCATCCTGTGGGCCAACGGCGGCTCCGTCTTCGCCCCCGACGGCAAGAGCGTCGCCTTCAACAGCCAGGAGGGCATCGCCAGCCTGCAACTCCTGCTCGATCTGAAGGCCGCCGGCGGCCTGCCGGGGAACGCCGCCAGCAAGGGCAACGACATCGAGGGCGGCGCCCTGGCCGCCGGCAAGACCGCCATGTACCACGCGGGCAGCGCCGCCCAGGCCGACCAGCTCGTCGGCGCCATCGGCGCCGAGAACGTCGGCATCGGCCTGCCGCTCGAAGGGGCCAAGCGGGTCGCCTTCGGCATCCCCGGCGCCCTGGTGCTGGCCAAGCACTCCGAGAAGAAGGAGGCGGCCAAGAAGCTCGCCGGCTACCTGGCCTCGCCCGCGGTGAGCGCCGAACTGGCCAAGGAGTCGGGCTTCTTCCCCGCGCGCACGGACGTGACCGTGCCGGGCCAGACGGAGTCGTCCAAGGAGTTCGCCAAGTCCCTGCAGTACCTCTACCCCGGCGACACCCACCCCAAGGCCCGTCAGGTCATGGGCGTCATCGGCCCGCACATCCAGGCGGCGCTGCTCGGCAAGGAAGACGCCAAGACCGCGCTCGACGCGGCCGCCAAGGAGGCCGCCGAGCTGCTCGGCAGCGGCGGCTGAGGTAGGAAAGGAAACACCTGGTGCGTCAACGCCTGCGTGACCCGGTCACCGGCCTGCTGTTCGTGCTGCCCGTGCTCGTCCTGTTCCTGATCTTCCGGATCTTCCCTTCGCTGGGCGCGGCCGGGATGAGCCTGACCAACTGGAACATCGGCGGCGAATGGGACCTCATCGGCGCGGACAACTACGCCCGGCTGCTCGACGACGTGAACTTCTGGTTGAGCCTGCGGGTCACGCTCGTGTACGCCGCCGTCTACGTGCCGCTCACCCTGCTCGTGGCGCTCGGCACGGCGTTGCTGCTCAACCAGGTGGTCTTCATGCGCGGGCTGTTCCGCGGCATGCTCTTCCTGCCGTACGTGACGAGCTTCGTGCTGGCGGGCATCATCTGGCGCTGGATCTACGAGTTCGACGGGCTGATCAACGGCCTGCTCGCCAAGATCGACCTCGGCCCGGTGGGGTTCCTCGAACAGACGGCCGTGGTCCTGCCCGCGCTGGCCGTGGTGTCGGTGTGGAAGGGGTTCGGCTACTCGATGCTGATCCTGCTGGCCGGGCTGAAGTCGATCCCGTCCTCCTACCTGGAGGCCGCCACGGTCGACGGGGCCAGCTCCTGGCAGCGCTTCCGCAGGATCACGCTGCCGCTGCTCAAACCCACGATCTTCTTCGTCGTGGTGATCGAGACGATCAGCGCGTTCCAGACTTTCGACACCGTGTACGTGATGACCGGCGGCGGCCCGGTCAGGGCCACCTACACCCTCATCTACGGCATCTACGACCACGGCTTCCGCTCCTTCGACTTCGGCTACGCCGCCACGTGGGGCATGGTGCTGTTCGCCATCGTGCTGGTCGTGTCGCTGATCCAGCGGCGCTTCCTGGATCGGGGGAACACATGACGATCACCGCGTCCCGGCCCGCCACCCGGACGCCGCAGACCCGCGAAGCCCGACGCCGGCGGTGGCGGGGCACGTGGCCGCCGGCGGCCCTGCTCGCCGTGCTGTCGGTGCTGACCGTCAGCCCGTTCGCGGCGATGGTCATCGTGGCGCTGTCGCCCGCGGGCCGCCCGACCGTGCCCCTGCAGTGGCCGGACTCGCTCACGCTCGACAACATCACGCGGGTGTTGTCGTCGTCGGGATTCGTCACATGGACGGTCAACTCGCTGGTGTACTCCGTGGTCTCCGTGGTGATCATCCTGCTCACCTCGTCCATGGCCGGGTACGCCTTCGCCAAGAAGCGCTTCCCCGGGCGCGAGGCCATGTTCTGGACGTTCCTGGCCACCATGATGGTGCCCTTCCAGGCCACGCTCATCCCGACGTTCGTGCTGGTCAACAGCTTGGGCGGGGTGGACACGTTCTGGGGCCTCATCGTGCCGACGCTGGCGAACTCGCAGGCCGTCTTCCTGATGCGGCAGTTCATCCTGGGGCTGCCCGACGAACTGTTCGACGCGGCCAAGGTCGACGGCGCCTCGGAATGGCGGGTCTACTGGACGATCGTGCTGCCGCTCACCAAGCCGATCCTGGCGACGCTCGGCGTGTTCGTGTTCCTGTGGCACTGGAACGACTTCCTGTGGCCGCTGGTCGTCGGGCAGAGCGACGCCACCCGGACGCTGACCGTGGGGCTGACCACGCTGCGCACCGAGGAGATGCAGCTGTCGATGCTCATGGCGTCGGCGGCCGTGTCGGTGCTGCCGTGCCTGCTGGTGTTCTTCCTGCTGCAGCGCTACCTGGTCAACAGCATCGCGATGACCGGCCTGAAATAAATAGGGTCTTACGGGTGGACATCGCTGTACGAAACCTTCGTGACCGGCTCCGCGGTGCGCTGATCGCCGCCGCGGCCACCCCCATGACGACGGCCGGCGAGGTGGACCTCGACGTGGTCTCCCGCTACCTCGCCGGTCTGGTGGCCGACGGCGCCACCGGCCTGGCCGTACTCGCCCACACCGGCCGAGGCCCCTACCTCGCCCCTGACGTCCGGGCGGGCGTCATCGAACGCGCGCTCGCCCTGGGCGTCCCGGTGCTGGTCGGCGTAGGCGGCGGCCCTCCTGCGGGTTCGTCCGGTCCTTCCGGCACGGTGGCGCAGGCGCGGGTGGCGGCCGAGCTCGGCGCGGACGGCGTGCTCGTCTTCCCCTCCGACGGCGACCGCCTGGCGCTGCACGAGCAGGTGTGGCGGGCGGCCCGCCTGCCCATGATCGCCTTCGACCTCTACACCCGGCCGTGCCCGACCGGCACGCTGCGCGACCTCCTGGCGCATCCCGGCGTCGCGGGGCTCAAGACGGCCCTGCTGTCGGACGCGATGGGCTGCCAGCGCGCCATCACGCTCACCCGGCAGGCGGACCGGCTGGCCATCACCGGCGAGGACCGCATGTTCGGGCCGTCCCTGCTCTGGGGCGCCGAAGCGGCCCTGGTCGGCATCGCCGCGGCGAGCGTCGGCGTGACGGCCGCCGTTCTGGAGGCTTACGCGGGCAAGGACCTGCGGGCGTTCGAGGAGGCGTCGGGGCGGCTGGAGCGGCTGGCCCAGGTCACCTTCACCGAACCGATGGAGGGGTACGTGCAGCGCATGCTCTGGCTGGCCGCCGCCGAGGGCCGTGTGCCCGGCTCCCACGCCCACGACCCTTACGGCCCGCCCCTGCCCGAGGAGGAGCGGGCCGGAGTGGTCGCCATCACCCGCTGAAGGGGATACCGAAGAGGGTCGCGGCGTTGCGCCAGGCGACCCGCTCGGCCGTCTCGCCGGTGAGCTCCGCCGCCGCGACCGCGCCGAACGCCGAGGACGGGTCGATCAGCGTCGCGTCGGTGCCGAACAGGAGCTGCGCCGCGTCCACGGCCGCCACCACCTCGGCGATGCGGCCCGCGGGGGCGTGCGACCAGCAGGGCTCCAGATAGAGGCGGTCGCAGGCGTGCGCGGCCTCGATGGCGTGCCGGAACCCGTCGGCGCCCATGTGCCCGGCGATCACCCTCAGGCCGGGGACGTCCAGGCAGACCTCGGCCAGGGTGAGCACCGAGGAACCCCAGGTGTGGACCAGCGCCGGCCTTCCGGTCGCGGCCACCAGCGTGAGCGCCTCGCGCAGGCGGTCGGAGCCGACCGGTGAACCCGTGTAGTCGGTGTGGATCTTCACGCCGACGAACCGGCCGCCCGGCAGGTACGCCGCCAGGTCCTGCTCCGCCTCGCGCAGCCGGCGCGGGTTGACCGTGACGTAACCGAGCAGGCGGTCCTGCGTCTCCAGGTAGGCGGCCAGGGCGCGGTTGCCCGAGGGGGCGTCGTAGATGACGGCCTCGGTGGCCGAGACGATCGCCCGGTCGATGCCGTAGCGGTCCATGGTGGCGAGGTTGGCTTCGGCCACGTCCATGGTGAAGAACCACGGGCCCCAGTGGGCGTGCACATCGATGATCACGACCGCGTCCTCCCTGCCTGGCCGCCCGCCGGATCCCCGGCCTTCGCCACCTGGTCGCCGGTCAGGAGGCGGATCGCGTTGCCGCCCGCCACCGCCGCGACCTCCTCCGGCTTCAGGCCGCCGGTCGCCAGCCGCAGCAGGGGCACCAGGGGTTCGTAGTGCGGGGCGCGTGAGCCGTACAGCAGCCGATCGGCGCCGACCTCGGCGGCGGCCAGCTCCAGCGCGTCGGGGGAGTTGAGCAGGCGGGTGGAGGTGTGGAAGCCCGGCTCGTCCGCGGCCGCCACCAGGAAGTCGCCCAGGTGGTAGAAGTGTGTGTCGAGGAAGACCACGGTGGCGCCCAGCCCGGCGAAGGGCTGCCAGAACCTGCGGACGTCACCGCCGGTGAGCACCGTCAGGCCGAGCAGGGCCGCCCGCCGCGCGACGTGCCGTACGGACGGGAACCCCGCCTCGACCCCCTGCTCGTCGGGGAACAGCCGGATCGCCCGAACCCCGGCCGCCACCAGCCGTTCCAGCTCGCGCCCCGTGCCGACGGGGTCGCGCAGGTCCACGGCCCCGACGGGGACGACCTCCCGAGCCTCGTGCGCGAGCAGCTCGTCGTTGCCAGAACGCACGTCGAACAGCGCGGCCCGCAGGCTGGCCACCGCCGCCGCCCTGATCCGGTGCCCGTCCAGCACGCCCAGCACCGACTCCGGTGAGCCGGTCGGCCCGTCGCGGTCCGGGCCCCGAACAGCACGTCCACGTCCAGGGCCACCTCCAGCCCGCCGATCAGCCGCCAGGCGTCGAACGGCATACCGGTCCGATCCTCAATCGCCATGCCGCACATCATGTCATCGGCGAAAGCTCCTGAGAAAGTTACGGTCTGGACCAAAATCAATCAGCAATGAATGCGAGGCCGCCGGCGACATTGCCGAGGCCCTTGCGAAGGTGCTCCAGAATGGTGTGAAGATGGCGACATGGGACCGGACCTGATCGCCGCCGTACGACATGGGGAAAGCGCGGCCAACCTCGCCTTCCAGCAGGCGGCTGAGAAACCGCTGGTCTACGAGTACAGCGATGACGAGGTGAGGCTGACCGAGCTGGGCAGGACGCAGGCCGAGGCCCTTGGACGGCTGCTGGCGAGTCTGCCCGGCGGCCAGGCGCCCGACCTGGTCTGGTGCTCGCCCTACCTGCGTGCGCTCGAAACCTGGCAGCACGCCCAGCGGACGTGGGGCGCGGCGCCGCTGCCCGTCACCGTCGATGATCGGCTCAGAGACCAGGAGGCCGGGGCGTTCGCGCGCTACAACCTGGCGGCGATCAGGGAGCGGTTCCCGCAGGAGCTGGCGCGGCGGGAGGCCGAGGGCGCCTACGCCTACAGGCCGCCGGGCGGCGAGTCGCTGGGAGACGTCGTGGTCCGCCTGCGCGACTGCCTGTCCGATCTGGAGCGGCCGGCAGACGGCCGGCGGGTGCTGATCGTCGCCCACGACTCGGTGGTGCTGGCGCTGCGGCACGTCATGGCCGGCCGCCCCGACGCGGAACTGGCCGAGGTGCTCGCGTTCGCCCCCGTGCTGAACGCCTCCTTCTCCCTCTGGCGCGGCGACGTCGGGCGGTTCGAGCTCATGCGCTTCAACGACGTGGCCCATCTCGGCCCGTAGCCGCCGTCTCGACGATCAGGTCGGCCCGCTCGCGGGTGCGGTCCGCGGCGAACCACGCCCGTTCCAGCGCGAACCACTCCCGCCAGCGCGGTTCCAGCGCGGGCCCGTCCCGCTCCAGCACGCGGGCCAGGCGTGTCTCCTCGGGGGCCTCCACCCAGACGACGTAGGCCAGCAGGTGAGCGATCGAGGCGCGGGCCGTCCCGACGCCCTCGATGACGAGGGCCGGTGCGACGGGGACGTCCACGTGCTCCATGTACCTCCCGCGCACCCAGTCGTACCTGCGGAAACCTCCCGGCAGCCCGTGCCGGAGCGGGACGATCACCTGCGACTCCAGCGCCGCGAACCAGCCCTCCGGGCCTTCCTCCCATGGCACGGGGAAGTCGTCGCTGTGCACGACCTGGCAGCCCAGCGCCGCCGCCAGCTCGTCGGCGTAGGTGGTCTTGCCCGCCCCCGCGGGCCCGTCCACGGCCACCAGCCTGACGGGGCCGCACGAGGGCGCAAGCTCCTTGATAGGGAGGGCCGGCGAAATCACCGACCCAGGGTAGAGGAAGGGGGACGGGCAACTGAGAGAATGTTCTTTCGCCCCGAATGCGAGGAGGAGGTTGATCTTGCTCGGACCCCTCGACGACATCGTCGTGCTCGATCTGTCCAGGGCCCTGGCCGGGCCGCACGCCGCGCAAATGCTCGGCGACCTGGGAGCTCGGGTGATCAAGGTGGAGCATCCGGACGGGGGCGACGAATCGCGCGGCTGGGGGCCGCCATTCGTCGGACCGGATCACGATATTTCGACATATTTTCTGGCAGCGAACCGTAACAAGCAGTCCATCGCCATCGACCTCAAGTCCGCCGAAGGCAAAGCGCTCATCGAACGCCTCGTCCGCCAGAGCGACGTCCTCATCGAGAACTTCCGCACCGGCGTGCTCGACCGCCTCGGCTTCTCCGTCGAGCGCCTGCACGAGCTCAACCCGCGCCTGGTCATCCTGTCCATCACCGGCTTCGGCCACGACGGCCCCGAGGGCGGGCGTCCTGGCTACGACCAGATCGCCCAGGGCGAGGCGGGCCTGATGTCACTGACCGGCCCCTCACCCGACGAGCCCTACCGCGTCGGCTCCTCCATCTCCGACCTGCTCGCCGGCATCCACGGCGCCTACGGCGTGGCAAGCGCCCTCTACGAGCGCGAACGCACCGGCAAAGGCCGGGTCGTACGCACCTCGCTGCTGGCCGCCGTCACCGGCGTGCACTCCTACCACGGCACCGCCTGGACGGTCGGCGGCACCGTGCCCCGCGCGGGAGGCAACCACCACGCCTCCATCGCCCCCTACGGCTCCTTCCGCTGCGCCGACGGCATGCTGCAGATCGCCGCCGCCAACGACGGACAGTGGAAGAAGGTCGCCACACTCCTCGGCATCGACCCCGGCCAGCCGAGATACGCCACCAACCGGCAGCGGTTCGCGCACCGCGACGAGCTGATCGCCGACATGGAGAAGGCACTGGCCGCCCACGACCGCGCCTTCTGGCTGGCCGAGCTCGGCGCGGCGGGCGTGCCGGCGGGCGCGATCAGGTCGATCGACGAGGTCTACACGTGGGAGCAGACCCGCTCGCAGGGTCTGGTCGTCCAGGTGGACCACCCGGTGCTGGGCAGCATCGAGCTGCCAGGGCCGCCGCTGCGCTTCGACGGCCTCGACGAGGCCGAGCACACCGCGCCGCCCGCGCTCGGCCAGGACGGCGACGCCGTGCTCGCCTGGCTCGAAGAGCGTGAGCGATGAAGCGCGGACGGTGGCACCGACCGGTGCGCTCGTGCGTCAACATTGCAACGTTGATTGACATCTAGGGAGCGATAGTGAGCCGTCCGGACGCGCGCACACTGATTGAAACGGTCCTCGACAAGGGGTCGTGGAAATCGTGGGACGCGCCGCCCGTCGATCCGGCCGAGCCCGGCTCCTCCTACGCCGACGAGCTGGCCGCGGCCCGGGTCAAGTCCGGCTACGACGAGGCGGTCGTCACTGGCGAAGGGCTGCTCGGCGGGCGCAGGGTGGCCATCGCGGCCTGCGAGTTCTCGTTCATGGCGGGCTCGATCGGGGTGGCGGCGGCCGAGCGGTTGACGGCCGCGGTCGAACGGGCCACCCGCGAACGGCTGCCGCTGCTGGCCGCGCCCGCCTCGGGCGGCACCCGGATGCAGGAGGGCGCGCTGGCCTTCGTCCAGATGGTGAAGATCACCGTGGCGATCCAGGCGCACCGGGCCGCCGGCCTGCCCTACGTGGTCTACCTGCGCCATCCGACCACGGGCGGGGTGTTCGCGTCATGGGGCTCGCTCGGGCAGGTGACGGCGGCCGAGCCGGGGGCGCTGATCGGGTTCCTGGGGCCGAGGGTGTTCGAGTCGCTGCACGGCTACCCGTTCCCCGAGGGCGTCCAGGTCGCCGAGAACCTTCACCGCCACGGCCTGCTCGACGCGGTGGTCTCGGCCGAAGACGCGCGCGAGGTGGCGATCAGGGCGCTGTCCGTGCTCGCCCCCGACAGGTCCGGCATCGTGGCAGGCACGCCCCCTGAAGAGGACCTGCGGCCCGTGGAGGCGTGGGAGGCCATCACCCGCTCGCGCCGCGACGACCGGCCCGGGCTGCGCGCGCTGCTCAAGCTCGCCGCCACCGACGTGACCCCGCTCAGCGGCACCGGCGTCGGCGAGAAGGAGCCCGGGCTGGTGCTGTCGCTGGCCACGTTCGGCACCGCGCCCGCCGTCGTGCTCGGCCAGGACCGGCGGCTCCAGCGGACCAACTCGCCGCTCGGCCCCGCCGGGCTGCGGGTGGCCAGGCGCGGCATGCGGCTGGCCGCCGAGCTGGGCCTGCCGCTCGTCACCGTGATCGACACCGCAGGGGCCGACCTGTCGAAGGCCGCGGAAGAGGGCGGACTGGCCGCCGAGATCGCCCGCTGCCTGGCCGAGTTGGTCACCCTCGACGCGCCGACCGTCTGCCTGCTGCTCGGCGAGGGCGCGGGCGGCGCGGCGCTGGCGCTGCTGCCCGCCGACCGCGTGCTGTGCGCGCAGCACGCCTGGTTGTCGCCGCTGCCGCCCGAGGGCGCCTCCGCCATCCTCTACCGCTCGGTCGACTTCGCCCCCGAGATCGCCCAGGCCCAGCACATCCGCGCCACCGACCTGCGCCGCGACGGCATCGTCGACCGGGTGATCCCCGAACTGCCCGACGCCGCCTACGAGCCCAGGCAGTTCTGCGAGCGGGTGGGGCGGGCGCTGGAGTACGAGATCGCCCGCCTGCTGGAGACGAGCCCGGCCGACCGCCACGCGGCCCGCCAGGCCCGCTACCGCAACCTCGGCTGACATCAGCCTTGGCTGCCGGACCTCGGCCGAAACCGGCCCCGGTTGCCGCAGCCTCGGCTGAGATCGGCCTCGGTCAGTCCCGCCACAGCTCCTTGCCGTCGGCGTCATAGCCGGTGATCGTCATCCCGGCCGAGAAGTCGGCCCCTTCGGTCTTCGGCCCGGCGAAGAACGCCACGCCCTGCCCCCACGGGTCCGGGGTGGTCTCGGCCGTGACGGTGACGCCGTTCTCCATCGTCGCCGTCACCTTGACCGTGCCCGCGGGCGCGTAGCCGTACCAGGCGTTGTTGCCGTTGCCGTACCACAGTTTCCGCTCGGGGCCGAACAACTGGCTCAGCTTCACTCCGGGCAGCGGCCCCGGCAGCGAGTGCACGATCTCGCCGCCCTCCCAGAAAGCCACGCAGCCCCGATCTGTCAGCAGGGCGGAGACGTTCGCGGGCAGGGACAGGCGGGGGGCCTCGGAGATCGTGGCCCTCCTGTCGCACCCCTTGTCGAAGCGTTCGATCTTCTCCTGCGACTCGCCCTTCACCTTGCGGGAGAAGGCCAGCAGGTCGGCGTCGAACGGGAGCTTGACGTACCAGATCCGGACCGGGGTGTCCTTGCCGCGCAGGAACTCGGCGCGGACCCGCCGCCCGTCGGCGAGCACCGCCTCGATCGACTCATAATCCTCCCAGGCCATGCCCAGATAGACCTGGGCGCCGGGTTCCGGCAGGTAGCTGGTCGCCTGCTGCGGGATGAAGCCCTGCTGAGCCGCGACACAGCGGGGACGGCCCGGTGTCGCGTCTCCGGAACGGCACAGCATCGTCATGCCGTTGTCCGCCGGGGAGACCGGGGAGAACCAGGCGCGGATCGGGCCGCCGGCGAACTCCTCGGTGCCGGGGATGGTCATGACCTCTCCCGCCGCCTTCTCGGGGGTATCGTCCGTGGGCACCCGGGACGGCTCGTTCTGACGCCACACCTCCTTGCCCGCCGCGTCATAGGCGACGATCTGATAGCCGCCGCGCCAGTCACCGGCCGGAGCCAGGGCGGAGAACAGCCCGATGCTCATGTTCCACGGGTCCGGCCGGGTTTCGGCGTTCGCTGTGCCCCCGCCGTGGATGGACAGCTCGATCCTGGCGACGTCCTTGCGGGTGAAGCCGGTGATCACCTCATCGCCGACCAGCGCGGTCACCGGGTCGGTCTCGGTTTTCGGTCTCGCCCCGCCGAGACTGACCCCGGCGCGCGTCCAGTACAGCGCCGTCCCGTCCTTCTCCGCGTACGGCCGCGCGGAGACGCCCTCGGGCAGGTCCACGGGCGCACCGGCGGGTTGCGGGGGCACGAACACGTCGTGGGAGAACCGCCCGAAACTCCTCCCCTTGGGGTCGGCGTACTCGACCGAGGACAGTTCGTCCTGGGCGGGATAGGTTACGGTCCAGACCTTGTACGGGGCGCCGTCCGGCGTCATCAGCGTGCCGGGGACCTTCCGCCCGGCCTTGGTGACACCGGTGACGGCGCCGACGTCCAGGCCGGACAACCCCCAGGTCAGCGCGGTCGGCACGTCCTCGCGCCGGCTGCCGCCCGTGACCCACACGGCCGTGTCCTCGTTCAGGTCGATCGGAGCGCAGCCCCCGTACGGGTCCGCCTCGGCCCGTTCCATGACGTAGCAGAGCTCGGGATTGCCCAGTTTCGCCCTGGCGAACCAGAGCCGCAACGGCCGGCCCTCGCTCGGATTGTCGATGGTCACCGACTCGCCCGCGGCCGTCCTTTCGGTCATGAGCCGCTGGTAGATCGTGTCGGGGTCGGCCGCGCTGTTCCTGCCCAGGCCCCCGTTGAGCAGGACGGGAACGAACACGGCCAGCAGCGCCACCGGCAGCGCGGCCAGCAGCCGGCGGCCCGGCGCCCGGTGCGGCCGGCGGTCGCGGATGCGGGCCCACGCGTGCGGGCTCGCCTCGAAGGTCTGGGCCTGGGCGTCGAACGCGGCCCGCAGCCGCGCCTCCAGATCGTTCACGCGTCCTCCTTCAGCGCCTTGCCCAAGCTCGCCAGAGCCCTGCTGGCGTGGGTCTTCACCGATCCGGGCGAGACGCCCATCGCGTCGGCGATCTCGCGTTCCGACAGGTCCAGCCAGTAGCGCAGGACCATCGCCTCGCGCTGACGGCGCGGCAGGCGGTCGACGGCTTCGAGCAGCTCGCGGTGCTCCTCCGAGACGAGGTAGGCGTGCTCGCTGCTGCGGGCCGGTTCCGGGGGATCGGGGCGGCGCAGCCGGATGAGTCTGAGGTGGCGCAGCCGGTTGCGGGTCAGGTTGCAGACGGTCGCGCGTAAATAGGCCAGCGCGGCCCCGTCGTCGCGCAGCCGTCTGGTGTGCAGCCGGGCGAACGCCTCCTGGGCGATGTCCTCGGGGTCGTCCGCGCCGAGCAGACCGGCCAGTCGTACCAGGGACTGGTACTGGGCCGAGAACAGATCGGCGAACGACGGCTGCGCCATGGTCGCTGTTTCGGTCACATCACTTCAGACACCCGAGGCGGGCGTCCGTTGACTCAGGGGACCGGAATCCTTTCGACCCGGATGGAGAAGACCTCCTCCCGGGGCACCACGACCTCGTAGGCGCCGTGGTCGACCATCCAGTAGCCCAGCGCCTCGGCCTTCATCCCGCTGTGGCCGGTGTAGGCGATGTGCAGCCCGTCCTCGTCCTCGTCGAGCACGATGCACGGCTCGCCGCCGAACGCGCCCACCGTGCGGATCAGCACCAGCCACTCCACCTGTGATCTGGGCACCAGCCGTCGCCAGTAGCCGGAGGCGGCCTCGAACCCCTCCAGCTCCTCCTCGCTGAACAGCACCACCTGGTCGCTGTCGGGGCCGAGGGCGGCGGGCAGCGTGTGCTCGCCGTAGCGGGCGACGAAGCCGGAGGCGACCGGCGTGATCTCCTCGCTCAAGCGCCCTCCTCTGCTCTGCTCGCTCATGCGGCGGGCCGCCAGGTCAGCCCGTCGTACTCGGCGAAGGGCCGCTCTCCCGCATCGGTCACGTGGATGATCTCCGCTCCCGCCGGGATCGGCATCGGCACGGTGTGGAACTGCGGCACCACGTGCTCCGACGACGTCGTGAACCCGTTGCCGGCGAACGGCGGACTGTCGCTCCAGTCGCCTCCCATGTGCGGCCCGTACGGCACCGCGTAGGTGTCGACGTCGCGGGCGAACCAGCGCATGACATACAGCTCTGGCACCTCCGCGAACAGCTCCGACACCTCGAAGCCCAGGTCGAGGCCGTAGTAGAGGGCCTCGGGGGTGGTCAGTCTGACGCAGTCCTGGACCCGGTAGACGTAGCCGGAGATGACCGTGCGCTTGCCCGCCAGATATGGCACGAGCAGACGCGGCGGGACAACCTTCTGCATCTGCGTTCCGCTCACTGTTCCACTTTACGATCGCTTGACGTCAGAGCACCCGATGTTGGAGGCACGGCAGGGTGGCCCTGGCCGTCGCCGTCCACTCATGATCGACCTGTACGAGTTGCACGCCGGGGCCGGTGCCGGCGTCGGCGCGGACCACGCCCAGGGGGTCGACCAGCATGCTGCGCCCGACCCCGTACCCGTCGGAGGACTCGGCCGGGTTGGGCGCCTGGCCGACGGCCGCGGTCCACATGGTGTTCTCCAGCGCCCGCGCCTTGACCAGGGTCACCCAGTGTTCCTCCTTGAGGGGCCCCGAGCCCCAGGCGGCGATCACCGCGAACAGCTCCGCGCCCCGGTCGACCAGCGCCCTGAACAGCTCGGGGAAGCGGAGGTCGTAGCAGGTCGCCAGCCCCACCCTGAGCCCGGCCAGCTCCACGACCACGGGCTCGGCCCCCGGCGCGACCAGGTCGGACTCCTTGGCCCCGAACGAGTCGAACAGGTGGATCTTCCGGTACGCCGCCCGCAGCGCACCCTGCGCGTCGAGGACCACGGCCGTGTTGCGCACGCGGTCGTCCCCCGATTCGAAGACCCCGGCGATCACCGGCAGACCGTGCTCCCCGGCGGCCTCGGCCAGGCCGGACACGAACGGCCCGTCGAGGGGCTCGGCGAGCTCGGTGATGCGCCTGCCGTAACGGGTGAGCGTGGCCTCGGGAAAGATCGCGAGATCGGCTCCCTCGGCTCTGGCCAGAGCCTCTTTGACCCTCTTGAGGTTCGTCGGCGGGTCAGGGGACACCGGGATCTGACAGAGGGCGATTGTGGTCACGGCCCGACTCTAACCGGTTAGACACCAGTCGAAACCAGGTCAGGCATCGCCAAATCCATTCGAGTGGGCCGTACCTGAATCTGGCCAGCCACCACCGGCTGAACAGCACCTGAACGCCCACGGTCGCCAGCGCCAGCGCCACCACCGCCCAGCGGGTCCTGTCGGCGTTCAGCAGCGGCGTGGCCGCCACGATCACCGCGGTGCCCGAGACGTAGTTGGTCAGCGCCATCCGCCCCAGCGGCTCCAGCACCGCCGACAACCACGGCCGCAGGACGAGCAGCAGGCCCAGCGAGTACGCGGCCGCGCCCATCAGGGCGGCCACGCTGTAGAGGGTCCACGAGTTCGTCACGGCCCACGCGCCGCTCAGCAGGATGGTGGCCAGCGTCGTGACCGCGAACGCCGGCAGCAGCAGCCGCCTGGACGGGCGCAGCTCCCACAGCGCCATCCCGAGCAGGAACAGGCCGGGGATGAGCAGCGGCCCGCCGCCCACCAGCACCGCCCACGCGATCACCACCAGCGCCAGCAGCAGTACCGGCAGGCCGCCCGGCAGGAACGAGGCGGGCAGCAGCACCGCCGCGCCGTAGAAGGCGTAGTCGGTCAGCACCTCGCCCTTGTAGAAGGCGTGCTGGGCCATCCCGATCCAGAACAGCCAGAACAGCCTGCTCAGCAGCGCCCAGCGGCTGTTGCCGCGCAGGAACAGCATGAAGCTGATGCCGAACAGCAACGAGAAGATCGGGTAGAACCGGCTCTGGAACAGCGCGTCGATCGTCCAGTCGACCGCCGTGCGCGGCTCCTTGGCGGTGTGCTGCCAGGTGTTGACCAGCATGATGCCGCCCACCGCGAAGCCGCGTAGGGCGTCGAGTTCACGGATACGCGTCAAAGGAACCAGGTGAACCACCATATGAGGAATCCGCCGCTGATGACGGCAGCCGTGATCTGCGGCCACCGGCGGTCGTGGCGCAGCGCCGCCGCGGTCAGCACCGCCGAGACGGCCGCGATCCAGGTGTAGAACCCGACCATGTCGGGGACGCCGACGGCCAGCGCGGTCTCGTTCCTGCCGGCCAGGGCGGAGATCGACTGGACGATGAGCCCGGCGAACGCCACGCCCGCCAGCCCGCCGAAGGCCGCCAGGCCCCTGCCCTTCAGCGCGGCCGTGACGAGCTGGATCAGGGACGTCAGCGCGAACAGCGCGAAGGGGGCGGCCAGCCAGGGGGACCGGGAGATCTCGTACGGCGCCAGGGTCACGTGCATGCCGCCCGCCGGGGCGAGGGTGTCGTCGAGGCAGGGGGAGGCCGTGTGGCGCGCGGGGTCGCCGACGAACTCGGCGATCTGCGCGCGGGCGCACGCGCTGCTCAGGAAGACGGCGTGGGAGGCGCCGGCGAACTCCTGGAAACGGGCGTTGGGCAGGGCCTCGGCGGCGGGCTTGGCGGTCCTGACAGGGGTGGTGGGGTCGTACTGGCCGCCGAGCACGTACACGGGGGCCTTGGCGGTGGCGTTGACGGGCGCGGATTTGGGGAGCTGCCAAGCATCGCACACCGCTTTATCGCCATTTACGGTGAAAAGTCGGGATTTGGTGGTGAAGGTGTTGAACGGGACCTCGTCTTGGCACTGCACCGCGTGATACAGCCCGAACTCGTGCGACACCAGCCCCTCGCCCACGGCGTCGGCCAGCGGGCGCAGCAACTCGTCGTGGCCCGTGGCCAGCGCGTTCACCATCGCCGGAGCCACCGCGGCCACGTCAGCCTCGTGCAGCGCCTCCGCCATGATCGTGGCGACGCCGTCGCCGCTCATCCGCGCCGTGAACGCCCTGCCCAGCAGCGGATCGGTGGTCGCCACCCGCGCCGGCGACCGGTTGAGCCGCGCCACCATGGCGTCGAACCCGCCCGTCACCCCCAGCCAGGCCATGGCGTCGGCCAGGTTCCTGCCGGCGTCGTCGTACCAGCGCACGCTCTCCGGCAGGAACGAGTCCAGCACCACCGACCGCACCCCCTCGGGGTCGGCCGCGGCCACGTCCATCATGACCCGGGTCGAGTAGCTGACGCCGAACAGGTTCCACGAGGTGTACCCGAGCTGCCGGCGCAGCGCCACCACGTCGGCCACGATCTCCTTGGTGTTGTAGCCCCGCAGGTCCACGCCCTGCTGCCGGAGCCGCTCGCGGCACCTCACCGCGGCGGCGGCCATGTCGGCGGGCGGGGTCCTGAGCTGCCCCAGCAGCGCCTCGGCCGTCTCGGGGCAGCTCAGGACCGGTTTGGAGTACTTGCTGCCGCGCTGTTCGATCGTCACCACGTCGCGGTCGGGGAACATCTGGCTCAGAAACCCCGTGAGCTGGATCGACGACGAGGCGGGGCCGCCGCCCATGTAGACGATCGGGTCCGCTTTGCGGTCCTTTGCGGTCGAGGAGTGAACCGCGTACCCGACCTCGATCGTCGCGCCCGGGGCGTCCCTGCGCTCGGGGACCACGAGGAAACCGCAGGTGGTGCGGGGCGGCATGGCGACGGGACAGTCCGCCGCGGCGGCCTCGCCGGAGGTCATGGCGGGAGGAAAAGCCAGGGCGAGGGCGAGCACGACCCGAGTGATCACGGAACGAGACTAATAGTGTGGAGCCGTGACCGAACCACTTGTTACCCGGATGCGCGCCTTCGGCACGACCATTTTCGCGGAGATGAGCGCGCTGGCCGCACAGACCGGATCGATCAACCTGGGACAGGGCTTCCCCGACACCGACGGGCCCGCGGCGATGCTCGACCGCGCGGTCCAGGCGATCGGCGCCGGCGCCAACCAGTACCCACCGGGCCCCGGGCTCATGGAACTGCGGCGGGCGGTCTCCGACCACCGGGCGGCGCACTACGGCCTCGACTACGATCCGGCCGGCGAGATCCTGGTCACCGTGGGCGCCACAGAAGCCGTCGCGGCCAGCGTGCTGGCCCTGTGCGAGCCGGGGGACGAGGTGATCGCGTTCGAGCCCTACTACGACTCCTACGCCGCCTCGATCGCCCTGGCCCAGGCCCGGCTGGTGGCCGTGACGATGCGGCCGCAGGCGGGCCGCTTCACCTTCGACCCCGACGAACTACGCGCCGCCGTCACCCCGCGCACCCGCGCCATCCTGGTCAACTCACCGCACAACCCGACAGGCACCGTGTTCACCCGCGATGAGCTCACCCTCATCGCCGAGCTCTGCCGGGAGCGCGGGCTGATCGCGATCACGGATGAGGTGTACGAGCACCTGACCTTCGACGGCGTCGAGCACATCCCCCTGGCCACGCTGCCGGGCATGCGCGAGCGCACGATCATGATCTCTTCAGCGGGGAAGACGTTCTCGGTGACCGGCTGGAAGACCGGCTGGATCTGCGCGCCGCCCGACCTGGTCACCGCCGTGCAGACCGTCAAACAGTTCCTCACCTTCACGGCGAGCGCGCCCTGGCAGCTCGCGGTGGCCTTCGGGCTGCGACACGAACTCGACTGGGTCTCGGCCCTGCGCGCCGGGCTCCAGGACAAACGCGACCGGCTGATGGACGGGCTGGAGGCGGCCGGCTTCTCGGTGCTGCGGCCCTCCGGCACGTACTTCGTCCAGACCGACATCCGGCCGCTGGGCTTCGAGGACGGCCTCGAACTGACCCGCCGCCTGCCCGAACTGGCCGGGGTGGTGGCCATCCCCACGCAGGTCTTCTACGACCACGCCGAACGCGGGCGCCACTTCGTCCGCTTCGCCTTCTGCAAGAAGGACGAGGTCATCGACGAGGCCGCATCCCGCCTCAAACGTTTGTCCGCCTGACTCCCGTCAGTTCAACGCATCGTAACGAAGGGTAAACTCACCGTGGTGGTATCGCGGTGATACCACCTTCGACCTACGATGGGGGGTATGGCTATGACCCTTCGCCTGACCGACGAGCAGACCGAGGCCCTTCGCAAGCGCGCCGAGTTCGAGGGGCGCAGCATGCAGCAGGTCGCCCTGAACGCGATCGAGGAGTATCTGGCTCGGCACGCCGCCGACGAGGAGGTCCGTCGCCTTGGCGCGAAGTCCAGGGACCGCTGGCGCAATGTCCTTGATCGGCTTGGCGAATGACCCGGTATCTCACACTGGAGCAGGTTCTCGAACTCGCCGAGGCCGAGCTGGGCAACGTTCTGGCAGTGAGAGACCTCGGCCTGCTCGACTCGGCCGTGCATCGGCCGAGCTCGACCATGTTCGGCCAGGAGGCCTATCCCGACCTGATGACGAAGGCGGCGGCGCTGTTGCACTCGGTGGCGACCAACCATCCGCTCATCGACGGCAACAAGCGGCTGTCCTGGTTGGTGACTGATGTCTTCCTGCGGTTCAACGGCGTCGAACTCGACACCGACGACGACTCCGCCTACGACCTGGTCATCGCCGTGGCCTCCGGCAAACTCGCCGAAGTCGACGAGATCGCCGACGTCCTGCGTACCTTCACGAAAGCGGCCTGATCGCCCTCAGCGGCTCGGCTCGTCCAGCGGGGTCAGCGCCTCCGTGGCCGCCTCGTACTCCATGCCGGTCGCCTGAAGCAGGTCCACGACCACGGACCGGAGCTGCGCGATGATCACGTGTGCCGAGAACCCGAGCCCGTCGGGCCGCTCCCGCGCCGCCACCGCGAGCAGCGCCTGCCGGGCCAGCGTCGGCTCCCGCCCGGCGCCCAGTTCGAGCTGCAGCAGCAGCGCCG
The DNA here is from genome assembly GCF_042650645.1 of Nonomuraea purpurea. Lineage (NCBI taxonomy): Bacteria > Bacillati > Actinomycetota > Actinomycetes > Streptosporangiales > Streptosporangiaceae > Nonomuraea > Nonomuraea purpurea. The sequence goes on from NZ_JBHSBI010000010.1 coordinate 199,425, forward strand.
CCTCCGACACCTCGCGCATCGCCTCGGCCAGTGAAGCGGGTGGCGGGCTCGCCTCGCCGAGCGCGGCCAGCGTCCGCCTGGCCAGCACCCGGGCGTTGCGCATGGCCAGATCCACCGGCACGGCCGCGGTCTCGTACTGGGCCAGCCGGGCCCGGCGATGCCAGTGCAGCGGTGAGATCAGGGTGATCTCCTTGCTGGTCTCCAGCGCCATCTCGTACTCCTCCACCGCCGCCTGCGTGTTGCGCGCCTCCTCCAGCGCTTCGGCGGCCAGGTCCACGTCCCGCTTCTCGATCGCCTCCGCGGCCTTCTCCATCACCGTGGACAGCGCGTCCAGCACCCCGGACAGGTGCTTGGCCGCGATCGTGAACGGGCTCGCGGGCATCAGCGCCACCGCCGCGATCGCGATCACGCCCCCGGTGAGCGCGTCGGCCATCCGGTCCAGCCCGCCCGCGCCCTCGCCCGGCACCAGCGTGGCCACCAGCACGGCCGACGAGCCGGCCTGCGCCACGAACAGCGCCCCGCTGTTCAGCAGCACGGCCACCGCCATCGCCAGCCCCACCACGAGCGCGATCTGCCAGGCGCCTGAGCCGATCCACGCCACCAGCAGGTCGCCGATGCCCACCCCCAGGCTGACGCCCACGACCAGTTCGACGACCCGGCGCAGCCGTTGGCCGAGCCCGACGCCCACGCAGACGAGCACGGAGATGGGGGCGAAGAAGGGGCGGGGGTGGCCGAGCAGTTCCATGGCGATGACCCAGGCCAGCGCGGCGCCGACCGCGGATTGCGCGATGGAGGGCGCCATCAGGCCGAACGTGCCCAGCCGTTCCTTCATGTGATCGCTGAGCCTGGTTCGCACCCCTCCACCTTGGCGGATCTTTATGACATTGGGGTCACGTTTGCCCTGTTTTCGGGTGGGCTAACTCTTTCGGGACGTCGAGCGGCGGCAGCGCCGCCACCGCCTCCTCGCGTTCCGTGCCGGTCGCCTGCAGCAGGTCCACGATGATGGACCGGAGTTGAGCGATCATCACATCCGCCGAGAATCCCCACCGCTCCGAGCCCTGCCGCGACGCCACCGACAGGATCGCCTGAGCGGCCTGCTCCGGAGTGCGTCCGGCGGCCAGCTCTTCGCGCAGCACCAGGGTGGCCTCGGCGAGTTCGCGCAGCGCCCCGGGCATCCACGGCGGCAGTGGGCTGGAGCCGTCGAGCGCCACGATGGCCCGCCTGGCCAGCACCCTGGCGTTCCTGAGCGCGTGGTCGAGAGGCACGGCCGCCTTCTCGTACCCCTCCAGGCGGGTGCGGCGGTGGCGGTGCAGCGGCGAGATCGTGGCGATCTCCCTGCTGGTCTCCAGCGCCTGCCTGAACTCCTCCACGTTCGACTGGGTGCCCCGAGCGGCGTGCAGGGCCTCGGCGGCCAGGCCCGAGTCGCAGCGCTCGATGGCCTCCGCGGTCCGCCGCAGCGCGTCCGCCAGCGCGTCGAACATCCCCGAGGCGTGCCGCGTGGCCAGCGCGGACGGGCTGGCGGGCAGCAATGCGACGGCCGCCAGCCCCATCAGGCCGCCGAGCAGGGCGTCCAGCATCCTGTCGAACCCGCCGGTGCCGCTCGGCGGCAGCAGCGTGGCCACCAGCACCGCCGAGGAGCCGGCCTGGAGCACGATCAGCGAGCCGCTGTCGAGCACCACCGCGGCGGCCATCGCCAGCGCCACCACGAGCGCGATCTGCCAGGCGCCCGAGCCGATCCACGACACCAGCAGGTCGCCCACGCCGACGCCCACGCTGACCCCGACGACCAGCTCGACCACCCGCCGCAGCCGCTGGCCCAGGCCGACGCCGATGCACACCACGACCGCGATGGGGGCGAAGAAGGGGCGGCTGTGGCCGAGCACGTCCTTGGCGATGAGCCAGGCCAGCGCCGCGGCGACGGCGCACTGGCCGATCGAGGGCGCCATCAACCTCAGACGACCCAGGCGCTGGTGTACATGCATGTCGACCACGCCTCTACCCTGGCCCGCGCACGTGACACGGGGGTTACGCGCAGGTTCAGGCGCGCGAAAACCGTCAGGGGCTGGACGAGTAAGTCCTGAGCCGGGTCAGTGGGCATAGGCGATCTTGGCCATGCCTATATCCTGACTTGCATGATATGCTGGGATGGTGAACATTACAGAGCCCATGTTCCTGGCGCTCACCGCCCTGGTCGATGAGCCGCGCCACGGTTACGGCATCGTCCAGGAGGTCGACCGGCTCTCCGGCGGGCGGGTGCAGCTCAAGATCGGTTCCCTGTACGGCGTCCTCGACCGGCTGGCCGCAGAGGGGCTGGTCGAACTCGACCACGAGGAGGTCCAGCAGGGGCGGCTGCGCCGCTACTACCGGCTGACCGACTCCGGCGCGCGCGCCCTTCACGAGGACGCCACCCGGCTCGCCGACACCGCCAGTGTGGCGATCACCCGCCTGCGAGCCAGGACCGCCGGAGGCGCCGCGTGACCGCGTCCCTGCTGGAACAGCGTTACCGCCACGTCCTGCGACTGCTTCCCGCCTCCTACCGCGCCGAGCGCGAGGAGGAGATGGTGGCCGAGTTCATGGACATGTCCGGCGAGGTGCCCGACGAGGTGAACCCCCGTCCGCGCTGGGGCGAGATCGCCAGCGTGCTGGCACTGTCCGTCCGGATCCGGCTCGGCATCACTCCTCAGTACGTCGCCTGGGGCGAGACCGTGCGGCTCGTCGCGGTGCTCGGAGTGGCCTTCCACGCATTGACCGCACTGTCCGCCGTCGCGGACCTGGTTGTCAGCGTCACCGTCCTGGGAGAACCGCAGTTCGTCGGCATGCCCGGCTCCACGGAACGGCTGTTCAAGATCGGCGAGGCGGCTGCGCTCTGCCTGTGGGTTGTCGCCTTTGTGGCGCTCATGCGGGGACGCGCCCGGCTGGCCAAGGTGACGGCGGCGCTGGGCGGCGCCTGGTCCCTGTTCCTGGTCGACATCCACGGTTCCTCCCTGATGGGAGCGTCCTCCGTGCTGCTCGTGGCGGTGCCGGTGCTGGCCACGCTGGTGGGCTTCCACGGCGACGCCCCACCGGCCCGCCGTCCCTGGTGGGTGGCCCTGCTGCCACTGACGGCAGTGACGCTGCTGGCGTGGGCGGCCCCCTTGCTGATGACCGAGGACACGCTGTGGTTGTACCCCTGGCTCAATCGGATGGGCATCGCCGTCCTGGCGGTCGTGGTGGTCGGGACGCACTGGCTGGTCAGGGGCGGGTCACCGGCACTGCCGCTCGCGCTGGCGATCCTGGGGGCCCTGGCGCTGCTCACCCGCCTGCCAGAGCTGGGCTGGAATCCCCCCGACACCAACCCCGACTTCGTGGGCGAGATCTACTGGACCTCGATGCTGGTCCAGTGCGTAGCGCTGGGTGTGATGACGGTGACACTTGCCGTCGCCGGCCTCCGGGCGCTCCCCGCCACACGGGTGGCGTGGTCGGTCAGGTAGTCCTCGACGGCCGCTGAATGCTTGTCACTTCCTCATGGCTGTGCAGTACCAACAGCGCGCGTCAGGAGTCCAGGAACGCCTCCACCGTGCGCAGGAAGTCGGCGCGGGCGTTCACGTGGATGAGGTGCCCGACCTCGATCACCACGAACTGCGCCCCCGGGATCCGCTCGGCGACCTGTCCCGCGTCGAACAAGCTCTGTTTGCCGCCGCCGATCACCAGGGTCGGCGCCGTGATCTTTCCGAGCCCGTCGATCCAGGCCGGGTCGGGGTCGAGGAGCTGGCGCTCGGTGTCGTGCATCATCCGCCAGTCGAACCCGGTGGAGTCGTCCTCCACCAGGGGCAGGCGCCCTTCGAGCGGGCTCGGCGGCACCGGATCCTCCAGGACGAGCCGCTCGACCCGGCCGGGGTGGCGCATGGCCAGGTGGTAGGCCACCGCGCCGCCGAGCGAGTGGCCGATCAGCGTGGCGCGGTCGGCGCCGAGGTGATCGAGCAGCCCGGCGACGTCCTCGGCCATGGCGGGCAGCGGGTAGACGCCCGGGCGGTCGCTGGCGCCGTGGCCGCGCAGGTCGGGGACGACGACGTGGTGGCGGGCGGCGAAGTGCCGGGTGATGCCGTTCCAGTCGTTGTGGTTGGCGGTGCGGCCGTGCAGGAGCAGCAGCGGGGGAGCGGCTGGGTCGCCTTCCTCGCGGTATACGAGTTTGATCCCGTTTACGTGCGCTTCGCGAATCACATCCGCGACCCTACCGGCCGCCCCGGTGGGGTACTCATGTCGCATGGCATGCCGTATCAGCGAATTGGTGATGGACAGCCGCGACCCCGAGCGTCTGGCGGCGTTCTGGTGCGAGGTGCTCGGCTACGTGGTGCACGATCGGATCGAGGGGAGCGTCCGGATCGGCCCGCCCGGCTCGGGGTTCGGCGGCCCTTGGCCGACCATCGCCTTCAACCCCACCAACCACCCCAAGGCCGGCAAGCTCCCGCTGCACATCGACGTCAACCCGACCGATCGTGATCAGGCGGGCGAGCTCGACCGCCTGCTGGCCCTCGGCGCCCGCCCCGCCGACGTCGGGCAGAGCGGCGACGAGCCCTGGCACGTGCTGGCCGACCCGGAAGGCAACGAGTTCTGCCTGCTGCGCGAGCGGCTGGACCCGGTCGGCGCACCTTGACATCGTCGGAGGGGTTCGTGGGCAGACATTGACCATGAACCACGCTGACCCGCTCGGCTAGCGTCGCGAAAGGGTACGGGAGGAAAGGGACTTCACATGCCGGAACCGATCGAAGTGCGCAAGGTGCCGATCGAGAGTGTCACCGACGCCTCCGGCCTGTCGCGGCTCATCGCCGACGGGGTGATCGAGGCGCGCCGGGTGCTCGCCGTCATCGGCAAGACCGAGGGCAACGGCGGGGTGAACGACTACACGCGCATCCTCGCCGACCGCGCCTTCCGCGAAGTGCTGGCCGAGCACGGCCACCCGGCCCCCGACAGCGTGCCGCTGGTGTGGTCGGGCGGCACCGACGGAGTCCTGAGCCCGCACGCCACCATCTTCGCCACCACCGCCGACGCGCCCGCCTCCGACGAGCCGAGGCTGTCGGTGGGCGTGGCCATGAGCGAGGTGATCCTGCCCGAGGACATCGGCAGGCCCGCCATGGTGGAGAAGGTCGCCGCCGGGGTCCGCGAGGCCATGAAGATCGCCGGGATCGACGATCCGCGCGACGTGCACTACGTGCAGACCAAGACGCCGCTGCTCACCCTGTCCACCATCAGCGAGGCCAAGAGCCGGGGCCAGGACACCGCCATCGAGGAGACCGGCCCCTCCATGGACCTGTCCAACTCCACCACCGCCCTCGGCATCGCCGTCGCCCTCGGCGAGATCGACATGCCGCGCGCCGACCAGATCCACAAGGACCTGTCGCTGTACTCGTCGGTCGCCTCCTGCTCGTCGGGCGTGGAGCTGGACCGGGCGCAGATCGTCCTGGTCGGGAACGTCCGCGGCGTCGGCGGACGCTACCGCATCGGCCACGGCGTCATGAAGGACGCCCTGGACGCCGACGGCATCTGGGACGCGATCAGGGACGCGGGCCTGCCGCTGCCCGACCGGCCGCACCCTTCCGACCTCGGAGACCGGCTGGTGAACGTGTTCATGAAGTGCGAGGCCGACCCGTCGGGGCGGGTGCGCGGGCGGCGCAACATCATGCTCGACGACTCCGACGTGCACTGGCACCGGCAGATCAAGGCCGCGGTGGGCGGGGTCGCGGCCGCCGTCACGGGCGATCCGGCGGTCTTCGTCTCGGTGGCCGCCGTCCACCAGGGGCCTTCCGGCGGCGGCCCGGTGGCGGCCATCGCCGACCTGGGGTAGGGGGCGGGGCGGCTGGCGCTCACATCCAGGTCCGACCGTCCCTTGGCCATCGAACCCGCGCTCGGGGCGAGTCCCGGCGCGGGTAGTCTCGGTGGTTGTGCCGAGCATCCCGCAACCCCTTGACCCCCACGACGACGGCGGTGCCGCGCCCGCCGTGACCGCCGCGCTCGCCGCCTATGAGGCGGGCACGGCCGAGGCCGCCGACGTGCTGAACGCCCTCAGCGGCGCCCGGCTGCTCGTTCCCGTCGTCGCCCTGCTGACCGAGTCCGAGGTCGGCGCGGGCGGGCTGCGGCAGGAGAAGGAGAGCGAGATGGCCCTGCCCAAGCTCGTCGGGCAGGACGGCAGGCAGGCGGTTCTGGCGTTCACCGGCGCGCAGGCGCTGGCCAGGTGGCGGCCCGACGCCAGGCCGATCCAGGCCACCACGCTCCAGGTCTGCCAGGCCGCCGTCCAGGAGCGCGCGGCCGCGGTCGTGGTGGACGTGGCCGGTCCCGTGCAGTTCGTGATCGAGGGGCAGGTCCTGGAGGCGCTGGCCGCGATCGAGTCCGGCACCCTCGACCGGCTCGGCGGCGTGACCATGGCCAAGGTGGAGCCGGCCCGCAAGCGCCGCTGGTTCTCCAGGAGGTCATAGCCGTTGCGGTGATCGGCGCGCTTGCGGCGGCGGGCGCGGTTAGGGTGCGCTCGTGGTCGCACTCATGGCGTTGATCGGCCTGGTCTGCGGGCGTGCCGTCCGGGCGCTGGCCGACTCCTACGACTCTCGCGGCGGCGGCGTCATGCCCGTGCCCGCCTGGCCCCCGGCCGTGGAGGTGCTGACCGCCGCCGTGGCCGCGCTCGTCGCCTGGCGGATCGGGCCGCCATTCGTGTGCTTCGCCGTGATCGGCACGGCGCTGGCCGTGATCGACTGGCGTACCTGCCTGCTGCCCGACGCGATCACGCTCCCGGCGTACCCGATCATGGCGCTGGCCCTCCTGCCGACGGGAGAACTGCCCAGGGCGCTGGCCGGCGGGGCGGCGCTGGCGGCCGCCTACGGGCTGCTCTGGTTTCTCCGCCCGGACGCCATGGGCCTGGGCGATGTCAAACTGGCAGGCCTGATCGGCATGGCGAGCGCGGCACTGAGCTGGCAGGCGCTGATCGTCGCCGCCGTCTGCGGCCAGTTACTCGGCGCCGTCTACGGCCTGGCCCTGCTGCTGACCAGGCGCGGAACCAGGCACACCGAGTTCCCCTTCGGCCCGTTCATGCTGCTCGGCGCGTTCGCGACACTCGGTCTCACCTGGTGAACGTGGGACGTCTCACTGGAGAGCACATGGAAGACTTATACGTATGTTGCGCTGGTTGACCGCCGGAGAATCTCACGGACCCGAACTCGTCGCCATCCTCGAAGGCCTCCCGGCCGGAGTGGAGGTGACCACGGCCGCGATCGACGAGGCCCTGCGCCGCCGCAGGCTCGGTTACGGGCGCGGCGCCCGCATGAAGTTCGAGCAGGACCAGGTGACGATCGTGGGCGGCATCCGCCACGGGCGCACCATGGGCAGCCCCGTCGCCATCCGCATCGGCAACACCGAGTGGCCCAAGTGGGAGAAGGTGATGGCCGCCGACCCGGTCGACCCGGCCGAGCTGGAGGGGCTGGCGCGCAATGCCCCCAGATCCCGGCCCCGCCCCGGCCACGCCGACCTGGCGGGCATGCAGAAGTACGGGTTCGACGACGCCAGGCAGGTGCTCGACCGGGCCAGCGCCCGCGAGACCGCGGCCCGCGTCGCGCTCGGCGAGGTCGCCAGGCGCTTCCTCAAGCAGGCGCTCGGCGTCGACATCATCAGCCACGTCACCGAACTCGGCGGCGCCCGCACCCCGTCGGAAGACCTGCCCGGCCCCGGCGACCTGGGCCGAATCGACGACGACCCGGTCCGGTGCTTTGACCCCGAGGGCAGCGCCGCCATGGTCGCCGTGATCGACAAGGCCCACAAGGACGGCGACACGCTCGGCGGCGTCGTCGAGGTGCTCGCCTACGGCCTGCCGCCCGGCCTGGGCAGCTACACCCACTGGGACCGCAGGCTCGACTCCAAGCTCGCCGCCGCCCTCATGGGCATCCAGGCGATCAAGGGCGTCGCGGTCGGCGACGGCTTCGAGACCGCCAGAAGGCCGGGCTCATGCGCCCACGACGAGATCGAATACACCACCGACGAGGGCGTCCGGCGCATCACCAACCGCGCGGGCGGCATCGAGGGCGGCATGACCAACGGCGAGATCCTGCGCGTCAGCGCCGCCATGAAGCCGATCTCCACGGTGCCCAGGGCGCTGGCCACGATCGACGTCAAGACCGGCGAACCGGCCAAGGCCCACCACGAACGCTCCGACGTGTGCGCCGTTCCCGCGGCCGGGATCGTGGCCGAGGCGATGGTCGCGCTGGCGCTGGCCGACGCGGCGATCGAGAAGTTCGGCGGCGACTCCGTGGAGGAAGTCGCCCGCAACCTGTCCGGATACCTCTCTTCCATGGTGATCAAATGACCAAGGCGGTGCTGATCGGGCCACCCGGCTCCGGCAAGACCACGCTCGGGCAACTCCTCGCCGAGCGGCTCGGCGTCGGATTCCGCGACACCGACACCGACATCGAGGCCGTGGCCGGCAAGCCCGTCTCCGACATCTTCGTCGAGGACGGCGAGGCCCGCTTCCGCGAGCTGGAGCACGAGGCCGTGCGCCGTGCGCTGGCCGAACACGACGGCATTCTGTCGCTGGGCGGCGGCGCCGTGCTGAACGAGGAGACACAGGCGCTGCTCGCCGGCCACCACGTCGTCTACCTGCAGGTGGGGCTCTCCGACGCGGTCCAGCGGGTCGGGCTCGCCTCCGCCAGGCCACTGCTCGTGCTCAACCCGCGCAGCCGGCTCAAGAAGCTCATGGAGGAGCGGCGGCCCGTCTACGAGCGGCTGGCCGTGGTGACCGTGGTGACCGACAAACGAGAGCCGGAAGAGCTCGCCGACGAGATCGTGAAGGGGCTGCCCGCATGAGCGCGACGCGGATCCCCGTACGCGGAGACAGCCCGTACGACGTGGTGATCGGCACCGGCGTGCTGGCCGAGCTGCCCACGCTGCTCAAGCCCGGCGTGCGCACGGCCGCGGTCATCCGCCCCGAGACCCTGCCCGAGATCTCCAGGCCCGTCTGCGCGGCGCTGTCCGAGGCCGGCTACGAGGTCGTCGAGCTGCCCGTGCCCGACGGCGAGCAGGCCAAGACCGTCGAGGTCGCCGCCCAGCTCTGGTCCGCGCTCGGCCGCCACGGTGTCACCCGCTCCGACGCCGTAGTGGGCGTGGGCGGGGGAGCGACGACCGACCTGGCCGGGTTCGTGGCCGGCACGTGGCTGCGCGGCGTCCAGGTCGTGCTCGTGCCCACGACGCTGCTGGCCATGGTCGACGCGGCCGTCGGCGGCAAGAACGGCATCGACACCCCCGAGGGCAAGAACCTCGTGGGCACCTTCCTGCCGCCCGCGGGCGTCCTGTGCGAGCTGTCCACGCTCACCAGCATGCCCAAGGCCGACTACGTGGCCGGGCTGGCCGAGATCATCAAGGGCGGCTTCATCGCCGACCCCGTCATCCTCGACCTCGTCGAAGCCGACCCCGAGGCCGCCACCAGGCCCGACGGGCCCCACACCCGCGAGCTGATCGAACGCAAGATCCAGGTCAAGGCCGACGTCGTCGGCGCCGACCTGCGCGAGGCCGGGCTGCGCGAGATCCTCAACTACGGCCACACGCTCGCCCACGCCATCGAACGTGACGAGCACTACGCCATCCGCCACGGCGAGGCCGTCGCCATCGGCATGGTCTACGCCGCCGAGCTGTCCAGGCTCTCCGGCCGCGCCGACCTCGTCGCCCGTACCCGCTCCATCCTCACCGGCGTCGGCCTGCCCATCGGCTACCGCGCCGACGCCTGGCCGCGCCTGCGCGAGCACATGCGCCTGGACAAGAAGAACCGCGGCGCCAAACAGCGCTTCGTGGTGCTCGACGACCTGGCCAAGCCGGGCCGCCTCGAAGACCCGGCCGAAGAACTCCTCGAAGCCGCCTACAAGGAGATCTCCGCATGATCCCCGTGAACCTCCTCGGCACCCGCGAGCCCGTCAAGGAGATCTCCGCATGATCCTGGTGTTGAACGGCCCCAATCTCCAGCGCCTCGGCACCCGCGAGCCGTCCGTCTACGGTGCCGAGACCCTCCAGGACCTGGCCGACCTCTGCCGCGACACCGGCAGGAAGCTCGGCGAGCACGTCGAGGTGCGCCAGACCGACGACGAGGCCGAGATGATCGGCTGGATCCACGAGGCCATCGACGGCCGCATCCCCGTGGTGCTCAACCCGGCCGCCTTCACCCACTACTCCTACGCCCTGCGCGACGCCATCGCCCAGCGCACCGCCCCGCTCGTCGAGGTCCACATCTCCAACCCGGCCGCCAGAGAAGAGTTTCGACACACCTCGGTCGTCGCCGGGGTGGCGACGGGCACCATCGCGGGGTTCGGACTACAGTCATACGTCCTTGCGCTGCACGCTATCGCGGAGAAGAAACCGACCTCATGAGGCACTACAAGTCCTTCGTCGCCCTCGGTGACAGCTTCACAGAAGGACTTAACGACCCCGGCACCAACGGGCGCTACCGTGGCTGGGCCGACCGGGTGGCCGAGCGGCTCGCCGCCGACGACCCCTCCTTCCGCTACGCCAACCTGGCCGTCCGCGGCAAACTGCTCGGCCAGATCGTCGCCGAGCAGGTGCCGCTGGCCGTCGAGATGGCCCCCGACCTGGTCAGCTTCTGCGCCGGAGGCAACGACCTGCTCAGACCGGGCAGCGACCCCGACGTGATGGCCAAACAACTCGCCCGCGCCGTGCGCGACCTGCGCGCCGGCGGGGCCGACGTGCTGCTGTTCACGGGCGTGGATCCGCGCGACACGCCGCTGATGCGCCGGCTGCGCGGCCGGTTCGCGATCTACTACCTGCACCTGCGTTCCATCGCCGACCTGTATGGGTGCCGGCTTGTCGACCAGTGGTCCATGCAGGGGCTGCGGGACTGGCGGGCGTGGAGCGTCGACCGGCTCCACATGAATGAGGACGGGCACCGGCTGGTGGCGGCCCGGGTGCTCGACGTGCTGGGGGTGCCGTTCGACGACTGGCGCAAGGAGTGGCCCGAACGGGTGGTCGACCCCCGCGCCCGGCGGCGCGAAGACGCCCAATGGATGCGCGAACACCTGGTCCCCTGGGTGTCCCGCCGCCTCCGGCGCTCCTCCTCGGGCGACGGGGTTTCTCCCAAGCGCCCGGAGCTCTCTCCGTTTTCTTGAATTTCCATCTTGCACGCGCTCCCATGGCCGGCCACCCGATTTGGGTTTTCATCTTGTACGCGCTGCCGTGGTCGGCCACCCGCCGCACTTCGGCTGATGGCCCTCCAGGAAACGGCCGCTGACCCTTCACCGGCTGGTCGCCGTTACGGTGCGAAACGATTGACCCGCTTCGTGGTCAAAACCCGGTTGCGTTGGCCAGGTCGCGTAACGGGTGTGCTGGCCGCCGTTCGCGTTGCGCCGAGCGCCGCCGTTGTGCTTCTCGCCGCACCGGCGCCTTGGGCGGCGAGTCAGCCTGCGGCGGCGGGCGCGTTCGTGTTCCGAGCCCTGGTGTTGGGCTGTCTCCACGTCCCCGGATGCGGGTGTCAGGACTCTGTGGACAGGCGTTTGAGGGCGGCTCGGGGGACGGTGGGGTCTGTGGTGCGCCAGAACGGGGGGAGGGAGCCCAGGAGGAAGCTGCTGTAGCGGGCCGTGGCCAGGCGGGGGTCGAGGACCGCGATGACGCCCTTGTCGGACTGGGAGCGCAGGAGGCGGCCGGCACCCTGGGCCAGGAGGAGGGCGGCGTGGGTGGCGGCGACCGACATGAAGCCGTTGCCGCCCTTGGCCACCACGTGGCGTTGCCTGGCCGAGGTCAGCGGGTCGTCGGGGCGGGGGAACGGTACCCGGTCGATGATGACCAGCCGCAGCGAGGGCCCCGGCACGTCCACCCCCTGCCACAGTGACAGCGTGCCGAACAGGCAGGTCGGCTCCTCTTCGGCGAACTGCTTGACCAGCAGCATCGTCGAGTCGTCGCCCTGGCACAGCAGCGGCACGTCCAGCCGGTCGCGCAGCGCTTCCGTGGCCGCCTTGGCCGCGCGCATCGACGAGAACAGCCCCAGTGTGCGCCCCCCGGCCGCTTCGATGAGCTCGGCGATCTCGTCGAGGTACTGCTGGGGCAGCCCGTCGCGGCCCGGCTGGGGCAGGTGTTTGGCGACGTACAGGATTCCGGCGCGCTGGTGGTCGAACGGCGAGCCCACGTCGAAGCCCTGCCAGCCCTTGCCGTCGCCGAGCCCCCATTGGGCGGCCAGGCCGTCGAAGGTGCCCCCGAGCGCGAGCGTGGCCGAGGTGAGGACCACCGTCCGCTCTCCGAACAGCCTCTCGCGCAGCATGCCGCTCACGCTCAGCGGCGCGACCCGCAGCATGGGCGGGCGCCGGTCGGTGCCCGCGTCGAGCCAGACCACCTCGGCCCGGTCGGCTTCGGACGCGTGTCCGTAGGCGTCGAGTATGCGGACGGCGGTGTCGTGCACCTCGTCGAGCGCCGTGAACGCGGCCTTGCGCTGCCCCGCCTTGTCCGGGTCGTCCTTGTCGGCGCCCCGGGGGCCCATGGCGGTGATGCAGCGCCAGGCGGTGTCGCGTACGAGCTGCAGGGTGAGCCCGAGCACCTGCGGCATGTCGTCGATGCGCCCGGCAGGCGCGGCGGCCAGCAGCGCCTTGAGGTCTTCTCCCGCCTCCATGAGCTGGTCGGCGATCGGCTGGTCGATCAGCCGGCCGACCCGGCGCACGGCGAGCATCACCGACGACTCCGACAGCTCGTTGGTCACCACCGAGGTGACCCGGTCGACCAGTTCGTGGGCCTCGTCCACGACCACGACCTCGTGCTCGGGCAGCACCGGCAGCTCGCCCATGGCGTCGATGGCCAGCAGCGCGTGGTTGGTCACGACCACGTCGACCTCGCCCGCCCGCGCTCTGGCCAGTTCGGCGAAGCACTCGGCCCCGCTCGGGCAGCGGTTGGCGCCCAGGCACTCCTGCGCGCTGACGGAGAACTGCCGCCAGGCCTGCTCGCTGACCCCGGGCACCAGTTCGTCGCGGTCGCCCGTCTCGGTCTCTTCCGCCCATTCCTGGATGCGCTGGACCATGCGCCCGGTCGCGCTCACCTCGCGCGGGTCGAAGAGCTGGTCCTGCTCGTCCTCCTCGGGCCAGCCCGCCGTCGCCTTGTAGCGGCACAGGTAGTTGCGCCGGCCCTTGAGGATCGCGAACGTCGGCTCGTGCGGCAGCTCCTTGCCCAGTGCCTCGGACAGCCTCGGCAGGTCGCGGTCGACGAGCTGGCGCTGCAGCGCGATGGTGGCCGTGGAGATCACGACGGGCTTCTCGCTGTCCATCGCGTGCCGGATCGAGGGCACCAGGTACGCCAGTGACTTGCCGGTGCCCGTGCCCGCCTGGACCGCGACGTGCTCCTGGTCGTCGATGGCTTTCTGAACGGCGTGGACCATCGTCATCTGGCCCTGCCGTTCGCTCCCTCCGAGAGCGTTGACCGCGATGCTGAGCAGCTCGTCCACTGACGGGAGATGGGAGTCCGGCACGGCAGTAAACGCTACCCGCATTCCCGAGTCGCCGTGCCGAACGGCGAGTGATCGGCCAGACGCATCCCGGCGTTCCGGGGCGCTTTCGCCGGCGCGCGTGGCACACTGGGCGATCGGGACTCCAACCGGTCGGTGAAAGCTTAACCCGGTGTGACCAGAGGGGTTCTCGGTGTAGATGGAAAGACCGGTTCCATAGGGTTTTCCGGGGTTGAGTGGACGAATAAAGGCTGGTTAAAGCAGTATGTCTGCCATGTCGGAAGTTGTCCCGTTGCCGTCGTTCGGCGAAGTCTTCTTCGATGCGCGAGGTCAGGAGCGTAGTCTCCGTGTCACGTGGCATGAGGGCACGCTGGTGCTCAGCTTGTGGCGGGGCGAAATGTGCACAGCGAGCTTCCGCATGCCGATGGAGGACGTCGGCCGGCTGCTCGACACCCTCGACGAGGGTTTCGCGGAGGCCACCGGCGAACAACCCGCCGTCCCCGCTCAGGAACCGGGCACCGAGGTCATCCCGGGCACCGGTACATACCAGCGGCCGGCGCAGATCACCGGGCAGCAGCTCGCGGCGCCGCAGCAACATGCGCCCGCCCCCCAGCACGCCCCGGCGCCTCCGCAGCACGCCCCCGCACCTCAACCGCAGGTCCCGCAGCAGCACGCGGACGACCGTCCGACCGCAGCCCTGTCGCCGAACGACGTCCTCGTGGCCAGGGGCACGCCGCCCGCGCACCAGGACAAGCTGGTGGCCTCCTACGGCGAGACGACCGCCCCGCGGGAGACGGCGGCCCCGGCCTATGGCGATCGGGCCCCGTTCACCGGCCCTCAGTACGTCGAATCGACCGCGCCGCAGCCCAAGTACGCCGGTGACCCCTTCAGCGGCCCCCAGTACATCTCCGACCCCCTCAGCGGGCCGCACCAGGTCCAGCCGGATACCTTCACCGGGCCGCAGTACGTCGAGAACGAGCCCGTCTACCAGATGTCCGGCGAGCAGCACCGCCCGTCGCCGCTGGGCACCGACCCGCTCGGCTTCCCCTCGCAGGCCGCGGAGCCGTACCAGCCCGCCCAGCAGCAGTACCCGTCCGATCCGTACGGGCGGCGCGCCGACAGCTACCTGCAGGCCGACAACTACCAGCAGCCGGACAACTACCAGCAAGCGGACCACTACCCGCAGCCCGACTACCAGCAGCCCGACGCATACCACCAGCAAACGCCTCAGCAGAGCCAGACGCAGCAGGCCGCCAGCGGGGCCGGGCTCGGCACGCCCATGCACGGCATCCCCGGTGCGGGCCGGCCCCGTCCGATGCCCCAGATGCGTCAGCAGGCTCCCCAGCAGCAGCCCGACTATTCGGCCTACCAGACCCCGCCGCCGTCCAACCCCGTGGACCCGCTGCTCGCCCTCGGCCGCCAGGACCAGTACCCCCCGCACGGCTCCGACCCGGCGGCCATGTCCCGGCCCTACGTCGGGGACCCCATGTTCTCCACCGGTGAACGCCTCCGGCCTGAGCAACAGCAGCAGGAATACCCTGACAGGAGCGACCGCAGGGAGTGGTGACCGCCCGGCCCGCTCGCCCCTGCGGGCGGTCGGGGTCCTTCCGGAACGACGATCGGACCGGGCGTCCCGACCGGCAACCGTGAGCCGCGGCGCGACCACCACGATCACACGGCGTATCCGGCCCAGTGGCGGGACGTTGGGAACGGCCGGTGCTTCGCATGCGGTGTGGTCGTTGTGGGGAATGACCAGGCCAGACGGCGAGTTCTGTTCAATTGCGTCTGAGCCGATCGTCCCGGACGGGGCTGCCTTCGAAGTGAGCTGATCGGGTCGGTCGCGCCTTTGTAGCGGAGTGAGCCGGCCGTGCCTTTATGGTGACGGTGCTCGGGCTGGGTGGGAGGAGGACCGGTGAATCCGATCTTGGGCCTGCAGTTGCTGGTGGTCGCCGCCGGTGCGATCGGCGTCGCGGCCATCGCGCGGCGCCGAGGATGGCCGGCGCCGCTGTTGCTGGTGGCCGCGGGGCTGCTGGTGTCGCCGCTGATCCCGCCGGTGCCACTCCAGCCGGAACTGGTCCTGTTCGTGTTCCTGCCGCCGCTGCTCTACTCCGCCGCCTTCGACAGCTCCTATCTGCGCCTGCGCGACGTCAGAAGGTCCGTGACGCTGCTGTCGGTCGGCCTGGTGCTGTTCACGACGGCTGTGGTGGGGTGGGTCGTCCACCTGCTCCTGCCCGACCTCCACCTGGCCCTGGCGTTCGCGCTGGGCGCCATCATCGCCCCGCCCGACGCCGTGGCGGCCGTCGCGGTCGGACGGCGACTGGGCCTGCCGCGCCGGTCGCTGACCATCCTCATCGGCGAGAGCCTGTTCAACGACGCCACCGCCCTGACCGCCTACCGCGTGGCCATCGGCGCGGCCGTGGGCGGCACCGTGAGCCTCCTGGACAGCATCGGGCAGTTCTTATTCGCCGCAGTGGGCGGCGTGGCGATCGGGCTCGCGCTGGCGTTCGCGTTCGCCTGGCTGTTCCAGCACACACGCGACTCGCTGGTCGAGAACACGCTGATGCTGCTGATCCCGTTCGCCGCCTACCTGGCGGCGGAGTCCGTGCACGCCTCAGGCGTGATCGCGGTCGTGATCGTCGGCCTCCACCTGGGCAACAGCATGCACCTGCGCGGGTTCGGGACGCGGCTGGTGTCCGGCGCGGTGTGGAAGGTCACCGACTTCTTCCTCGAAGCGATCGTGTTCGCGCTCATCGGGCTGCAACTCGTGACCGTGATCAGGGGCATCTCCGGCTACCGCCCCTGGGAGGTCGCCGGCTACGCCGCCGCCGTGCTCGGCGTGACGATCGTCAGCAGGTTCGTGTGGGTGTTCGCCACATACCTGCTCAAGCTCCTGAGCAAGGGAGACAGCCAGCCGACCGTGCCGCAGACGGTCATCCTCGGCTGGGCGGGCATGCGGGGCGTGGTGTCGCTGGCGGCCGCGTTCGCCATCCCGCCGGAGGTGCCGGAGCGGGACCGCGCCATGCTGCTGTTCCTGACGTTCACGACCGTGATCGGGACGCTGCTCATCCAGGGCATGACGTTCCCCTCGCTGATCAAGCGGCTGGGCGTCTCGAGCGAGCAGGAGCAGTACGAGGACCGCCTGGCGGAGGCGGCGGCCCAGCAGGCGGCGCTGGAGGCGGGCCTGGCGGAGCTGGAGCGCCTGGTGGCCGAGGTGGGCGAGCCCGACGAGATCCAGAAGCAGGTCATCGACCAGCTCAGGGAGAAGTCGTGGCGGCGCTCGCTGACCGCCTGGGAACGCCTCGGCGGCGGCACGGGGCCGGGCGGCGCCGAGACCCCCAGCGCCCTCTACCGGCGGCTGCGCCGCGAGATGCTCCAGGCCGAACGCCGGCTCTTCGTCCGCCTGCGCGACGAACGCCGCCTCGACGACGAGGTCCTGCGCAAGGTCATGGCCGAACTCGACTTCGAGGAAGCGATCCTGGAACGTTAGGAGCGGAATGCCTGACGGAAGGCGAACGGAGTGATGATCCAGACACCGGCCGGCAGCCCTGTCAAGCCATCTGGTTGTCCACGAAGCACCAGCGCCAGCTCTCACCGGGTTCGAACGACTGGATCACCGGATGCGTGGTCGTGTGGAAGTGCTGGGTGGCGTGCTTGCCGGGCGAAGAGTCGCAGCACCCGATGTGCCCGCACTCCAGGCACCGCCGCAGATGCACCCAGCGCCCCCCGACGGCCAGACACTCCTCGCAGCCCTCAGGTGTGTTCGCGGCCGGGTCGTCGACCTGGGAAAAATGCTCGCATGTTGCCATATCAGCAATCCTAGGCGCATCGTTCCAGCAGATTCCGGCCGGGCCCCTTGCGAGTTTCCGGGTGAACGCGGACATCGTGCTCATCGCGGAAAGTGACATAGGTCACACGATCCCGAGGAGCCGTGAGCTGATCGGCGCTGCCACGTTCACGCCGGTTGGTGGTTGCGACGTTGGGGTGGGGGGTGCCGGGGCGGGGTCGTCAGTTCGGTTCGGAGTGTTCCTGCTCCTGTTGAGTGGGGTCGGGCAGGAGTGGGTCGGTTTCTTCGGGTGGGTCCGGGCGGCAGTTCTGGTCGCAGCCGCCGAAGCGGGCCGTGTTGATCGGGGTGAACGGGGTCGGCGGCACGTTGACCAGCGCCGAGGTCATCGTGTCCTTCCAGATCGGGCCGGGGATGCTGGCTCCGGCGACCAAACCGTAGTGCCGGCCGCCGATCGTGACGCCGGTCAGCTTGTGTTTCTGGGAGCCGCGAGGGTCTCCGAGGCTGACGGCGGCGGCCAGGTTCGGGGTGAAACCGGCGAACCAGGCCGTCGCGTAGTCGTCCGTGGTGCCCGTCTTGCCCGCTGCTTCGCGGCCGATGCCTCCGACGTTGCGCATCGTGCCCTTGGTGAACACTCCCGACAGGACGTGGGCGGTGGCGTCCGCTACCTCGGGGTCGAGGGATTGGCGGCATTTGGGGCGGTAGCGGGTGGTTTTGCCGTCTCGGTCGGTGATGTGGGTGATCGCCATGGGCGTGCAGTGCCGGCCGCGGGCGGCGATGGCGGCGTAGGCGCTCGCGACCGTGACCGGGTCCATCTCGTTGATGCCGAGCGTGAATGTCTCGTACTCCTGCAGCTCCTTGCCGTCAGAGCGGCGGACGCCGAGCGACTTGGCCGTCTCGACCGTGGCGCAGAGCCCGACCCGGCGTTCGAGTTCCATGAAGAACGTGTTCACCGACCCCCACGTGCCGGTCCGCAGCGTCTTCCAGCCGGGGGAGCCCTCGTCGTTGGTGACGGTGTGGGTCGGGTCGCCGATGTTCTGGCCCGCGCAGTTCTTGAACGTCGAGTAGCCGGGGGCCCGGTAACCGGCGCCCGCCTCGAACCCGTCGTCGACCTTCATGCCCTGGCGCAGCGCGGTGATCAGGGTGAACGTCTTGAACGTGGAACCCGCCTGGAAACCGACCCCGCCGCCGTGCGCGGCGTCGGCGACCACGTTGTAGGAGATCTGGTTCCTGGCCGCGTTCGAGCCGTATCGTCTGCTGGCCGCCATGGCCTTGATCGCGCCGGTGCCCGGTTCGACCAGCGCCTCGGAGGCGACCGGGTGGTCGGACGCGCCGACCCACTTCTTGATCGCCTGGTCGGCTGCAGCCTGCATGGTGGGGTCGATCGTGGTTTTGATCGTCAGGCCGCCGCGGTTGAGCATCGCCAGGCGGGCCTTGGCCGTGCGGCCGAAGTCGGTGTTGCTCAGGATCTCGTGCCGGACGTAGAGGCAAAAGTAGGGATATTTGCTGGATTCGCAGCCGCCGGGGAGTTTCGTGCCCTTGTAGCCGAGCTTCGCGGCCTGGGCCTTCTCCGCCTCGGCTGGGGTGATCTTGCCCAGCTCGGCCATCCGGGCCAGCACGACGTTGCGGCGCTTCAGCAGCCGTTCGCGCTGCTCCCTGCCCAGGTTGGGGTCGGTGGCGTTCGGATCCTGTACGGCGCCCGCCAGCGTCGCCGCCTGCGGCAGCGTCAGCTTCCTGGCCGTGACGCCGAAGAAGCGCTTGGCCGCCGCCTCGACGCCGTAGGCGCCCGCGCCGAAGTAGGCGATGTTCAGATATTTCTCAAGGATTTGGTCCTTGGTGTATTTGTCCTCGACCCCCATGGCGTACCGCAGCTCGTTCAGCTTGCGCGCGTAGCTGGCCTCCAGGGCCGCGTTCCGCTCCTTGTCGGTCGTGGCCGAGTTCAGCAGCACCTGCTTGACGTACTGCTGGGTAATGCTCGACCCGCCCTGGCTGACCCGGCCCGAGCTCATGTTCTTGGCCAGCGCGCGGAGCGTGCCCTCGATGTCGATCGCGCCGTGCTCGTAGAAGCGGTAGTCCTCGATCGCCACGATCGCCGTCTTCATGATGCCGGCGATCTCGTCGAAGCCGACGACCTCGCGGTACTCCTCGTAGAAGCGCGCGATCTCCTTGCCGTCGCGGTCCTGCACGATCGTGACCTCGGCCGGCGGCGGCTCCACGAGGGCGGCCGGCTTGAGGTTCACCTCCTCGGCCGCCGCCATGAACCCGAACCCCGCGCCCCCGACGGCGGGGACCGCGATCCCCGCCACGAGCAGGCCCGCCGTCACCCCGGCGACGGCAAGCCCAACGACCTTCGCCCCCCGAGCGCCCCGAGCGCCCCGAGCCCCCCGAGTCGCCCGAGCCCCCCGAGGCTCGGACGTTCCCCCAGACGTCACCTGAGTCCTGGCAGTCCCGCCAGTCCCCTGAGTCCCCCGACCGGCCATCAGAGTCTGCCGAGCCCGCGGGCCAGGATGGTGGCGGTGTCCGCGATGGCCTTGTCGCCGGCCGTGGCGTCAGGGGCCGTGCGGTTGGTGTAGATCGCCATGATGATGGGGGCGGCCGACTTCTTCGGCCAGATGACGGCGATGTCGTTGGCGAGCCCGGCCGTAGCATTCGTGCCCGTCTTGTCGCCGACGGTCCAGGTCTTGGGCAGGCCGGCGCGGATGCGGTTGTCGCCGGTCGTGGCGGCGATCAGCCAGCCGTTCAGCCGCTCGCGGCTCTTGGCGTCGAGCGCCTTGCCGGCCGAGAGCGCCCGCAGGTCGCGGGCGGCGGCAGCGGGCGTCGTGGTGTCGCGCTTCTCCTTGGGCGTCCAGTCGTTCAGCTCGGTCTCCCAGCGGTCGAGCCGGGAGAGCGGGTCCTTGAGCGTACGGAAGTACCCGGTCAGGCCGGCCGGGCCGCCGACCTGCTTGAGCACCATGTTGCCCGCGGTGTTGTCGCTCACGGTCACGGTCGCCTCGCAGAGCTGGGCGACCGTCAGCCCGTCGGCCACGTGCTTCTCGGTGACGGGGGAGTGCGGCTTCAGGTCGTCGGTCGTCCACTTGACGACCTTGTCCATCAGGCCGGGGGCGGAGGTGCGGGCCTTGTGCAGCGCGGCCCCGCAGACGAACGCCTTGAACGTGGACAGCAGCGGGAACCGCTCGCCTGCCCGGTAGGCCAGGGTCTTGCCCGTGCCGGTGTCGATGGCGTACGCGCCGATGCGTCCCTTGAAGGAGCTCTCCAGCGCCCGCAGCTCCTTCGTGACCTGCACCTTGGGCTCTGCCGACGCCGGTGTCGCGCCTCCGGCCAGGAGGGAGAGCACCAGAGCGGCCGCTGCCGCCAGACGGCTGTGTCGCATGTCAGATCCTTTGTCGTCGTCCGTCGGACGGCAGGAGCAAAGCAGATGCGATCAGCCGATGTCTAATAGCGATATCACCAACGAATCGATATCCATTATCGAATGATCCCAGGTCGGAAGGCCAGAACGAGCAGGCCGGCGACGATCAGCCCGCCCGCGTGCAGGCACAGGGTCGCGACGATGCCGAGCGTGCCGCCGAGCACCCCGGCCAGTGCCGTGCCGAGCAGGGCCGTGGCGGCGTGGGCGCTGCCCAGCAGGCCGATGACGGCGCCCCGGTGCTCGTCGGCGGTGACCGTCTGGGCCAGTGTGGTGAAGCCCGCCATCGCCGCCGCCGCCGGAGCCCCGGCCAGCCCGATCAGCACGAGCGCCGGCCACAGCGCGGGCACGGCCAGCGGGTAGACGAACAGCGCCAGGTCGGTCAGCCCGAACACGATCGTCGCGCCGCCGAGCAACGTCCAGGGCTTGGCCGCGCCCGCGTACGCCGCCACGAGCAGACCGCCGGCGATCCCGCCGACCGCCTGCACCGACAGGAACAGGCCGTAGGCGTCACCGCCGCCGCCGAGCACCTCCGCGACGAAGGGCGCGGCGAGCGTGGAGAAGATGCCCTCGCCCAGCCCGGCGATCGCCATGTAGGCGACCAGCAGCCGCACGCCCGCGTGCCGCGCGGCCAGCCGCAGCCCGGCGGCCCACTGCCCGCCCATCGACGTCGTCGCGGACGGGCGGCCCGGCGTGCGCAGACTCGCCTGGAGCGCCGCCGAGATCGCGAAGCTGGCCACGTCGATCAGGACGACGGCGCCGAGCCCTCCCGCGCTGACCGCGACCCCGCCCAGCATCGCCCCCAGCAGCCGGGCGATCTGCCCGCACTGGGCGTGCAGGGCGTTGGCCCGCACGAGCTGCTCCCGCGCCACGAGCTGGGGGACGAGCGCCTTCTGCGCGGGAGGCAGCAGCGTGCCCAGGACCCCGGTCCACAGGGCGACGCCGTAGACGATCCAGATCTGGGACGGCTCGTGGACGGCCAGGAGCGGCAGCAGCCCGAGCGCGAGCAGCACGTCCGTGCCGACCAGCAGCCGGCGGCGGTCCCAGCGGTCGGCCAGGACCCCGGCCACCGACCCGAGCAGCACGTCGGGCAGTCGCGTGATCAGCAGCATGGTCGCGGTGGCCAGCGTGGAGCCGGTGAGCTGGTAGACGTAGAAGGCCAGCCCGGTGCTGATCACCCAGTCGCCGGTCTGGGAGATCACGCTGGCGGCCAGCAGCCGCCGGAAGTCGCGGTTGCCGCGCAGGAGCCCCCGTAAGCCGTTCCCCCGAATCGGGGACGAGCCCTCGTCCGCGGGCGGCGCCTCAGTCACCGGACTCCGTCGGCCGCAGCGGGACGCAGATCTGGGTCAGCAGCACCGGCCGCGCCCCGGGCGGCCGCGATGACGGGTCGGCCCCGCGGGCCATCAGCGGCTCCAGCAACCCCCAGATGGCCGAGCTGATCTCCGCGAACTCCTCGGGCGTGGTGTAGAGGTAGGCGTTGCCGATTCCGCCGGCCGGCCGCCACTCCTCGGGCTCGTCGGCCCGCCGCTGCTGCCAGTCGATCAGCCGCGACAGCGCCCGCTCGGCCATGACCTGCTCGAGCAGGCTTCTGGCGGCCGATTGCTCGGGATCCGTCCCCGACCCGTTCCAGTCCTGGGCGGTCTCGGTCACCTTCCACGGCCGTTCCCGCTCGTCACGGGCCTCGGCCTGGACGGCGAAGCCGTACTTGGCCAGTTGCCGCAGGTGGTAGGAGGCCAGCGCCTGGCTGATGCCGACCTCTCTGGCCGCCTCCGCGGCGGTCATCGTGCCCATGCGCATCAGCAGCTCGTGCAGCTCCAGGCGGACGGGATGGGCGAAGGCCCGCATCGCCGCGGGATCGTCGAGCCGCCGTCGCGCCCGCCCCTGCGTTGATTCCAAAGACATGCTTGGAATCTTCGGCGCGCTGCTGCGTCGATATCAAGGGTTTGTTTGGAATGACGGTCACGCCGCGTGGCCGGGCAGTTGGGTAGTGTCCAAACCATGCGTCACCTCAAGAGCCGGTTCCTGCCTCTCACCGTCTTCGCCATGGCTGTCTTCGCCGCCGGGTGCGGTGAGGTCAACAGCACCATCGACAAGGCCCAGGCGTGTCTGGAGGCCCCGAAGATCGTCACCGACCTGGGCGCGCAGATCGCCAAACTCACCAACGACCCCCAGGCCATGGACAAGGCCATCGACGATGCCGCGGCCAAGCTCAACGAGACGGCCGACAAGGCCGCCAACACCACGCTCAAAGAAGCCAGCGACGACCTGGCCAAGACCCTGAGCGGCATCAACGTCGACAATGTCAACGACGCCGTCGACGCGGTCCAGAAGGTCGGCACCGACAGCGCCGCCTACCTGGAGAAAGTGGCCCAGGCCTGCAGCTAACCCGGTTTCTTTAGGGGAAATGGGGACGAATTACCGTTTTTCCTATGGAACCCGACCCGCGTTTCACCTTGGCCAATGAACGCACCTTCCTCACCTGGCTGAGCACGGCGCTGGCGCTCAGTGCGGGTGGGGTGGCCATGGCGGCGGTTCCCGCCGACGTGTTCGTGCCGTGGATCCGTACCGCGCTGGCCGTGGTGCTGGTCACACTGTCCGCGCTGGCGGCGGGCATGGCCTACCCGCGCTGGCGCAACATCCAGCGTGCCCTGCGCCGGCAGGACCCGCTGCCGCCGCCCGCGCTCGCGGCCGTCTTCGGCTACGGGGTGGCGGCGGTGGCGATCATGGCTCTGATCCTCATCATCCTGGCCGCCTGACATGGCACCCGAAGAGGAGATCTGGGACAAGGGGCTGCAGAGCGAGCGCACCCGGCTGGCCTGGGTGCGCACGGCCGTGGCCCTGTCGACCGGCGGGCTCGGCGCGGCAGGAGTGTCGCTCAGGAACGCCCTGCCCGTGCCGGCGACCGTCGCCTTCGCGCTGGCCGCGCTCTGCGGCGGCGTGCTGCTGATCAGAACGCGGGCGCGCTTCCGCCGCGTGCAGGAGGCGCTGCACGGAGGCAGGCCGCTGGAGGCCGGACTGGACGTGCTGTTCGCCTGGCTTGGCACGATCAGCGTGGTAGCAGGCGCTTTCGCCTTTGTTCTCACCGTTCGGTAAGACGGCTTGCGGGATTCGGAGCGGCGGGCGGACACTCGAAGTAAGGGGGTGACCGCCTTGGTCGAAGAATTCAAGATCGTGCCCTTCGAGTGCCGGGGCTGCTGGCACGTCTGGGAAGAGGAGTACGTCGTCCGGCACGTCGACGACCGTCGCGGCAACGAGCGGGAGGTCTGGCTGCGTGACGGCCTGCCCGTGCCGCCGCCTTCGTCGGGTGTCATCTGCCCGCGCTGCGGGTCCCAGCAGGCCACCACGTTCCCGGAGGGTTATCTCGCCCATCATCCGGAGCTGATCCCGTCCGTCGAGCCCACCGCGCCGGACGCGACTCCGCTGCTCAGCCCGGTCAGAAAACCGCTTTACTGACGAATAACCTGACACTTGGTGAGCATTCCATAGCTGAAAGTGTCATAAGCCCCGCCTTGCGGGGGCGCGAACCCGGGTGGACACTCAAGATGAGCGACCGATTTGTGGTCTGAGGTGATTCTTGTGCCAGACGGGTTTGACTCCCCCGAGACGTGGCCCTTCGAGTGCCTTCGTTGCTTATACGTCTGGGAAGAGGAGTTCGTCGTCAGACGTCTCACCGACAACCACGGCAACGAGGTCGAGATCTGGCTCAGCTCGGGAGTGGCGGTGCCACCGCCCCGGTCAGGCACGTGTTGCCCGCGATGCGGCGCCTACCGCGTGACCTCCTTCCCCTCCGGGTACCTGGCACACCACCCCGAGCTCGTGCCCGCGCCGGAACCGGAGCCCGAGCCGTTGTTCGTGCCGGTGATCCAGCCGGGCAGCAGGCCCGCTGAACGGTCCCCGCTGCCCGGCCGGTTGCTGGTCGCGTTAGGGCTGCCGCTGGCCGCGTTCGTCGGCTACGAGCTCTTCGCGAACCTGGTGCACCCGGCGCGCCCGCACCACTAGCTCAGGCTGTCCAGCCACGCCTGGTGCAACCCGGCGAAGCGGCCCGACGCGGCGATGAGCCGGTCCGGCGATCCGTCCTCGACGATCTCGCCGCGCTCCATCACCAGCACCCGATCGGCGATCTCCACCGTCGACAGCCGGTGCGCGATGATCAGCGCGGTCCGGTCGGCGAGGATCGTCCGCAACGCGCGCTGCACGAGGCGCTCGCTCGGCACGTCGAGGCTGGAGGTGGCCTCGTCCAGGATGAGCACCGCGGGATCGGCCAGGAACGCCCTGGCGAAGGCGACGAGCTGGCGCTGCCCGGCGGACATCCGGCCGCCGCGCTTGCCGACCTCGGTGTCGTAGCCGTCGGGCAGGGACGAGATGAACTCGTGCGCGCCGATCGCCTTGGCCGCCTCGCGGATCTCGCGGTCGGTGGCGTCGGGGCGGCCGAACCTGATGTTGTCCGCGACCGTGCCGCTGAACAGGAAGTTCTCCTGGGTGACCATGACCACGGCCTGGCGCAGCGACGCCTCGTCCAGCATGCGCAGGTCGACGCCGTCGAGCAGCACGCGGCCGTCGGTCGGGTCGTAGAAGCGGGAGATCAGCTTGGCCAGCGTGGTCTTGCCGGCGCCCGTCGCGCCGACCAGCGCCACGCTCTGCCCGGCCGGGACGGTCAGGTCGAGCCGCGGCAGGATCGGCATCTCCTCGACGTAGGCGAACCTGACGCCCTCGAAGCGCACCTTGCCACGTGCCCTGCCCTGGGGCAGCGGCTGCGGCTCGCGCGGCTCGGGCACCGACGGCTCCTCCTCCAGCACGCCTGACAACTTCTCCAGCGCCGCGCCCGCCGACTGCAGCGTGTTGTAGAACTGGCTGACCTCCTGCATCGGCTCGTAGAACTGGCGCAGGTACAGCAGGAACGCGGTCAGCACGCCGACCAGGACCTCGCCGTTCAGCGCCAGCCAGCCGCCGTAGAGCAGCACCCCGCCGATCGTCAGGTTGCCGATCAGCTTGACGCCGGTCATGAACGTCGCGCCGAGCAGCATGCTGCGCGCGTTCGCGCCCCGGTAGTCGTCGTTGAGCTGCTGGAAGATCTCCTGGTTACGCGGCTGCCTGCGGAAGGCCTGCACCGCGCGGATGCCGGTCATCGACTCCACGAAGTGCACGATCACCAGCGCCACCGTCTCCCGCGTACGCCGGTAGACGATCGCCGACTGCCGCCGGAACCACCGGGTGAACAGCACCAGCAACGGCAGCGGCAGCAGCGCCATCAGGCCCAGGTTGAAGTCCAGCACCAGCAGCAGCACGGCCGTGCCCACCATGGTCAGCACGGCCTTGACCAGCGCGTCGAACCCCGACTGGAGCAGCTCGGCGATGGCCTCGATGTCGGAGGTCAGCCGCGAGATGACCCGGCCGGAGGTGTAACCCTCGTGGAAGCTCAGCGACAGCCGCTGGAAGTGGTCGAACACCCTCCTGCGCAGCTCCAGCAGGATGCCCTGCCCGATCCGCCCCGACAGCCGCAGGAACGCCTGCCGGGTGATCGCCTGCGTGATCGCCGCGGCCAGGATGACCCCGACCACGGTCAGCAGCACGTCAGGGCCCTCGCCGCGCTGGATCGGCGGGATGCCCGCGTCGATGCCGACGGAGACCAGGAAGGGGATCGACAGCCCGGCCGCGTTGGAGACCACGATGATCGCGACGAGCAGCGCGATCTTCTTCCGGTACGGGCGGAGCAGGTCGCCCAGCAGCCGCCGGGAACGCGCCCGCAGCAGGACGGAGATCTTGTCGGGCAGCTCGTCCTGGTCCTCGGAGGCCACGCCGCGCCAGTCGGCCGCGCTCGCGGGGGTGGTGGTCGTCGTGGTCATCGCAGCGCTCCTTCCGACGCGTCGTCGAAGTCGGCGTCCTGAGCGAGCAACTCCCGGTATTCGGGCACCTCGGCCAGCAACTGCTGGTGCTGTCCGACGTGGGTGATCGTGCCGCCGCGCAGCAGCGCCACCTTGTCGGCCAGCAGCACGGTGGAGGCGCGGTGGGCGACCACGATGCCGGTGGCGTCGCGCAGCACGTGCCGCAGCGCCTCCTCCACCAGCGCCTCGGTCTCCACGTCGAGCGCGGACAGCGTGTCGTCGAGCACCAGGATCCGCGGCTTGCTCAGCACGGCCCGCGCCAGGGCGAGCCGCTGTCGCTGGCCGCCGGACAGCGACAGGCCCTGCTCGCCGATGCGGGTGTCCAGGCCCCACGGCAGGTCGTAGACGAACATGGCCTGCGCGGTCTGGATGGCGGCGTCGAGCTCCTCCTCGGTGGCGTCGGTCCGGCCGAGGGTGAGGTTCTCGCGCACGCTCATGGAGAACAGCGTCGGCTCCTCGAACGCGGTGGCCACCACCGAGCGCAGGTCCGGCAGCGTCAGGTCGCGCACGTCCTGCCCGTCGATCGTGACCCGGCCCTCGGTCGGGTCCATCAGCCTGGGCACCAGCGCGGTCATCGTCGTCTTGCCCGAGCCGGTCGCGCCCACGATGGCCACGGTCTCGCCCGGCGCGACCTCCAGCCAAACGTCGCGCAGCACCGGCTCGTCGGAGTCGGGGAAGCGGAACCCGACGCCCTCGAAGCGCAGGTGGCCGCGCGGCGTGGCGACGGTGCCGGTGCCGTCCTGGATCGAGGGGACGGTGTCCATGACCTCCATGACGCGGTCGGCGGAGGTCATGGCCTCCTGGGCCATGGCCAGGATGTAGCCGAGGCTGGCGATCGGCCACACGAGCTGGAGCATCAGCGTGGTGAAGGCGACCAGCGCGCCCAGGGTCAGCGAGCCGGTGCCGACCGCCAGCGCGCCGAGCAGCAGCACCAGGGCCAGCGTGATGTTGGGGATGATCTCCAGGAAGGAGAAGAACTTGCCGGACAGGCGGACCTTGTCCATCGACGTGCCGTACACCTTGAGCGCGGCCTCGTCGTAGCGGTCGAAGACGTGGTGGCGGCGGCCGAAGGCCTTGATGGTGCGGATGCCGATCGCGGCCTCCTCGACGAGCGTGGCGAGGTCGCCCTGCTCGTCCTGCACCTGGCGGGAGATCTTGATGTAGCGCTTCTCGAAGCGCAGGGACGTCCAGATGATCGGCACCGACGAGGCCAGCACCAGCAGCCCGAGCGGCCAGTACTTGTTCATCAGCAGCACGGTCACCGTGATGAGCTGCAGGATGTTCATGACCAGGAAGAGCATCCCGAAGCCGAGGAAGCGGCGGATCGTGGACAGATCCGTCGTGGCCCGGGATAACAGCTGGCCCGACTGCCAGTCGCCGTGGAAGCCCATGGGCAGCCGCTGCAGGTGCTCGTAGAGATCGTCGCGGATGGCGGTCTCCAGGCCGAGCACCGGTTTGACCTGAGCCCACCGCCGGAGGAAGATCAGCAGGGCCTCGACCACGCCAATGCCGATGGCGAGGAGCCCCAGCGGGAGCAGCCCGTCGGAGTCGCCGTGGGCCACGGGCCCGTCGATGACCTTCTCGCTGATGAGGGGCAGGGCGATCGCGGCGCCGATGCCGACGAGCGCGGCCAGCCAGATGAAGACCAGTCTGACGGCGTACGGGCGGAGGTAGGACTTCATCCGCCACAGGGAGTTGGAAGACAGCAGGGGACGGCGAGGTTTGTGCGTATCGGGAGGCATCCCTTCTAGGCTAATACGGACGTTCAACAGGTTTTCTGTGGCTTCCAGGTGGGTTTTGTGTTCCTGACGTGGGAAAACGTGAACGATCGTGCATGTGAGGGCATTGATGGTTTCCGTTGTGATCTGTTGGGGAATGTCGTGATTGACAGGCCGCTGCCTCCCACGCGGACCGCACCGCGACTTCGGCCGCTGAAAGGCGTTTGACCTGCGGTTTGTACTTTGCGTGGCAGAGTTAGACCATGGGGTTCGGGCAGTCCATCAGGGCTCGGATGACGATCGCGACAGTGGCGGTGTTCGGCGTCATCCTCCTCGTGGGTGTCATCGCGATCTCCCTGTCGTACCCGGTGCGGGCCAGAGCCGACCTCGTCGACCAGGCCTCCGCGGCGAGCCGCCACGTCATCGCCATGATCGACAAGGAGCGCCTGGACGGGCCGATCCCCTCGCAGAAGGGCGTCTACCTCCTGCAGGTCGTCGACGACAACGGCCAGGTGGTCGCCTCGAACGAGACCATCCCCGGCATATCGCCGATCACCAGGGCCAGGCCGGGCGGGGGCGACACCCGGGTGGAGGACCGGGTGTGCCGGTCCGACGGGTGCCTGGTCGTGGTGGGGATCAGCGACGAGGCCAGCGCGTACGGCAGCGTCATCGCCTACTCGGCCATGCGCGAGCCGCTCCTGCTGCGCTCCCACTTCCTGCCCGCGCTCCTGTACGGCGGCTCCCTGCTGCTGGTGGCCCTGCTGGCGTGGGGCGCCTGGTTCGGCGTCGGCCGCGTCCTGGCCCCCGTGGAGCGGATCAGGTCGGGGCTGGAACGCATCAGCGCCCACGACCTGAGCCAGCGCATCGAGGTGCCCAGGACCGACGACGAGGTCGCCGAACTGGCCACCACCGTCAACGACACCCTGGCCCGGCTGGAGGACGCCGTGGCCCGGCACCGCCGCTTCGTCTCCGACGCCTCCCACGAACTGCGCGCCCCGATCACGGCCCTGATGGTGCGCCTGGAAGCCGGGATGGAGGATCGCGACGAGGCCGACTGGCGGGCCGCGCTGGAGGACGCGCGGCGGTTGTCGGCCATCGTGCACGACCTGCTGCTGATGGCCCGGCTGGACGCGGGGGCGACACCCCGCTTCGAGCGCATCGACCTGGGGCGGCTCGTGGCGGACGAGGTCTCGCGGCGGCCCACCCGGCTGCCGGTCACCACGGACATCGAGTCGGGGGTGTGCGTGCGGGGGAGCCCGCTGCGGCTGCTCCGGCTGCTGACGAACCTGCTGGCCAACGCCGACAGGTACGGCGAGTCCAAGGTGCGGGTCTCCGTGCGGGCGTGCGACGGCCAGGCCGTGGTCGAGGTGGCCGACGACGGGCCCGGGATCCCCGAGGAGAAGCGGGAGCAGGTGTTCGAACGGTTCACGCGGCTGGACCAGACACGATCCAGGGACACCGGGGGGAGCGGGCTGGGACTCCCGATCGCCCGCGACATCGCCAAGGCCCACCGCGGAACCCTGACGATCGGCGAAGGCTCCGGAGCCCGGCTGATCCTGCGACTGCCGCTCAGCCGCCGGCCCTGAGAGCTTCATCGCGTTCACACGGGGCGCCGGGAGGGCACGAGGTGAGCTCCCGGCGCCCCCTGGTTCAGTACCAGTTGTGCGATCTCCAATGTCCCCAGGCGCCGCACGGCCTGCCGTACCTCCCCTTGATGTAGGCCAGACCCCACCGGATCTGCGTCTCCGGGTTCGACTTCCAGTCGCGTCCGGCGCTGCTCATCTTGACCGCGGGCAGCGACTGCGGGATGCCGTAGGCACCGGACGAACGGTTGAGCGCCCGGTGGTTCCAGCCGCTCTCCCTGGTCCACAGGTTGTCGAGGCAGCGGAACTCCCGGAGGTTCCAGGACCGCTGGACGACCTGTCCCAGGGCGATCCTTTTGTTTCTCGTAGACGGCGCCATGGCCGTGATCTTCGGTTGCGCTGACGTGGTCCAGGTCCGCAGTTTGACGACGGGTGGCGCCGACTCGGCCCTGGCGGTAGTGGTTCCGATCGCGGTGAACGCGCTGACAGTGATGAGAGTGCCGCTGAGCACACGTTTGCTGTCCAAATCGATCCTTGCTGTCGGGTCGCGTGCGGACGGGCGCTGTATGTTCCGGCGCCCTGCCGGTCCGCGTCCGTGGCTCGGACGTGGAGAGTCCGCGCGGCCCTCCGGGATTCTGCTGCCGCCCGATCAAGCTGGGCGGCCCAGAGGGCTCCGCGACGTGTCCTGTAGCACGATTCCTATTACGCTCTGTAACCGCTGATCGGCCGTCTCGACGCGCGAAGGGCAGGTGTTTGTCCGATCGTGACGGATAAAAGGCCCTCTCGCTGGGCCGGGCTTGCCCGGTCCGTCGCCCTTATGGGTGGGCCTTGTCTGAAAAACCGGGCAAACCTGGGGTTTGGCTCAGTACCAACGGTGGGATTGGAACTGCGCCCAGGCCCCACACGGCGTGCCGTACCTCTGCTTGATGTAGCTAAGGCCCCACTTGATCTGGGTGCGCGGGTTGGTGCGCCAGTCGCGTCCCGAGGTGGCCATCTTGTGGCCGGGCAGGGCCTGCGGGATGCCGTAGGCGCCGGATGAGCCGTTCGCGGCGCGGTGGTTCCAGTCACTCTCTCTCGTCCAGAGCCGTTCCAGGCACCTGAACTGGGCTTTGTTCCAACCGCGCTTGGCCACCATGGGCTCGGCGATCGACTTGTTCGCGCTGCTCGCTCGGGAGCTGTGCGCCTGCGCGGCCGAGGCGCCGCCCGCCGCCACGAGGATGGCGGTCAGGGCCAGGACGCCGGTACGGCGGAGCATGGGCATGCGGGTTCCCTTTCGAGGGGTTGCGTGGACCGCGCCACCCTGCCCGATTGCTCACCTTTACAGAGAATTAGTGGCTTAAAAGAGGGTCGTCAGTAAAGATCACGATATATGGGTGTTTCTGGGGTTTTGTCGGGAAAATGTGGGCTGCATCTCATTTCTGGGCTGACTCGTTCTGTAGGGTCTGGACCATGAGTCTCAGTGACATCCCGCTCCGCACCCTCGCCGACGCCCCGACCACGCTCGGTGAGCTGGCCGCCGGCAAACCCGCCCTCATCGTCAACGTGGCCTCCCGCTGCGGCCTGACCCCGCAGTACACCGCCCTGGTCGAACTCCAGCGTCAGTACGGCTCGCGCGGCTTCACCGTGGTCGGCATGCCCTGCAACCAGTTCGGCGGCCAGGAGCCCGGCTCGGCGGAGGAGATCCAGCAGTTCTGCTCCGCCACGTACGGCGTGGACTTCCCGCTGCTGGAGAAGGCCGACGTCAACGGGCCTGGCCGGCACCCCCTCTACACCGAGCTCACGCAGACCGCCGACGCCGACGGCGAGGCGGGCGACGTCCAGTGGAACTTCGAGAAGTTCCTGGTGGACGGCGAGGGCGCCGTCGTGGCCCGCTTCCGCCCCCGCACCACCCCCGACGACCCCACGGTCACCTCCGCCATCGAGAAGCTGCTCTAAGCGCCCCGCCGAATGGGCCAGAAGGTCGGGCTGACGCGGTTGGACGGCCCGGGTCGCGCCGTCCGCGCGCCGGCCCGGCCCGTCTGAAGGCGGCCGGACGGTCCGGGGGGTCAGCCGGCTGTGTGGTCGAGGACGGCGGTGGCCAGGGGCTCGTGGGTCTCCGGTGGGAGCGTGTGCCCCATTCCTTCGATCATCAGCAGCCGAGCCCCCGGGATCTGGGCGGCGATGAGCGCTCCGTGGCCTGGTTTGGCGGGTTCGTGGGTGCCCTCGATGACCAGTGTGGGCGCCTTCACCTGGTCCAGCACCCCCACCGGCTCGAAGTCCGGCTTGGCCATGGCGGCCAGGCGATGGTTGGCGACGGCGGCGAGGTCACGCGCCCGGTCGTACATGCGTTCCTGCAGCCGCCGCGCCGCGTCCTCGTCGAACGGCAGCGCGCCCCCGTGCAGCAGGCGCTGCTCGGCGATCATCCGGTCGATCTGCTCGCGCCGGTCGGCGGCCGGTGGGGCGGCCATCAGGTCGCGGAAGAAGGCCACGAACTCCGGCGCCGGCTCAGGCAGACTGCCCTCGGGCTGCGGCTGACCCATCAGCGCTCGCATGATCACCTGGCCCTCGCCGCCGCCGAGCGGCGACGATCCGATGACGGTGAGCGTCCGTACGCGCTCCGGCCGTTCCACCGCGATGAACTGCCCGAGCAGCC
This sequence comes from Nonomuraea purpurea, assembly GCF_042650645.1. Lineage (NCBI taxonomy): Bacteria > Bacillati > Actinomycetota > Actinomycetes > Streptosporangiales > Streptosporangiaceae > Nonomuraea > Nonomuraea purpurea. The sequence goes on from NZ_JBHSBI010000010.1 coordinate 231,859, forward strand.
CGCCCGCCGAATGGCAGACCAGGTGCGCGCTGTCCAGGCCGTGCGCGTCCATCACCCGCAGCACGTCGTCCTTGACGTCATCCCATGTGTACGGCTCCGCGGAGAAATCGATCGTGTCGGACATGCCGGTGTCACGGTGGTCGTAGCGGATCACCCGCCGCCCGCCGGCCACGAGCCTGCCGACGAACTCGTCGGGCCACAGGATCCCCTGCGACATCGACCCCATGATCAGCAGGATCGGCGCGTCGTCGGCGCCGCCGAACTCTTCACTCCAGATGGCGTTTTGCATGCTCAAAGCATGTCCTGCCCGGACGCTGGTGCCTTCTGTAGAACTACTAGGCGCACCAGGTCAGTACGCGAGCCGATGCCGAGCTTCGGATAGATCTTGTACAGGTGGTACTCGACCGTCCGCGGGCTCAGGAAAAGCCGCGCGGCGATCTGCTTGCTGGACAGCCCGTCCGCGACCAGGCCCGCGATACGTAGCTCCTGCGGTGTCAGCGCGTCAAGCACCGTGGCGGGAGCGGAGGGCGCGCTCTCCCCGGCCGCCCGCAGCTCGCCGTGCGCGCGCCGCGCCCACGGCTCCGCGCCCGCCCGCTGGAACGTCTCCAGCGCGCCCCGCAGGTGCGCCCGCGCCTCGCCCGGCCGGTGCGCGCGGCGCAGCCGCTCCCCGAGCAGCAGGGCCGTCCTGGCCGCCTCGAACGGGTTCGCGTGCAGCCGCAGCGCCTCCTCCAGCGGTTCTGCGTCCGGCGAGAGCAGGCCGCGGCAGCGGGCGAGCAGCGCCCGCGACTCGGCGGTCTCGGCGTGGGCCGACCACCGCTCGTACGCCGCCAGCGCCGCCCGCGCCCCGTCCGGGTCGCCGGCGCCCACGGCGGCCTCGATCCGGTCCGGCGTCGAGCGCCAGACCACGGTCGGATTGCTCAGCCCGGGGCCCGCCGCGGCGATCGCGCTGAAGCGGTCGTGCGCCGCGGCGTGCCTGCCGAGGCCCAGGTCGAGCATGGCCAGCGCGTACGAGGCCACGCCCGCGCGCATCCCCACCCGGTGGGGGACGGCGATGGCCAGCGCCTCCCGCGCGTGCCGTTCGCAGGCCGCCTCCTCGCCCCGCAGGGCGGCCAGCACCGCCAGGTTGGCCAGGTGCGCGGCCTCGGTGTTGCGGTATCCGGCCTCCTTGGCCAGCTCCAGGCCCTCCTCCGAGACGGCCCTGCTCTGGGCCAGCCGCCCGGCCAGGCGTTCCGCGGTGGCCACGAACTCCAGCACCACGGGAAGCTGCCCCACCATCCCCGACACCCGGGCCACTCGTCCGGCCCGCTCGACCAGCTCGGCGGACAGGTCGGCCTCGCCCAGGTAGCTGGCCGCCGCTGCCGCCCACATGAACTCGGCCGCCTCCTCCAGCTCCCCGGCCCGCGCCAGGGCCCGCCTGAGCGGCCCGTGCCCGCTGCCGTCGGCCAGCATCGCGCCGATCCCGGTGACCACGTCGCGCAGGAACCCCTCGGGGAAGGCCGCCGCCCGCCGGCCGATCTCGACGATGGCCGCCGTGTCGCCCACGTACGAGGCCGCCTCCGAGGCGTCGGCCAGCATCTCCAAGGTCTCGCCCGCCGCCAGGACGCGCAGGGCCTCGGCCGCGCTGCCGGAGTTCAGCTCGAACCTGCCCCGCAACTGGGCGATCTCCATGGCCAGCGCGGCGCCCGCGCCGGCGTGTTCGCGGGCCTCGGCCAGCAGGGACTCCGCCTGGCCGGGCCGACCGGCCAGCCAGGCGGCGACGGCGGCGTCCTTGAGCCGTTCCGCCCTGGTGAGCGCGGCGGGGGTCAGCTCGGCGGCCCTGACCAGGGCCGTGGCCGCGTCGCCGTACCCGCCGCGGTCGCGGGCCCGCGCGGCGGTCCGCGTCAGCGCGGCGGCCACGGTCTCATCCTGGCCCAGCGCGGCCCCTGCCAGGTGCCAGGCGCGGCGGTCGCCGTCGGCCAGCTCGGCCAGCAGCGCGTGCGCGGCACGGTGGTGCGCGGGCGTGGCCGCCTCGTACACCGCCGACCTGACGAGAGGATGGCCGAACCGCACGCGGGCCCCCGACACGGCCGCGAGACCGGCCGCCTCCAGCTCGTGCAGCGCCGCCCGGCCCGCGCCCAGCCGGTCGGCGGCGCGCAGCACCAGGTCGAGGTCGCCCTCGACGGCCGCGACCAGCGCGACCTGCCGTGCGGCTTCTGACAGGGCGGCCACCCGTTCGCCGAAGAGCTGCGCGCCGCCCGGCAGGGGGTCGGGCAGCGGTTCGCGTCCCGCGAGCTGCGCGGACGTCAAGAACCTGGCCGTCTCACGCAGCGCCAGGGGGTTGCCGCCGGTCAGCGCGACCAGGTCCCGCTTGACGCTGGCGTGGACGGCGTCGCCCAGCAGCTCGGCGGCGGCCGGTTCGGCCAGGCCACCGACGTCGACCGACGGCACGCCCTTCACCGACACGTCCCCGCGAGCGCCTTTCACCGAAGCAGTCCCGGTAACCGGCGCGTCCCCGCGAGCGCCTTTCAGCGATGCGGTCCCGGTTACCGGCGTGTCGTCGCGTACGGCGAGTAGCATCGCGATCCGTTCGGCGCCCAGCCGTCTGGCGGCGAACAGCAGCGCGTCGGCCGAGGCTCGGTCCACCCACTGGAAGTCGTCGATCACGCACAGCAGCCCGTCCGGCGCGGCGGCCTCGGCCAGCAGCGACAGTACCCCGGCCGCCAGCAGGAACCGGTCGCCCGAGGCCGCCGCGTCCAGCCCGAGCGCCCCGCGCACGGCCGCGCGCTGCGGCTCGGGCAGCGCGTCGAGCAGCCCCGTCACCGGCCACAACAGCTGGTGCAGGGCGGCGAAGGCCAGGTCCGACTCGGGTTCGACGCCCGTGGTCCTGAGCACCCGCATCGCGCCGCCCCCGGAGGCGGCCAGGTCGAGCAGGGCCGTCTTGCCCACGCCCGCCTCGCCGCGCAGCACCAGGGCTCCGCCCGCGCCGTCACGCGCCCGGGAGATCACGGCGTCGATGGCGGTGATTTCTGTGGTTCTGCCGTAAAGCACAACGTTGACCCTATTGCCAGCGTGTAGTAACGGATGAATTGCGGTATGTAACCGCTTGGTCGGGGTGTCGAGGGGGCGTGCATGACGAACAATCCGTACGCAGGATCGCCGTTCAGCTATGTCGACGCGTCGACGGCGGGGCCGTACTCGATCGTCGAGCTGATGCCCGGCGTCCGCAACCTGCTGGCGTACGTGCAGCTCAAGGCCGGCGAACGGGTCCTGCTGCTCATGGAGCACACCGTGGACCCGGTCGTCGTCCAGGCCATCGGCGCGGCGGCGGCCTACGTGGGCGCCGACGTGCGCGTGTTGTCGGTGCCGCCGTTCAGCCCCGGAGGGTGGGACAGACAGGCGCCGCTCGACATCGAGACGGCCGCCTTCCACGAGGCCGACGTCGTGATCAGCGGCACCTGGTGGGGCGAGGTGCACACCGAGCCGCTGTTCTTCGACCAGATCAAGTCCCGCTCGTCACGGTTCCTGTCGCTGCACATGACCGCCACGGCCGCGGCGCTGGTCACCGGCGGCAGGCTGCCGCCCGAGGTCTTCTACGCGCTGCTGCGCCGCACGCTGCACCAGGTCGCGGGGGCCGAGTCGGTCCGGGTGACCTCCGCGCTGGGGACCGACGTGACCTTCTCCGGGCTGGCCTGGGATCCCGACCCGGGGGCGCTGCGGCCCGGCGACTGGCGGCCGTTCCCGTACGGGGGCGCCAACTTCTGGCCCAGGGACACCGAGGGCGTGATCGTCGTCGAGGACTGCACGTTCACCGGCGTCCCCGAGGAGCCCCTGCGCCTGACCCTGGAGAACAACCTGGTCCGCAAGATCGAGGGCGGGATGGCCGCCGAGCAGTTGCGCCGCTACGCGCCCGACGGCTACTACATGCGGCACGGCCTGGTCGGGCTGAACCCGAAGGTGCGCATCGCCGGGGGCACGCAGTTCGAGCGGGAGAAGCACGCCGGGGCCTTCTACTGCGGCATCGACGGGCTGACCAACGGCGCGCCCATCAAGTCGGGGCCGGGTTTCGCCCACTGCGACTGCCAGGTGGACCGGCCGACGGTCCTGGTGGACGGTGAGCCGTTCATCGAAAGGGGCCGGCTGCTGATGCTCGACGACCCCGACATCCGGGAGGTCGCCGCGCGGTTCGGGCCGCCCGACGTCATCCTCGACGACAACCCGCTGATGATCCTGCCCCGCCGCTTCACCGGCGTCGAGACCTACTGAAGGCGGATGGGGTCAGCGGCGGGGGCCGCAGCTCCCCCTGACGATCAGTTCGGTCGGCAGCACCACGCCGCGCGGTTTCCTGGTCTCGGCGCGAAGCACCAACTCGGCCGCGCGGTAGCCGATGTCGCGCCCCGGCTGGGCGATCACCGTCAGCGGCGGGGAGCACAGCTCGGCCCACGGCACGTCGTCGTACATCACCAGTGAGACGTCCCTGGGCACCCGCAGGTCCAGTTCGCGGGCGGCCAGCACGGCCGCCTCGCCCAGCACGTTCCCCCCTGCCACCACGGCCGACAGGTCGGGACGGCTCTGGAACAGGCCGGAGGCGGCGGCGTAGGCGGAGTCGCGGCTGCCGGTGCCGAACACCACGAGATCCTCGTCCACCGGCGCGCCCACCGCCGCCCTGAAGGCGGCCACCCGGCTGTCCTGGCCGGGGCCGCCCAGGAAGGCGATGCGCTTGTGGCCGAGCCCGCGCAGGTAGCGCACGGCCGTACGGATGCCCGCCCGGTCGTCGGCCACCACGGCCGGCGCGTCCAGCGGACGGGTCTGGGGGGCGGGGGACAGGCCGTCGAGGCGCATGAGGTCGTTGACCGCGGTCACTCCGGGGTCCTCCTGGAACGGCGCGGCGGGCACGCGGTCGGCGAAGACCACCCTCATGCCGGCCCGGATCACCGGCGTCCAGGTCTCTGCGTCGCCCGACGGCACGGCGATCAGGCGGTCGACGCTCTGTTCCAGCAGCATGCCGACCAGGTCGGCCTCCTGCTCGGGGTCGTCGCCCGTGGAACCGAGCAGGACCGGCTCGCCGGCCGATCGGGCGCAGGCCAGCACGCCCTCGGCGAGCTGGCCGTAGAAGGTGTCGGTCAGGTCAGGGACGAGCAGCCCCATGCCGCCGGTACGGCGCTGCCGCAGGTTGCGGCCGAGGGCGCTGGGCCGGTAGTCGAGCTGGGCGGCGACGGCCAGCACCCGCTCCCGGGTGCTCGGGCTGGCGGACCCGCCGGACAGCACCCTGGACACGGTCGCGACACCTACGCCGGCTGCCTCGGCCACATCCTTGATCGTCGCGCGCCTCTCCATGGAAACGATTCCATCATGGTTTCCGCCGGACGGGAAGCGGCATGCGTTGGTAAAGCCTGGTTATGCTGCAACCCTTGACAGTGATGTCCGTTTCGGGTGAGATGCTTGAAAACGTATCCACGTGAGCTGGAAACGGTACCAACATCCGGGCCACCGCCCTGGAGCGCGAAGGAATGTCATGGCATCCATCGTTCTGACGAACGTCGACAAGGTATACGCCGGTGGCGTAAAGGCTGTGAACGGGCTCAACCTTGAAATCAAGGATGGCGAGTTCATGGTGCTGGTCGGCCCCTCCGGTTGCGGTAAGTCGACCGCGCTCCGGATGATCGCGGGCCTCGAGGACATCAGCGGCGGCGAGATCTCCATCGGCGACAAGGTCGTCAACCACCTGCCGCCCAAAGACCGCGACATCGCGATGGTCTTCCAGAACTACGCGCTCTACCCGCACATGACGGTCGAGGAGAACCTCGCCTTCGGCCTCAAGCTCCGCAAGATGCCCAAGCCGGAGATCCAGAAGCGCGTCAACGACGCCGCCAAGATGCTCGGCCTGGAGACCTACCTCAAGCGCAAGCCGGCCGCCCTGTCCGGTGGTCAGCGCCAGCGTGTCGCCATGGGCCGCGCCATCGTCCGCGAGCCGCAGGCCTTCCTCATGGACGAGCCGCTGTCCAACCTGGACGCCAAGCTCCGCGTCTCCATGCGCGCCTCGCTCAACCAGATGCACGAGCGCCTCGGCGTCACCACCGTGTACGTCACCCACGACCAGGTCGAGGCCATGACCCTCGGCGACCGCGTCTGCGTCCTGCGCGACGGCCTGCTGCAGCAGGTCGACACCCCGCAGAACCTGTTCGACAAGCCGGTCAACCTGTTCGTGGCCGGGTTCATGGGCTCGCCCTCGATGAACTTCGCCACCGCCGAGCTGGTCCGCGACGGCGACGCCGCGGTCACCTTCGCCGACATCAAGCTGTCGATCCCCGAGTCGACCTTCTCCGACAAGCCGGGCCTCGACCAGTACATCGGCAAGAAGATCATCCTCGGCATCCGCCCGTCGGACTTCGAGGACTCCGCCTCCGCCGGCAGCCACGCCAACGGCTGGGCCACGCTGCCGGTCAAGGCGGAGGTCACCGAGGAGCTGGGCTCCGAGATCAACGTGCTGTTCCTGATCGACGCCCCGCCGGTCGAGCACAAGGACACCGTCGCCGCCGCCGACACCGGTGACGACGAGGAGGCCGCGCTGCCGCTGTCGGGCGACAAGTCCCTGTGGACCGCCCGCGTCAACGCCCGCAGCCACGTGCGCCCCGGTCAGAACATCGAGCTGGTCATCGACACGAACAACCTGCACTTCTTCGACCCGACCTCGGGCCTGGCCATCGGCCACGAGGCCAACCGCTGAGCGCAGCCGCCGGCTGACTCCTGGTTCCCGGCCGTGTCCTTAAGCGTTCACGGTCGCTCGGGCCCCCACCGCGACCCCCTCCCGCGGCGGGGGCCCGTTCCATGAGCTGGGCCGGGTCAGCGCCCGATGCGCGCCGACACGCGGGCCTGGATGCCGCGCGGCACCAGCCGCCCCACCGCGACGATGGTCTTGTAGCGCACGTCGGGGATCGACACGTGCTTGCCCAGCGCCAGGTCGCGCATGCCCGCCCTGACCACGTCGTCGGCCTTGAGCCAGAGGAAGCCGGGGATGCCGGAGGTGTCCATCGCGGCCCGCTGGTGGAACTCGGTCCGCACGAAACCGGGGCAGAGCGCCATGATCTTGATGCGTGGGTTGCCCACCGCGTTCGCGGCCGCCTCGCTGAAGCTGATCACCCACGCCTTGGACGCGCCGTAGGTGCCGCGGGTGAAGAACGCGGCCGCCGAGGCGACGTTGACGATCGCGCCGCGGTCACGCTCGCGCATCCCCGGCAGCGCCGCCAGCGTCAGCCGGAGCACGGCCTCGCAGTGCACCTTGAGCATGCGCACCTCGTCTTCAGCCGGCACGTCGGGGAAGTTCCCGGCGTGGCCGAAACCGGCGTTGTTGACGACCAGATCGACGGGGTCGCCGTCGCGGAGCCTGGACTCGACCCTGGCCAGCCCCTCGTCGGTGGCCAGGTCGGCGGCCAGCACCTCGACGTTCACGCCGTACCTGAGCCTGAGCTGGTCGGCGGTCTCGGCGAGCCGCTTGTCGTCGCGTGAGACCAGGACGAGCGAGAAGGCGTCGGCGGCCAGGCGCCGGGCGAAGGCGGCGCCGATGCCGGAGGTCGGGCCGGTGATCAATGCGGTTGGCATGCCTGAACCTTAACGTTCATGGCAGGATGAACGGCGTGCGCCTCGTTGTGGTCGTGCCTGTCGTCCTGCTGGCCCTCGCCGCCTGCGCGGCCGGCCCGCCGCCACCACCGGCCGCCCCGCCCACCGACGGCTCGTCGGCGACCGCCACCGCGACCCCCGTGGAGACGGGAAAGGGCGAGTTACGCTTCACGCGGATCGCCGAGCTGGAGCAGCCCGTGGCCTTCGCCGTGCGTCAGGGCGACGACCGCCTCTACGTCGCCGAGCAGGCCGGACGGCTGCGCACCACCGACGGCGACACGGTGATCGACCTGTCGGGCGAGGTCAGCGGCGGCAACGAACAGGGCCTGCTCGGCGTGGCCTTCCACCCGTCGGGGCGCTGGGTCTACCTCGACTGGACCGACGCCGACGGCCACACCCACATCACCGAGTGGGCCTACGACGGCTCCAAGGCGACGGGCCGGCGTGACGTGCTCGTCCAGGAGCAGCCCTTCGCCAACCACAACGGCGGCCAGCTCGCCTTCGGGCCCGACGGCCACCTCTACATCGCCCTCGGCGACGGCGGCAGCGCCGGCGACCCCCAGGGCAACGGCCAGGACCTCGGAACGCTGCTCGGCAAGATCCTGCGCATCGACCCGCGCGGCGGCCGGCCGTACCGGGTGCCCGACGACAACCCGTTCGTCGGCGAGAAGGGCGCCAAACCGGAGATCTGGGCGTACGGGCTGCGCAACCCCTGGCGCTTCAGCTTCGACCGCGGCAGCGGCGATCTGTGGATCGGCGACGTCGGGCAGAACGCGTGGGAGGAGGTCGACCGCCAGCCGGCGGGCTCGAAGGGCGGAGAGAACTACGGCTGGAACCTGCGCGAGGGCGAGCGGCCCTTCCGCGATGGAAAGGGGCGCGACCTGGTCGACCCGGTGATCGTCTACCCGTTGAAAGAGGGCGGCACCTGCTCGGTGATCGCCGGTTACGTCTACCGAGGCGAGAAGATCCCCTGGCTGCGGGGGCGGTTCCTGTACGGCGACTTCTGCGCCGGCTGGATCAAGGCGGCCCCTGCGGACCGGCTCGACGACGCGGCCGAGGTCGGGAAGGTCGAACAGCTCTCGTCGTTCGGCCAGGGACCCGACGGCGAGTTGTACGCGCTCAGCCTCCAGGGCCCGATCTACCGGATCGAGGCCGCGTGAGGCGCCCGCTCACCCGCCGGACCTGACACGCTCGATCAGGTCTTCCACCTGGCCGTTCAGCTTGGTCCCCCGCGCCCAGCCCGCGTAGTGGGTCAGGAAGACCACCACCTCGCGCAGCTCGCGCTCGCTGAGGTCGCCGCCGCGCAGGGCCGCGTCCAGCTGGACCTCCGTCATCTCGTGGAGTCCCTGGCCGACGAGCAGCCCGAAAAGGAGCAGGCGGCGCTCCCTGACCGACAGCACCGTCCTCGACCACACTTCGGCGAACTGGCGCTCGGCTGTCATGCCGAAGGAGTCGACGGTCTCCATTGCGGGCTCTGTCATTGTGCGCTCCGGAAAAGTCGGAAGGGATCCTCATATCTTCAGGCAGTTCCCGGGCGAACCAAAGGGGGTTGCGGCAACGTTTTGTCGGACCTTCGGGCGGAAGGCTCAGATGCCAAGTCGATCTGTAACAAATAAGGCCAATGTATGGCCAAGATGTGGTCAAGATTTCTCAGTGCGCATCTGGATCATCCGTCCTGAAAGCGGGCACAACAACTCCGTCGGTCCGTAAAGCGGAGGTAAGCCCTGGTGAAAAAGGCACGGGGTTTGATCGCGCTCATGGTCGCGGTCGTGACGCTGTCCGCGTGCGTCGGACAGCCCGAGTTCACCTACGTACGTGACAAGGCCGGCACCACCTACTTCAAAGTGCCCTCCTCGTTCACGCAGCTCAACGCCAATCCCATCGAGCTGTATCTGTCGGGGGAGCAGCCGAACTCCCAGGCGGCGCTGCTGCGCGCCCAGCGGGTGTGGTCGACGGCCTTCGACCAGTCAGCGGAGCCCTCGGTCAACCACCTGCTCGGCTCCCGTGACCCCTTCGTCTACGCGACCGTGCACCAGCTCACGCGGGAGCAGCGGGACACGGTATCGCTGAACGGGCTGCGCGACTTCGTCCTGCCGGTGACGGAGGAAACACGCCTGCTCTACCTGCGGCAGTCCCTGGCGGCAGGTCAGGCGCCGATGTTCCACCACTTCGAACTCCTTGGCGACGACGTCCTCATCCTGGACGACGGCGCCAGGGGTGTCCGGGTCCGCTTCAACTACCAGATCGGCGACGACGTCCAGACCTTCGACCACACCGCCATCCTCGATGAGAAGGGCGCCACGGTCTCGGTCATGCTCATCGGCTGCCAGTCGCTCTGTTTCAGGGAACGCGGCGCCGAGTTCGACAAGATCGCGGGTTCTTTCAAGCTGCTGCGGCTGCCCGGATGAGGGAGCTTCATTGATCAAGAGCGTTCAGTACGAAGGACTGCGCGCCCCGGGCGGCGGGCCTGCCGATCCGGCATTCGTCACCAGAAAGCGGATGCCGCTCTGGGACCGGAGCAAATTCCTCCTCGCCCTGGTGGCCGTCTATCTCATCCTCACGTGGAAGGCGATGGCCGACTTCCCCGGCATCGTCACCTTCACCGACGCCGCGTGGCGGATCGCGTGGGAGCATGAGTGGATCCTCTGGCTGCTGGGCGTGGAGGCCGTCCGCCAGATCCACTTCGCCGTCAGCGAGCACTGGCCGGGCTATCACCGGTTCTGGAACCGGCGGATCTTCGGCGGGTCCGAGCGCTGGACCCGACGGCGCTTCGACGACTGGACGCGCTACCGCATCTCGCGGATGCTCAAGATCGCCTTCTTCGTCGTGCTGACCGCCCTGGTCCTGGGAGCGGTGCTGGAGGTCAGCCCGATGCTCGCGCTGATGCGGGCGCCCGCGCTGGTCTGGCAGGCGATGCCGTTCCTGCCCCAGATCGTCTTCCTGTGCTTCGTGATCATCATCCCGTTCGCGGGCCTGCTCTGGTTCCTGTCCAGGGGCGGAGTCGAGACGTACTTCCCCGACGACATCAAGACCCGCTTCCACGACGTGTGGGGGCAGGACCACGTGATCGAGCGCGTCAAGGAGAGCATCGTCTTCCTGACGCGGCCGGGCGAGATCGAGCGGCGCGGCGGGTACGTCCCCGGCGGCCTGCTGTTGTGGGGGCCGCCGGGCACCGGCAAGAGCCTCATGGCCGAGGCCATGGCCGGTGAGACCGGCAAGCCGTACGTGTGCGTGGATCCGGGCGCGTTCACGAACAGGTTCATCGGCGTTCTGAAGGTCACGTCGCTGTTCAGGAAGCTGCGCAAGCTCGCGCTGCGGTACGGCGGCGTGATCGTCTTCTTCGACGAGGCCGACTCGCTCGGCAAACGCGGCCGGCCCGCCCGGCAGGGTCCGTCCGGCCAGTCCGGCTGTCACGGCCTGAACTACCTGTCGGAGGAGACCCGCCAGGTGCTGGCCTTCCGCCGCGGCCGGCCGGAACAGGAGCCGGGGCGGCACGACCGCTTCTTCATGGGCGGGGGCAGGAACGGCAGCGGCGACTCCGGCGCGCTGCAGGCGCTGCTCACCGAGCTGTCCGGGCTCAAGAAGCCGCGCGGGTTCTTCAACCGCCTGGTCAGACGGCTGCTCGGGATGCGGCCCAAGCCGCCGCCCAAATACCGCATCCTCCTCGTCATGGCCACGAACCGCCCCGACGCGGTGGACGAGGCGCTGCTGCGGCCCGGCCGCATCGACCGCATCCACAAGGTCGGCTACCCGTCCAAGGCCGGCCGGGTGCGCACCTACCAGGGCTACTTCGGCAAGGTGTGGCACGAACTCACGCCCAAGCAGATCGACAAGCTGGCCACGATCACCCCGTACGCGACCGGCGCCACGATCAAGGACCTGGTCAACGAGTCGCTCATCATCGCCATCAGGGACGGACGCGAAGTCATTACCTGGTCGGACGTGCTGCGGGCCAAACGGCTCAAGCAGCTCGGGCCGCAGGAGGACATCGAGTACATCGAGCGCGAGCGGCACGCCGTAGCCGTGCACGAAGCCTGTCACGCCGTCATGGCGTACGCGACCCGCCGCCACCTCGAGATCGACGTCGCCACCATCGAGAAAGGCGCCGACTACCTGGGCATGGTCGCCTCGATCAGGCCCGAGGACCAGTTCACCCGGTGGAAGTCCGAGCACGAAGCCGACATCATGGTCTCCCTGGCCTCGCTGGCCGGCGAGCGGATGTTCTTCGGCCAGGACAACTCCTCGGGCGTCTCCGGCGACCTGTACTCGGCCACGTACCTGACGGCCATGATGGAGTCGTACTGGGGCATGGGCTCGGGCGTCACCTCGCTGCCCGCGCTCCAGGAACTGGAGATCACGGGCGGCAAGGCCATGCGCAGGGGCGCCACCGGCATCACCGACGCCCAGCCCGACACGCTCGGGGAGCGGATCGAGTTCAACCTGGTGCGGCTGCTGGACAAAGCCGAGGAACTGCTGCGCGAGCACCGCAGGGACGTGCTCTGCCTGGCACACGCCCTGGAGACGCACAAGACGCTCAACGGCGACGACGTCGTGGCGATCATCCGCAGACAGCCGGGGCCGCTCGTCGACGGCACGATCTACGCCTCCGACGAGCTCTACCAGGAACTGGAGGACTACCACCATGAGGCGGCCAGGGCACACAAGGAGCACAGCCGCATCGAGCGCGAACTGCCCGTAGTGGCACCGCGGCCGGCCCCCTCCGGCGGGCCCGGCGTCAAGGCCACCCAGACCACACCGCTGGTCCAGGGGCCGCCTGGCGCGGAGGCGTCCGATCGGCCGAAGTTCGTGCCGTGGGCGGCGGCCACCCCCGCCCCGTCGCCCGCCGCGCCGTCGTCGGCGAGGCGCCGCCGGGTCGCGGGCCGGCTCTGGCTGGTCGTGGCCAGCCTGCTCGGGCTCGTGGTGCTGGCCCTCCTGGCCGCGCTCGCGGTGACCGGCACGGGGACGGGCGGCGGACCAGGCATGCCGGCCTCACCCGGGCTGCTGCTCCTGCTGTTCGTCGTGGTCGTCGCGGTGATCGTGGGGGCGGGGCTGGCGTACGTGGCCGTCAAGGGCGTACGCGCGGCGCAGGCCAAGGCCGAACGCGAACGCGACCAGGCCCACGCCCGCGCCCAGCTCCTGGCGGCGGCCATGGACCCGGGCATGGCCATGCGGCTGCTCGGCTACGACGGCGACGGGACGGACGCCCATAGCCAAAGGTAATCATCTGATGACCTACAGTTAAGGGCTGTGAGCGTAGTTCGCAGCCTGGTCCCCGCCCGCATGGACCGCCTTCCGTGGTCGGCGTTCCACACCCGGATGGTGATCGCGCTCGGCATCGCCTGGGTGCTCGACGGGCTGGAGATCACCATCGCCAGCAACGTCGGGGCGTTCCTGCAGCGCCCCGACACGCTCGGCCTGTCCTCCGCCGAGGTGGGGTTGTCGGCCACCGTCTACCTGGTCGGCCAGGTGGCCGGGGCGCTGTACTTCGGCTGGCTGTCCGACAGGCTCGGCCGCAGGAAGCTGTTCATCCTCACGCTCGCCATCTACCTGCTCGCCAGCGGCCTGACCGCGCTGTCGTGGGACCTGTGGAGCTTCCTGGCGCTGAGGTTCGTCGCCGGGGCCGGCATCGGCGGCGAGTACGCGGCCGTCAACTCCGCCATCGACGAGATGATCCCCTCCCAGTACCGGGGCCGGGTCGATCTGGCCGTCAACGGCACGTACTGGCTCGGCGCGCTGCTGGCCACCTCCGCCACGTTCGTGCTGCTGCACCCGGGAGGGCCGCTGGCGCCCGACCTGGCCTGGCGGCTGGGGTTCGTCGTCGGGCCGGTCATCGGCCTGCTCATCTGGCGGCTGCGCCGGCACCTGCCCGAGAGCCCGCGATGGCTGATGACCCATGGGCGCGAGCAGGAGGCCGAGCGCGTCGTCGCCGGGATCGAGCGGGAGATCGAGCGCAAGGGCCGCGTCGCGCTGCCGCCGTTGTCCGACGAGCAGGCCATCGAGGTCGTCCCAGAACGCCGCGCGCCGATGGCCCAGGTCGCCAGGACGCTGTTTCGCACCTACCCCGAGCGGTCCGTGCTCAGCGCGTCGCTGATGATCTGCCAGTCGTTCCTCTACAACGCGATCTTCTTCACCTACGCGCTGGTGCTCACCCACTTCTACGCGGTGCCCGCGGGCGAGGTGCCCAAGTACATGTTCGCCTTCACCGTGGGCAACCTGCTCGGGCCGCTGATCCTGGGGCGCCTGTTCGACACCGTGGGGCGCAGGCAGATGATCTCGGGCACGTACATCACCTCGGGGCTGCTGCTGGCGGTGACCGGGTGGCTGTTCAAGCAGGGGGCGCTGACGGCGACCACGCAGACCGTGCTGTGGTCGGTGATCTTCTTCATCGCCTCGGCGGCGGCGAGTTCGGCGTACCTGACGGTCAGCGAGATCTTCCCGATCGAGATGCGGGCGCAGGCGATCTCGCTGTTCTTCGCGCTCGGGCAGGTCGCGGGGGCGTTCGGGCCGACGGTCTTCGCCGCCCTCATCGGCGACCAGGCCCATCCCGACCCGACGCGGCTCTTCTACGGCTACTGCTTCGGCGCGGCCATGATGGTCTTCGCCGGGGTGGTCGAGATCCTGTTCGGGGTCAAGGCCGAGCGCGCCTCGCTGGAGAGCATCGCCGCGCCGCTGACCGCCGTCCGGCGTTCCTAACCCTGCCTGGCGTGCTCCTCGTGGGCGCGGCGCAGCAACGACATCAGCCTGTCCTCCTCGTGGATCTGCCTGCGGTACTTCCCGGGCAGCTCCTTCAGCCGCGCCTCGTCGCCGAGCAGCCGGTCGTAGAGCTTCGCGCGCACGTCCGGGTCGTGCTCGACGTCGAGGTACTCCTGGGCGTGCCGCCGCGCCGCCGACACCGTGTTCCGCGCGCGGCCCTTGGGGCTGGTCAGCGAGGCGACCACGGTGATCAGCAGCACGAGGACGATCACCGACAGGGACAGGCCCGTGCTGATCTCGGCCACGTTCACCGGCTCGCCGTCGTTGATGAAGGGCACGTTGTTCTCGTGCAGCGCGTGCAGGATCAGCTTGACGCCGATGAACCCCAGGATCACCGCCAGGCCGTAGGACAGGTAGATCAGCCGGTCCAGCAGGCCGTCGATGAGGAAGTAGAGCTGCCGCAGCCCCAGCAGCGAGAAGGCGGTGGCGGTGAAGACCAGGTAGACGTTCTGGGTCAGGCCGAAGATGGCGGGGATGGAGTCGAAGGCGAACAGGATGTCGGTCCCGCCGATGGCGACCATGACCAGCAGCATCGGCGTCATCACCCGTTTGCCGTCCCTGACCGTGAACAGCCTGTCGCCGTCGTAGTCGTCGGAGGTGTGCAGCAGCCGCCGGGCCAGGCGGACCATGAGGTTGTCGGGGGAGCGGCTCTCCTCGCTCTCGGCCTTCAGCAGGTGGCCGGCCGTCAGCAGCAGGATGAGGCCGAACAGGTAGAACACCCAGGCGAAGGTGTTGATCAGCGCGGCCCCCAGCAGGATGAACCCGCTCCTGGCGACCAGCGAGAAGGCGATGCCGAACAGCAGCACCTTCTGCTGGTCCGCGCGCGGCACCTTGAAGCTCGACATGATGACGAGGAAGACGAACAGGTTGTCGACCGACAACGCCTTCTCGGTGACGTATCCGGCGAAGTACTCCGCGCCGGGCTCGCGTCCGCCGAACACCCACACCCCGGCGCCGAACAGCAGCGCGATGCCGACGTAAAGCGCCGACCAGTTCGCCGCCTCGCGCAGCGTGGGGACATGGGAGCGGCGCACATGGAAGAAGAAGTCGAACGCCAGCAGGCCGGCGATCCCGGCGACCGTCAGTATCCACACGACAGCGGGCACGTCCACTCAACGCTCCAAGCACGCGGGCCCGTGGGGGGCGACTCGGCAGGAACTCGCATCTTCGCAGGTGGTACCCGATCACGGCAGCCCCAAAAGGCCTCTCGTGCCCCATCGGCCGCGCCCTCGAACCGAGGACGGCCGCCTTACGTCTTAAGGGCATGCGCCGACTCGTCCTGCTCGCCGCCCTTCTCGCCGGCTGCTCCTCCACCCACCCGTGCACGCTGGTGGGCACCCCCGTCGGGGTGGCGGTGCACGTTCAGGCGCCGCTCGCGGCCCGGGCCCAGTCCGTGTCGATGGAGGTGTGCTGGGACGGCTCCTGCCGGCCGGTGCGCTCCGACCTGATGCCGTCCACGAAGGCGGCCGGTTCGACCTGCTCGGGCGACACCTGCTCGGCCACCGCGGTCGAGACAGGGGACAAGAACACCTTCGGCGGCGTCCAGGGTCTGCCCGCGCGGGCGGTGCGCCTCCGGCTGAAGCTGCTCGACGCCGAGGCCGCGCCGGTGTTCGACCGGACCCTCGACGTCACGCCCAAGATGCGCCACCCCAACGGCCCCGAGTGCGGCGCGGCCGGGCCGAACGCCGTGCTCACCGTGGGAGCGGACGGTACGGTACGGGAGAGCTGACCGGGTAAAGGTAAACCTTTGCTGGTTAACACGGCGTTCACATCCGGGCAAAAACGGGGAAACGGCCGTCCGTAAGACTCGGCGTGGCTGTGAAACACCCCGAAAGGACCGCCGTGAGCTACAAGGCTGAGTACATCTGGATCGACGGCACCGAGCCCACGGCTCTGCTGCGCTCGAAGACGAGGATCCTCGCCGACGGGGCCGAGCCTCCGGTCTGGGGCTTCGACGGTTCCAGCACCAACCAGGCCGAGGGCCACGCGTCGGACCGCGTGCTCCGCCCGGTGTTCACCTGCCCCGACCCGATCCGCGGCGGCGACAACGTGCTCGTCCTGTGCGAGGTCGAGGAGATCGACGGCGCCCCGCACGTCAGCAACTCCCGCGCCCTGCTGCGCCCGATCGCCGAGCGGTACGCCGCCCAGGAGTCCTGGTTCGGCATCGAGCAGGAGTACACCTTCTTCAAGGGCAGCCGTCCGCTCGGCTTCCCCGAGGGCGGCTTCCCCGCCCCGCAGGGCCCCTACTACTGCGGTGTCGGCGCCGACGCCATCTTCGGCCGCGAGATCGTCGAGCTCCACCTTGACCGCTGCCTCGCCGCCGGCCTGAAGCTGTCCGGCATCAACGCCGAGGTCATGCCCGGGCAGTGGGAGTTCCAGATCGGCCCGGCGAGCCCGCTCGAGGTGTCCGACCACATGTGGGTGGCCCGCTGGCTGCTCTACCGCACGGCCGAGGAGTTCGGCGTGGAGGCCACGCTGGACGCCAAGCCCGCCCGCGGCGACTGGAACGGCGCCGGCGCGCACACCAACTTCTCCACCAAGGCCATGCGCGAGGGCTACGACGCCATCATCACCGCCTGCGAGGCGCTCGGCGAGGGCGACCGGCCGATGGAGCACATCACGCAGTACGGCGTGGGCATCGAGAGCCGCCTGACCGGCGCCCACGAGACGGCCCCGTGGAACAAGTACAGCTACGGCGTCTCCGACCGCGGCGCGTCCGTGCGCATCCCGTGGCAGGTCGAGGTTGACAAGAAGGGCTACATCGAAGACCGTCGCCCGAACGCCAACGTCGACCCGTACGTGGTCACCCGCCTGCTGGTCAACACCTGCTGCTCGGCCCTGGAGAAGGCCGGCCAGGTCTGACGACCACCGGAAAAGGGCCCCTCGCGAGGGGCCCTTTTCTCATGCCAGGCGGAAGTCCAGGTCCGGGACGATCTCCGCCACGTCCATCTGCGCCTTCTGCAGCCGCCCCGAGTGGTCCCAGTTCAACGCCTGCCAGCGGGTGAACTGGTCGAGTACCCACATGCCCGACTGGCGGCTGCCGTTGCCCGACTTGCCGTTGCCGCCGAACGGCAGGTGGGCCTCGGCGCCCGAGGTGGAGTTGTTGACGCTGACCATGCCGGCCGAGACGCCCTCGCGGAAGCCGAAGGCGTTCTTGGGGTTGGTGGTGTAGATGGAGCTGGACAGGCCGTAGCCGGGCAGGTTGGCCAGCTCGACGGCCTCGTCGAGGGTCTGGAACGTGGTCACGCCCACGATCGGGCCGAAGGTCTCCTCCAGGAAGATCCGGTCGGCCGGCCTGACACCGTCCACGATGACCGGGTGGTAGTAGAGGCCCTGGTCGCCGTCGAAGTCGCCGTGCGGGTTGTCCTTCGAGATCCGCCCGACATTTCCTGACACGACCTTGTGGTGGGGCTGGATCCAGGTCAGGAACTCCTCGTACCGGTCGGCGAACTTCTGGTCGAGCAGCGGGCCCGCCAGCACGTCCCCCATGGGGTCGCCGATCCTGGCCGCGCCCACGGCACGGGCGAAACGCTCCACAAACTCGTCGTGGACGCTCTCGTGCACGATCACCGTGCCGAGGCTGGTGCAGCGCTGACCCGCCGTGCCGAACCCGGCGAACAGCGCGCCCTCGACGGCCAGGTCGAGATCGGCGTCCGGCATGACCACCATCGGGTTCTTGCCGCCCAGCTCCAGACAGGCCGACTGCAGGTGCCGCCCGGTCAGCTCCCCGATCTTCCTGCCCACCTCGCTCGACCCGGTGAACCCGACCTTCTGCACGTTGCCCTCGTCGAGCGCGCGCTCCAGACCCTCGAAGGTCTCGGCGCCGTCGGCGAAGACGATGTTGAGCACGCCGTCGGGCAGGCCGGAGGCGGTGAACAGGCGGTACATCGCGTGAGCCGAGGCGGCGGCGTACTCGGCGGGCTTCCACACCACGGCGTTGCCACACAGCAGCGCAGGGACCAGATACCACGAGGGGACGGCCACCGGGAAGTTGCCCGCGGTGATCACCGCGGCCACCCCCACGGGATTTCTAAACGTGAACAGGTTCTTGTCCGGCATCTCCGACGGGACCGTCTGCCCGTACAACCTGCGCCCCTCACCGAGGAAGAAGTCGCAGGTGTCCACGATCTCCCGCACCTCGCCGAGCGCCTCGGCGTACGGCTTGCCGATCTCCTCGGTCACCAGGCGCGCCAGCCGCTCCGCGTTGGCCTCGACCAGCCGCCCGATGGAGGCGATCACCCGCCCGCGCACCGGCGCCGGCACCTTGGCCCACTCGCGCTGGGCCTCCTTGGCGGTGCGGCAGGCGGCGGCGAACACCTCGGCGTCGGCCAGGCCGACGCGGGCCACGACCTCGCCGGTGCGGGCGGGATTGGTCGATTCGTAGGCGGTCGCGGAAGCGGCCTCCTTGCCACCCACGATGGAAACGATCTGACGGCTCACCAGTGCCCTCCTCATAGTTCCTTCGGACAGACAATCATCCCGCCGCAAAAAACCCAAGGAGCCGTCAGCCGGAACGGGCGATGTGCCCGGGGCGGTTATTCGCGCTTCACCTCGACGGCGCCGCGTAGCAGTCGCTCGTTCGTGACCTGCTGGCCTTTTCCGATGTGGATGGTGAGGCCGTGGGTGCCCGCCAGGGGGCCGAGGTCGATGCCGACGGCCACGCCCCTCAGGTGCAGGGTCTTCAGATTGGGCAGGCCCGTGAGCGGGGAGAGGTCGCCCACCTGCTCGCACCCCTCCAGGTCCAGGTAGGTGAGCAGGCGCTGGCCGGCCAAGGGGCCGAGGCCGGAGAGAGCGGTGCACCGGGACAGGGAGAGCATGCTCAGCGGGAACGTGT
Source organism: Nonomuraea purpurea (assembly GCF_042650645.1). Classification (NCBI taxonomy): domain Bacteria; kingdom Bacillati; phylum Actinomycetota; class Actinomycetes; order Streptosporangiales; family Streptosporangiaceae; genus Nonomuraea; species Nonomuraea purpurea. Next base: position 251,039 of record NZ_JBHSBI010000010.1, read on the forward strand.
TGAGCTGGGTCAGGTCCGCGATATCGGTGCTGGTGAGGGACAGGCTGTCGAGGGCAAGCCCATGGCCGGCCAGGACGTTCAGGCAGGTGGCCACCCCGGTGACGTCGGTCAGCAGCAGCCGCTTCAGCTTCCGCATCTCCGCGAACACCTCGGGTGGCACTGGCAGGCCCGACCTTCTTAGCGACAACCTCTCCACTCGGTGTTGCCGTGACAGTGGTGCCGCCCAGTCCTCGCCGTCATGCGATGGCAGGCGTAGCCCGAGGTCGCGCAGCCGGGGAACGCGGTCAAGGAAGCTCAGCCCGTCCAGCTCGAACGGCTGGAGCCAGAGCCGGTTCAGCAGCGGCAGTCGTCCCAGCACCTCGACGTTCATGGGGCGCGACCTCCCGCTCACCGCCATGAGGTCCTTCAGCTCGGGCAACGACTCCAGCCCGTCCAGGGATTCGGTGCCAAGGCCGATCAGCTGCAGGGCCTGCACCTTCGGCACGGCTCGTAGGAAACGCAGGTCGGCGATGGGTTCGTCGAGGTGGATGGACAGGTGGGTTACCGCGCTCATCTGACGGAGCCCGCGTATGAGCCGAGCGCTGGTGACCAGAACGGACTCCGCCGTCGCCAGAACCCGCCGTGCGTAGGCAACGGCGTCGAAGTAGAGCCATCCCTCCTCAAGCTGTATGCGCACCGCCGGACGCTGGTCATCCGCGTAGGCGGCCAGCTTGTCCAGTGCAGCGGCGCCGTTGATCAGCCAGGCCGTCCGCACGGTCATGGCCGCCTGCCGTTCCGTCAGACCCGACAGGTCGTCGGGCAGCCGGCGCAGGATTTCCTCGCCCACCGCGGCCAGGATGTTCGCCTCCGTGAAGGTGCGTGGCGGGATCACCGTCGCCAGGCACGCCTCGATTCTGTCGCGCAGCTCGACCGGGATCTCCTGGATCGTCTCCAGGCAGCCGGCCACCAGCAGTCGTAGCCTGCGCGCGTGCGGCCCGCCCTGGTCGGCGCGGTCCAGCAGGCCCGCGAGCAGTTCTCTGCGCACGCGCCCGGTCGCGTGTCCCGCGGCCATCACCACGACTTCGCGCCACTGGTCCAGGTGCGCCCGTTCGATCGCCGCCTCGACGTCCTCGTCCTCGACGAGCTGGCCCGCCGCCAGATAGTCCTGGACGGTGCGGTGCGCGAAGTCGATGCGTCCCGGCACGGGCTCGCGCAGCACGCCGCTCCGTCTGATCAGGTGTTCGAGCACGTCGGCGGCCGGATAGGGCATGCGGGTCATGAGGGCGAGCTTGCGCTCGACGCTCTTGAGCGCCGTGGCCTTCGACAGCTCCGAGCGGCCCATCGACACCAGCCGCCAGGCCAGGTCACGCAGGATCCACACCTTCTGGCCGGGGTCCAGGGAGACCTCGTCCTCGATGCCGCGCTCGGCGTCCCGCCGTTCCAGCAGCAGGCTGAGGACGGCGTCGTAGAGGCCCATCCGGTTGCGCGGGAGCTGCGTGCGGCGGTCCAGGTTGAGCGCGCACAACATCGCGGCCAGCAGCGGCGTCGAGGCGACGACCCCCAGGTGCGGGTTCGACTCCATCCTGGCCAGCAGCGCGACCTCGTAGCCCTCCAGCTCGTCGGGGGCGCACGGCAGGCTGGGGCAGTCGCGCATCGCCACGTGCCACTGCCGGACGAGTTCGCGCTGGTCCTCGGGCGTCATCGGCTCCAGCATCACCGCCGCGAACCCCTCGTCGGCCAGCCAGCGGGCGTCGGCGGCCGTCGGCCGGGTGGTCACCACCACGCGTATCGCCGGGTAGGCCGCCAGGAGCCGCGACAGCCACTCCCGCACGGCGGGGCGGTGCCGTACGAGGAGCTCGTCCACCCCGTCCACCAGCAGCAGGGCGCGCCCTGACTCCAGCACCCGCTCCACCCATCCGCGCGGCATCCGCCCGGCGACCTCCTGGGCGACGTCGTCGAGGAAGGCCGACGGCGGCGGGAGGCGGCCCGTCGAGTGGCTGCGGAGCTTGATCATCATGGGGACGCAGCCGTTCCAGTCGGACAGCGCGCCCGCGAAGCCGCCCCTGGCGGCGGTGACGACCAGCCAGCGCAGCAGCGTGCTCTTCCCGGAGCCCGCGTCGCCGCGCAGCAGCGTGAGCCGGGAGCGGCGCAGGGCCGACTCGATGCGTTCCGTGCCCGGCTCGGCCGCCGGGCGGCCGGTGAGGGCGGCGATCGCGAGGCGTTCGGGGACGCGCGGCCTGCGTTCGCCGGTCGAGGCATTGAGGCTGATGTAGGCGGCGCTCAGCGACGTGCGCGGGCGGTAGTTCTCGACCCGGACGCCGAACAGCTCCACCTCGTCCATCGTGCGGCTGACGAAGGTGAGGTAGTGGCGCTCGAACGCGGCGTCGTCCTGGCGGCCCTCGGGGGCCTCCAGCGTACGCAGCGGCATGCGGGCCAGCAGCCGCTCCACGCCCTCCGCCAGGCCGCTCAGCCGGGACAGGCTCTCCGTCGCCGCCCGCGGCAGGTACTGGGGGAGCTGCCGTATCATCCCCGTCAGGCAGTCGACCGACTCGGCCAGCAGCACCGCGTACAGCCGGTCCTCCGCCTCGCCGAGCCGAGGGTCCGGCAGCGCGGTCACGATGCGCTCGGCGAGTTTGGCCGGGTCGGCGTCGGCCGCGAACAGCGCCGCGTCCGACAGGTCCGCGCCGCGCAGGGCGTCGACGACCTCCAGCAGGACGGCGGCCCGCGCGGATTCGTCCAGCCCGCCGAACTCCTGCTCGACCAGCCTGCCCAGCCTGCCTTCCACGGCCAGCGCGATGCCCTGGAGCTGGTTGTCGAGCTTCCTGGGCGCCAGCCGGTCGCGAAAGCCGCTCTGGACGAGGTCCTTCAGGTCCGAGGTGCGGTCCTTGGACTGGCCCCGGGTGGCCAGCCATTCGCGTAAGGCACGTTCGGCGATCGACTTGCCCGCGGCCGTCAGCGCCGCCTCGACACCGGGCATGCTCAGGCCGTGAAGTCGGCGAAGTCGAAGCCCGGTGCCACGACGCAGCTCACCAGCACCGGCTCGGTTCCCGCCGGGCGGGCCGACTGCCACACCCCGCCGGGCACCACCGCCTGCGGCACCTCGCCGTCCTCCACGCGCGGGCCCAGCGTGATCGTCTCGTCGCCGATCGTCAGGCTGAGCGGGCCGCCCCGGTGCCACAACCAGATCTCGGCCGATCTGACCTTGTGGGGGACGGACTCCTCGCCCGGGTTCAGCAGGAAGTAGATGGCGGTGCCGGCGGCGCGGGGGCCCGGGTAGCCGTCGGGGTGGACGTCGACGGGCGATCTCCAGGTCTCGCGGTACCAGCCGCCCTCCGGGTGGGGGAGGAGGTCGAGGGCGGTGGCGATGGGCGGGCGTTCGACGAACGCGACGGGGGCGCCCGTGACGTCTCTGCGCAGGAAACGGGTGCCGTCGAGGACGAGCTGCCCGTCGAGCGGGCTTCGCATGGCCTCTGCTTCGTTCGCCACCTGAACGGTGGGCCCATCGGGGTATGTCCGTAGTTCCACCTGGCCGATCTTAGGCCCGATGCGGCTCAACAATCTTGTACGACAAACCGGTGTTTCCGGATGTAGCGGACTGCCCGCGAAATGTCGGTGCGGCTGGCTAGTCTGCGGCAGGTGATCGAACGGTGGAGCCGTGATCAGGTGCTGGCCCTCGCCCCTGACGCGTCGTCCCAGAAGGCGGCCCAGGGGGTTTCGACGCCCGCCAAATGGTCGTCGCGCGGCACGACGGGCACGGTGTTGTACGGCGAGTGCAAGGGCAGCGGGGCCAAGCCCTACCTGGCGTGCGTCGACCTCACCGAGCCCGCTTACCGGTGCAGTTGCCCGAGCAGGAAGTTCCCGTGCAAACACGCGCTGGGGCTGCTGCTCATGTGGTCCGCCGACGGGGTGCCCGAGGCGGCGGCGGTGCCGCCGTGGGTCGCCGAGTGGGTGGAGGGGCGCGCGGTCCGCGCGGCCAAGGCGGCGGCCAAACTGGAGGCCGCCCGTGAGCAGGCCGCCCAGGCGACTTCCGGGGAACTCGGCGGCTCGATTTCCGCAGAGCCCGGCGCGGCTTCTGGAGAGCTCGGCGCTGCGGAAGGGGCGGGGGCGGCGGTTCTCGGGGAGCCGGGAGTGGGCTCGGCGCAACCCGGTGGTCCGGCGTCGGGAGCGGCCGGTTCGGAAGGGCCGGGGGCGGCCGTCGGGCAGTCGGGCGGTGCGACCACCGGAGAGCTCGGTGCCGCGGGAGCGGCGAAGGGGCGCGTGGACGGGGGCGCGGAGTCCGTACGGCATGCGCGGGTCGCCACCGGGCTGGCCGAGCTGGAGCGGTGGCTGGCCGACCAGGTCCGCCAGGGGTTGGCGGGGGCGGCAGAGCACGACTGGGACGGCCTGGCCAAGCGCCTCATCGACGCCCAGGCCCCCGGGGTCGCCGGCGTCGTCTCCCGTCTGGCGCAGGTGCGTTCCGAGGAGCACTGGCCGGGGCGGCTCCTGGAGGAGTACGCCCTGATCAACCTCCTCGCCGTCGCCTACCGGCGGCGCGCCGAGCTGCCCGCCCCGCTGGCCCAGACGGTGCTCATCCGCGCCGGGTTCCCCGTCACCAGGGAAGAGGTGCTGATCAGGCCGGTGGTGCGCGATCAGTGGGACGTGCTCGGGAGGCGCGACGACGTACAGGACCGGCTGACGGCCAGGCGCGTCTGGCTCCGCGGCCGTCGCACGGGCAGGGCCGCGCTGGTCCTGTCGTTCGCTCCCCTTGGCCAGCCGCTGGACGCCTCCCTGGTCACGGGGACGACGATCGACGCCGACCTGACCTTCTACCCGGGCGCCGCCCCCTTGCGCGCTCTGGTCGCCGCCCGCCACGGCGCCGTTTCGCCGGACGAGCTCGTCGCGGAGCAGCCGCCGACGTCCCCGGAAGCCGCCTCGCCCGGCAACCCGCGCGTGCCTCCGGGGATGACCCCGGACGAGGCGCTCGACGAGGTGGCCGGGGCGCTGGCCGACGACCCGTGGACCGACTCGTGGCCGCTGGTGCTGTCCGGGGTCGTGCCCGGCAGCGCCACCCTGGGCGGGCTCCCCCTGCATCCCAAGGCGCGCGACCCGTGGCGGCTGATCGCCGTATCGGGCGGACACCCCGTGACGGTGGCCGTCGAATGGACGCCGCAGGGCCTGCGCCCCCTGACAACCTGGGACGAAGAAGGAACGGCGGTGATCCTGTGACGGATCCGCAGCGTAGCGAGGACATCCGTCACAGGGCTCCGAGCGTAGCTCGGCAATCAGATGCTGCGGATCCGCAGCGTAGCGAGGACATCCGTCACAGGGCTCCGAGCGCAGGTCGGCGATCAAGTACGACGGGCTGGGCGGAGCTGACCTCGACGGCGCTGGTGGGTACTGATCGCAGGCCGTATCAAGGGGATCTGCTCGAAGCCGCGGCCGTTGAAGTGGCGCGGCGGCGGGCGGGGCGGCGCGGGCAGAGCGAGGACGAGCAGGCCGGGCGCGCGCCCGGCGAGGAGCGCGGGGCCGTGGGCAGGCGGGCGGCCGAGCGGCTGGTGCGGATCATGGGCGGCGAGCACGGACGGCTGCTGCCCGAGTGGCTGGCCGCCGCGGCGGCGACGGGCTGCAGGGTGCCTGCTTATGTGCTGCCCGAGTTGCTGGAGACGGGCAGGCGGGACCGGTCGATCCGGGTGCATCTGGGTGTGCTGGCCGGCCAGCGCGGCCGGTGGCTGGCCGGGCTCAACCCCGCCTGGGCGTACCTGCTGGAAGAGCCCACGGGCGAGACCTGGGAGCTGGGCGGCGCGGCCGATCGGCGGGCGCACCTGCGTGCCCTCAGGGCGGCCGAGCCCGCCGAGGCCAGGCACCTCCTGGAGAGCACGTGGGAGCAGGAGACGCCCGACGATCGGGCCGAGTTCGTGGCGGTGCTGGCCGACGGGTTGAGCATGGACGACGAGCCGTTCCTTGAGCAGGCGCTCGACGACCGGCGCAGAGAGGTGCGCCAGGAGGCCGCCAACCTGCTCACCCGCCTGCCCGAGTCGCGCATGTCCCGGCGCATGGCCGAGCGCGCGCGGGCCTGCGTGTCCCTCGACGGCGGCGTCATCGTCGTCGAGGCGCCGCAAGAGTGCGACAAGGCGATGGAACGCGACGGCATCCGCGCCAAACCGCCCAGAGGCATCGGCGAGCGGGCCTGGTGGCTGCAGCAGGTCATCGCCCGCGCCCCGTTGACGATCTGGGAGCGGCCACCGCGGACCCTGCTCCAGATGAAGATCCCCGACTGGGACGTCGAGGTGAAGACCGCCTGGGTGCGCGCGGCGGTGCTGCAGCGTGATCCCGAGTGGGCACGGGCGATGTTCGGGTGGGACCCGATCGCGGATCTGCTCGAAGCGCTCCCGCCCGGCGAGCAACAGGAGCTCGCCGCGGGGTTCGTGAAGAAGCATGACGTGGACAGCCAGTTGATCATGGTGTTGGGCGGCGTCTCGTCCCCCTGGCACGAGGGTCTGGCCACGGCCGTGCTCCACAAGATCGTCAAGGTGGCCGCCACCCAGCCGTGGAACCTCGGCGAGCTGGTCAAACTGGCGGGCGAGCACATCGACCCGGCCCTGTTCCCGCTGGCCGAGAGCTATTCGCCCGTGGAGTCCATCCAGCAGGTCGCCGCCCTGCTGCGTTTCCGTGCCGACATGTACAGGGAGCTCAAACAGCGATGACAGCGAAGGAGGGCTCATGACCGTTCTGCGCCCGCATGCGGAAGACCAGTACGCCGAGGAGTTGGCGGTCCTGGCCAAGGACGATGACCGGCTCAGGCCGCCGGGATGGAAGTTGTCGCCGTGGGCCGTCACTACCTACATCCTGGGCGACGGAGAGCGCATCACCCCCAAGTACGTGGGCGCCCGCCGCATCGTCGAGGTCGCCGTCGCCACCCTGGCCACCGACCGCGCGCTGCTGCTGCTCGGCGTGCCGGGCACCGCCAAGACGTGGCTGTCGGAGCACCTGGCCGCCGCCATCAGCGGCGACTCGACGCTGCTGGTGCAGGGCACGGCCGGGACGGCGGAGGAGGCCATCCGGTACGGCTGGAACTACGCCAGGCTCCTGGCCGAGGGGCCCTCGATCGAGGCGCTGACCCCGTCGCCCGTCATGCGGGCGATGGCCGAAGGGCGCGTGGCCCGCGTCGAGGAGCTGACGCGGATGCCGTCCGACGTCCAGGACGCGCTGATCACCGTGCTGTCGGAGAAGACGCTGCCGATCCCCGAGCTCAACCGGGAGGTCCAGGCCGAACGCGGCTTCAACGTCATCGCCACGGCCAACGACCGCGACCGGGGCGTGAACGAGCTGTCCAGCGCGCTGCGCCGCCGCTTCAACACGGTCGTGCTGCCCGTCCCCGCCACCGCCGAGGAGGAGGTGGACATCGTCTCGCGCCGGGTGCAACAGCTCGGCCGGGCCTTGGAGCTGCCCGAGACGACGACGGGGATGGACGAGATCCGGCGGGTGGTGACGGTCTTCCGCGAGCTGCGCACGGGGGTCACCGAGGACGGGCGCACCAAGGTCAAGTCGCCGAGCGGCACCCTGTCCACGGCCGAGGCGATCTCGGTGCTCACCAACGGCATCGCCCTGGCCGCCCACTTCGGCGACGGCGTCCTGCGGCCCTCCGACGTGGCCGCCGGGATCGTCGGCGCGGTGGTGCAGGAGCCGGTGTCCGATCGGGTGGTGTGGCGCGAATACCTGGAGACGGTGGTGCGGGAGCGGTCCGATTGGCGCGACTTCTACCGCGCCTGCCGCGAGGTCTCATGAGCGACGGTGAGGCGCCGGGCGTGGTCGGTGGGCGGGCGAGTGTGGTGGTCGTCGGTGGCGCGAGGGTTTCCGTGCTGGGGGTGCGCCATCACGGTCCCGGCTCCGCGCGTGCCGTGCGTGCCGAGTTGGAGCGGTTGCGGCCGGACGCCGTCCTCATCGAGGGCCCGCCGGAGGCCGACGGGCTGGTCGCGCTCGCGCCCGAGTTGGAGCCGCCCGTCGCGTTGCTGGCGCATGTGCCGGGCGCGGCCGATCGGGCCGCTTTCTGGCCGTTCGCGGCGTTCTCGCCCGAGTGGCAGGCCATCCTGTACGGGGTCTCCGCCGGCGTCCCCGTGCGGTTCTGCGATCTGCCGGCGGCTCATTCGCTGGCTGACGACCGGAAAGAGGATGAAATTTCGGATATGCGGGCCGATCCCATCGGCTCGCTGGCCGCCGCCGCCGGATACGACGATCCTGAACGCTGGTGGGAGGACGTCGTCGAACACCGAGGCGACACCCCCTTCGAGGCGATCGCCGAGGCCATGGCCACGGTGCGCGACGGCCACGTCCCGGATGAGCGGGAGGCCAGGCGCGAGGCGTACATGCGCAAGACCCTCCGCGCGGCCGTCAAGCAGGGCTTCGGCAGGATCGCGGTGATCTGCGGCGCCTGGCACGTGCCCGCGCTCACCGGCTCGCTGCCGTCGGTCACGGCCGACAACGCGGTTCTGCGCGGGCTGGCGAAGGTGAAGGCGGAGCTGACGTGGGTGCCGTGGACGTACGGGCGGCTGGCCTCGTGGAGCGGGTACGGCGCGGGGATCACCTCGCCCGGCTGGTACCACCATCTGTTCGCCGCCCCTGACCGGCCCGTGGAGCGGTGGCTGGCCGAGGCGGCGGGGGTGCTGCGCGAGGAGGGGCTGGCGGTGTCGTCCGCGCACGTGATCGAGTCCGTACGCCTGGCCGGCAGTCTGGCCGCCCTGCGCGGCAGGCCGCTGGCCGGGCTCGGCGAGGTCACCGAGGCGGCCAGGGCCGTGCTGTGCGAGGGCGACGACCTGGCGGTGGAGCTGATCCAGCGGCGCATGGTCGTCGGCGACCGGCTCGGCCACGTCAGCGACGGCACGCCGATGGTGCCGCTCCAGCGCGACCTGCGCGACCAGCAGCGGCGGCTGAAGCTCAAACCCGAGGCCCTCGACCGCGAGATCGACCTCGACCTGCGCAAACCGCTCGACCTCGACCGCAGCCACCTGCTCCACCGGCTCCGGCTGCTCGGCGTGGAGTGGGGGACGCTGGGGCAGGCGCGGGGGAAGGGCACGTTCAGGGAGACGTGGACGCTGCGCTGGCGGCCGGAACACGACCTCGCGCTCATCGAGCACGCCGCCCTGGGCACCACCGTGGTCGCCGCCGCCGCGCGGCGGGCCGGAGACCTGGCAGGGGCCGAGACGGCGGCGCTGGCCGACCTGACCTCGCTGGTCGAGCTCTGCCTACTGGCCGACCTGCCGGAGGCGCTGCCCGAGGTGTTGTCGGCCCTGTCGGCCAAGGCGGCCCTGGACACCGACGTCACGCATCTGATGGCCGCGCTGCCCGCGATGGTGCGGGCCCACCGCTACGGCGATGTGCGGGCCACGTCGGCGGCGGGGCTGGCGGTGATCGTGCGCTCGATGCTGGACCGGATCTGCGTCGGGCTGCCGGTGGCGGTGAGCGGGCTGGACGACGAGGCGGCGGCCGGCCTGCTCAAGCACGTGGACGGGGTGCACGCGGCGGTCGCCCTGCTCAGCGAGGCCCCCGGGCAGCCTTCGGAGGGCCATGAAGAGGCGGTCCAAGCAGGCGCCGCGCTCGCCTCGCCGCGCAGCCGGTGGCTGGTCACGTTGCGCGGCATCAGCGACCGGCCCGACCTGCACGGGCTCATCGAAGGGCGGCTCACCCGCATCCTGCTCGACTGCGGTGAGCTCGGCGACGCGGCCGACCGCATGTCCAGGGCGATGTCGCGGGGCCAGGCCCCGGCCAGGGCCGCCGCCTGGGTCGAGGGGTTCCTGGCAGGGGGCGGGCTGCTGCTGGTGCACGATCCGCGCCTGCTCGGCCTGGTGGACGGGTGGCTGACCGGGCTGTCCGCGGACCAGTTCACCGACGTGCTGCCGCTGCTGCGCCGGACGTTCGGCGGCTTCGAGGTCCCCGAACGCCGCGCCATCGGGGAGCGGCTGCACTCGGCGGGACAGGGCGAAGAGGGGGAGATCGAGCAGGACGTGGACGAGCGGCGCGCGGCCCCGGCCGTCGCGACCGTCCTGGCGATCCTCGGCCGGGAACGCGGATGAACACCTGGACGGCGAGGGCCGTGAGAGGGACGAACGGGGAGCATCCGGAAGGCAGACGTCCCTTCGGGGGGACGGGCGAGGATTTGACGGAGGTGGGCGGATGAACGCGACCGACGAGCGGATGCGCAGGTGGCGGCTGGTGCTCGGCGGTGGTGAGGCCGACGGCACCGGGTGCGGCCTGCAGGGGCGCGACGCGCAGATGGACGCCGCGCTGTCGGCCGTCTACGACCAGGGCGCCAGGGAGGGCGGCCTGGGCGCGTCGGCGCCGCGGGTGGCCCGCTGGCTGGGCGACATCCGCTCGTACTTCCCCTCCACGGTCGTCCAGGTCATGCAGAAGGACGCGATCGAGAAGCTGAACCTCACCCGGCTCCTCCTGGAGCCCGAGATGCTGGAGGCGGTCGAGCCCGACGTGCACCTGGTCGGCACCCTGCTGGCGCTCAACCGCGTCATGCCCGACCAGGTCCGCGAGTCGGCCAGGGCGCTGGTGCGCAAGGTGGTCGAGGAGCTCGAACGCCGGCTGGCCCAGAAGACGAGGGCGGCCGTGACCGGGGCGCTCGACCGTTCGGCCAGGACGCACCGGCCCAAGCGGGTGGCCGACATCGACTGGGACCGTACGATCCGGGCGAACCTGAAGAACTACCTGCCCGAGCGCAACACCGTCGTGCCCTCACGGCTGGTCGGTTACGCCCGCAGGCAGCGGTCGGTGCAGCGGGAGGTGGTGCTCGCCATTGACCAGAGCGGGTCGATGGCGGCCTCGGTGGTGTATTCGAGCGTGTTCGGCGCGGTGCTGGCGTCGATGCGCTCGCTCAAGACGTCCCTGGTGGTGTTCGACACCTCGGTGGTGGATCTCACCGACCAGTTGCACGATCCGGTCGAGCTGCTGTTCGGCACCCAGCTCGGCGGCGGCACCGACATCAACCGGGCCATCGCCTACAGCCAGGGTCTGATCACGCGGCCCACCGACTCGATCTTCATCCTGATCAGCGACCTCTACGAGGGCGGCGTCCGGCAGGAGATGCTGCGCAGGGTGGCGGCGATGACGCAGGCGGGCGTTCAGGTGATCGTGTTGCTGGCGCTGTCGGACGAGGGCGCGCCGTTCTACGACCACGAGAACGCCGCCGCGCTGGCCGCGATGGGTGTGCCGGCGTTCGCGTGCACGCCCGACGCCTTCCCCGATCTGATGGCGGCCGCGATCGAGCGGCGCGACATCGTCCAGTGGGCCGAGCGCAACACGGTCGGCACGGCGCCGCCGTGGTCCCAGCAGGAGGGCCACGGCCCCGTGTGACACCGGGGGCCCAGCGCCCCCGGCGTGCCCCCGTCGCCCCCGTGGCCGGTCAAGCGCCGTGACCGTCCGGCCGCGCCCGGCGGGGCAGCAGGTACGACAGCGCGAACGTCAGCGCCAGCAGCCCGGCCTCAACCCAGACCGTGACCTGCATGGCGGCCCCGAAGGCCCACTTGCCGGCCAGCAGGTTGAAGAAGAGCGTCCCGAGGACGGCGGTGCCCAGCGCGCCGCCGAGCTGCTGGACAGCGGTCAGCGTGCCGGAGGCCGACCCCGACTCGTGCGGTTCGACGCCGGCGAGCACGATGTCGAAGAACGGCGCCATGGTCAGCCCCATGCCGACCCCGACCAGGGCCAGCCCGGGGGAGAGCTGCCAGCCGCTGACGTCGAGCCCGGCCTGGTGGATGGTCAGCGCCAGCACGGCCGCCCCGGCCGCCATGACGCCGGTGCCGATCTGCAGCAGCCCGCGTCCCAGCTTCTCCTGCAGCCCGGACATCGCCAGCCCGAAGCCGACCACGCCGCCGAGCGCCTGCGGCAGCCCCACCAGGCCGGCCTGCAGCGGGGTGAAGCCGAGCCCGAGCTGGGTGTAGAGGCTGAAGACCAGGCCGAAGCCCATCAGGCCGGAGAAGAACGCGAGCCCGGCCACCAGCCCGCCGGTGAAGGCCCGCTTGCGGAACAGGCCGGGGGTGATGAGCGGATCGCGGCCGGAGGCGGCCCGGCGCGACTCGTAGCGGCCGAACACGGCGAAGACGGCGATCGAGGCGGCCATCGACACGAACGTCCACGCCGGCCAGCCCAGCTCGCGCCCCTGGATGAGCGGGAAGACCAGCAGGAACGCGGCCACCGACACGAGCAGCACGCCGACGATGTCGAGCCTGGTGGCGTTCGAGAGGCGATGTTCGGGCAGGAAACGCATCCCGGCCAGTACGGCGGCCAGGCCGATCGGCAGGTTGATCAGGAAGATCATGCGCCATCCCGTGCCGAAGAAGTCGGCGTCGACCAGCCATCCGGCCAGCACCGGGCCGCCGACGGAGGAGATGGCCATGACCGGGCCGAACATGCCGAAGGCCTTGCCCAGCTCCCGCGGCGGGAACATCTCCTTGATCAGCCCGAGCCCCTGCGGGATCATCACGGCGCCGAACAGGCCCTGCAGCACCCGGCCGGCGATCAGCATCTCTGGGCTGACCGAGACGCCGCAGGCCAGGGAGGCGGTGGTGAAGCCGAGCGCGCCGATCACGAACATGCGCTTCCTGCCGTACAGGTCGCCGAGCCGGCCGCCGGTGATCAATCCGACGGCCATGGCCAGGGTGTATCCGGCGCCGAGCCACTGCACGAGGCTGTCCGAGCCGCCCAGCTCCCGCTGGATGGTGGGGGCGGCGATCGCGGTGACGAGCGCGTCGAGCAGATCCATGGCCTCGGCGGCCAGGATCACGAAGAGCGCGATCCAGCGCCGGCGGTAGGGCTGGACCTCGGTTGGCGCCGTTAAGGCGGTGACTGACATGAGAACCCCCTGCTAGAAACGGTGTTCTTGGCAACGAACGCTGTTCGTCAACGAACACTGTTTTATTGGCGAACGCCGTTCGTGTCAAGTACAGTGTTCGTATGGTGGATCGCAAGGGACACGACGCCGCGGAGCTGCCCGCGCCTCCATGGCGCAGGCCGCGCAAACCCCCGCAGTTCAAGCGGCAGTTGAGCCAGGACCTCATCGTCGAGACCGGGCTGCGGATCCTCGACGCGGAGGGGCTCGACGCCCTGAGCATGAGACGTGTCGCCCAGGAGCTCGACACCGGCCCCGCCTCGCTGTACGCGCACGTGGCCGGCAAGGAGGAACTGCTCGAGCTCGTCTACGACCGGGTGCTCGGCGAGATCGAGCTGCCCGAACGCGATCCGAGCCGCTGGAAGGAGCAGTTGCGGGCCTACGCGATGGAGGTCCACCGGGTGCTGATCATCCACGCCGACCTGGCGCGGGCGGCACTGGCCAACATCCCCACCGGCGAGAACTCCCTGCGCGCCGGCGAGTACGTCTTCGGCCTGCTCATCGAGGCCGGGATGCCCCCGCGTGAGGCGTCCCTGTCGATGGACCGGCTCTCCCTCTACATCGTCGGCGACGCCTACGAGGGCTCCCTGCACTACGCCCGCATGCGCGCGGCGGGCATGACCGACAGACAGGAGTACTTCGAGTCGTTCGTCGGCCAGATCGCCGGCTACTACCGGTCGCTTCCGCCGGGGCGGTTCCCGCACGTGAGCAAGCATGTGGACGACCTCGTCGCCGACGACGGCGAGGAACGCTTCCGCTACGGCCTGGAACTGCTGCTCGACGGCATCGAGACGCGCATGCCGCCAGGACGTCAGACAGGGCATTAGGCCCAATTGCCTAGGGCTGTCGCCCGATGTGCCGCCCGGTACTTCGCCATAGCTTGCCGAGCATGACGACAACGACTGCAGAACGGCCCGTGGCCGGCGTGGTGTCCAAGGAATACCGGGCGCTCAGCATCGGGCTGATCGCCTTGGTGATGTTGACGGCTTTCGAGGCCATGGCGGTGGCCACGGCGATGCCCGTCGTGGCCCGCGAACTCGGCGGCCTGCCCCTGTACAACCTGGCCTTCAGCGCCACCCTGGCGGCCAGCGTGATCGCGACGGTGCTGGGCGGCCGATGGGGCGACGTGCGCGGCCCGCTGCAGCCGCTCGCGGCGGGCGTGGCGGCGTTCATCGCGGGGCTGTTGCTGGCCGGGTTCGCGCCGACCATGGAGGTGCTGGTCGCGGGCCGGTTCGTGCAGGGGCTCGGAGCCGGGTTGATCCAGGTCGCGCTGTACGTCCTGGTCGCCAGGGTTTACCCGCCAGAGCTGCACCCCAAGGTGTTCGCCCTGTTCTCGGCCGCCTGGGTGGTGCCGTCGATGGTCGGCCCCGCGATCGCCGGGTTCGTCGTCGAGCGCGTCGACTGGCGCTGGATCTTCCTCGGCGTCTGCGTGATCGTCGTCCCCGCCGCGCTGCTGCTCTGGCACGGCACCACGGGCCGGGCCCTGGACAGCGGCATCGCCCGGCCCGCCCCCGGCCTCGGCCGCAAACTCGCCTGGGCGACGCTCACCGCCGTCGCCGCCGCGCTCATCCAGTACGGCAGCGCGCTGAAGCTCGCCGGACTGCCCCTCCTCCTCGCCGGCGTCGTCCTGCTGGCCGTCGCCCTGCCCAGGCTGCTGCTGCCCGGCGCGCTCAGAGCCGCCCCAGGACTGCCGACCGCGCCCGTGCTGCGCGGCCTGGCCTTCGGCGCTCTGACGGCCGCCGAGGTGCTCATCCCCCTCATGCTGATCAACGAGCGCGGCCTGACCCCCACGGGCGCGGGCATCGTCCTGACGATCGGAGCGCTCGGCTGGTCCACCGGCTCCTGGCTCAAGGGGCGCGGCACGATCGGCACCGTGACCGCCATCCGAGGCGGCGCCGCCATGATCACCGTCGGCATCTCCCTGGTGTCGCTCGTGCTGATCGACTCCGTCCCGATCGCGCTGGCCTACGTGGGCATGGGCATCGCCGGGCTCGGCATCGGCGCGCTGCACCCCACGGTGTCCGTCCTGGTGCTGGAGATGTCGGCAAAGGGGGAGGAGGGGCAGAACAGCGCGGCCGTGGGCGTCGGTGAGTCGGTGTTCACTGTGATGGCCGTCGCGACCGGCGGCGCCCTGTTCACCGCCGCCGGCGCGAACTACGCCGTCGGCCTCGGCTTCGCCTCCGCCCTCGCGGCCGTCGCCTTCCTCATCGCCCCGCGTTTGGTCCGTGCCCACGCAGCGGGCACTATGGAGACGACCGCGTCATAAAGGGGGGCACATGCCGCGAGTGCGGGAGCTTGAGGTCTTCCGGCTGGTCCTGCCGTTCGGCAGGCGGTCGGAGACCCTGCTGGTGAAGCTCACAGACCAAGGCGGCATGACCGGCTGGGGCGAGGCGACCTCCCCACCGCCCAAAACCTGGTCCAAACTTGAGGAATCGCTCGCCGCCCTGCTCATCGGCGTCGACTGGGAACATCCCGACGCCGTGCCCAGCGGCGAATCCGCCGTGGACATGGCCTGCTGGGACCTGTGGACCAGGATGCGGGGCATGCCGCTCGCGGAGGCCATCGGCGGCACCCGCACCTCGCTCATGGCCACCGTGCGGCTGACGCCCGACCCGTCCGTCGAAAGCCTCGTGGCCCGGGTCAACCAGCAGGTCTGCGCCGGCTACGGGCACGTCACGCTGGACGTGCGGCCCGGATGGGACGTCGAGCCCGTACGGGCGGTACGGAACGCCTACCCCGCCCTGACCCTGGCCGTCGACTGCGGCAACGCCTACACCGAGCTCGGACAGCTCGTCGCCCTCGACTCCTACGGCCTGGAAGTCATCGAACGACCCTTCGCCGTCACCGACGCCTCCACACACGCCTCGCTGCAGGACCAGGTGACCGCCTCGGTCGCGGTCGAGATCGGCTCGACGGCCGAACTGGACGACTACCTGACGCTGCGGGCGGCCAAGGTCCTGCTGCTACGGCCGGCCACGTTCCCGTCACTGACCGAAGTCCGCCGCGCCCACGACCGGGCCGTGGCGGCCGGCTGGGACATCCAGTGCGCCGGCGGCCAGGGCGCGGGGCTGGCCAGGGCGGCGACGGTCGCGGTCGCCAGCCTGCCCGGCTGCACGCTGCCGTGCGACGTCACGCAGCCGCCGCGCCAGAACCAGATCGTCACCCCGATCGTGGGGGCCGACGGCGGAGTCATCGCCGTCCCGCTGACCCAGGCGGGGCTGGGGCACGACGTCGACGAGGCGCGGCTGCGGCGGTTCGCCAAAGACTCTTTTCGTACCTAGACGGGTGGCGGGCCGCTTTCCGCCGCCCTCAGCCCGTGGGGTCGCCGTTCTCGTCCCACCGCTGTTCGCTCACGACCCGGCCGTTGCGGAGGTGCTTTTCGCGGGCGAGCCGGCCGTTTGAGTGCCACTCCCGCTCTTGCACGGTGGAACCGAAGTCGTAGATGTTCTCGGCTGTCAACCGGCCATCGTGCGTGAATTGGCGTTCCGGGCCGTCCTGGACGCCGCTCGTGTAATACGTCTCGGCGAGGAGCGTGCCGTCGGGAAAGTTTTCGACGGTGACACCGGTGAGCACTTCTCCGTTGTAGGTGACCCTGCCATCGGTGGTCTCATCGGTGTCATCAAGCAGCACCCTGAGCACGGTCACGCCTCCTTGCCGGGAATCGAGTCGATGGGCCCCAGAATATGGGTGCAGTTGGGGCAGCAGGGAGCGGGTAGTCCGGTGCCGCCGCCGAACAGGCGCCGGTTGTCGATGACGATCTCGGACAGGTGGGCCTCGCCGGTGGGGGCGCCGATCGCCTCCCGAGCCCAAAGGGCCTTGTTGGTCGCCACCACTTCCGAGTGCGTTCCTGGGAAGTCGACGTGGGGGAATCCGCCCCGGCGCCCTCCTCCGTAGTCGTAGGCCGCCGGATTGCGATCGGCGTAGTCGACCATGTCGTCGAGCGGTTTCTGCAAGGTGGGATGTAAATCGGTGGGCACGTCGTGGGGGATCGTCCGGTTGTCGGCCTCAAAGAGCTCTCCGGTTCGCCGGTCGAAGGCGATCGAATGCATTCTCCCGGTGAGCCGCTTGGTGAAGTTGCCGGGGTCGGTCTGCCGCAATTCCTGGTAGAGGTCATTGCGTTGTGTGGCGATGTCCTGCACGAACTCGTTTACCGGTCGCCCGTTAACCGTGTCGATCAGGCCGTCCCGGCCGCGGGTCGTCGTGAAGTCTCGCGGTAAGGGGTTGCCCACTCTTTCCAGGCGTGACGGGGCCTCGGACAGGGCGCGGGTCTGAGGGGTCGGGCGGAGGCCGCGGCCGAGGAGGCGGCCCAGGCCGGCGCGTACCGCCGCCGCCATCCCGCGCAGCCCGCCCGCCGCCACCATCCCGTGTGCCAGCAGTCCCGCGCTCTTGCCTCCCGGCAGCATCCCGAGCCCGTTCAGGATGACCTCGCCCAGGCTGGATCTGCCCTCGCGGTACTTGTTGAGCGAGTCGGCGAACACCACGGCTCCGGCGGCGATGGCCGCCCCGGCCAGAAGTGCTCCGGCCAGACCGCCGGTGCCGACGATCAGTACGGCGATCCCGGCGACCAGGGCCACCTTCCCGGCGAACGACACGAAGTCATCCCAGGAGCGGAACGGCGTCGAGACCGTGTCCCAGGCTTTGGCCAGCCACGACTTGTCGCGGATGCCGCTGCCGTCGAGTGCCTGCGTGATCTCCTCGACCGCCCGCGTCTCGGCGTCCGAGCGCAGCCGGGCCGCCTCGTCGGCAACGCGGCGGGCTCGTGCGCGGTCGGCGTCGGCGGTTCTGGCCCGCTGCACCGCCGGGCGTACCGATGCCTGGACGGCCGGGGCGGCGGCGGAGACGGCGTGCTCCACGTCGGGGAGGGAACGCAGCCCGGCCGCGGCGGGCAGGTGGGCGCGGACCTCGCGTAACGCCCCCTGGTACTGGGCGTCGGCGGTCTGGCCCTGGCGCAGGGCGGTGCCGGCCTGGGTTTTGGCCTGGTCCAGGGTGCCCGCGTAGGTCATGAGCGCGTTTCCGGCGCCCCGGTATGCCTTGCCCAGTTTGGCCAGCTCGGCGGGGAGCCCGCTCAGGGCCTCGGTGTACGGGGCCGCGTAGTCGCCGCGCATCCGCAGCGCCGAGCTGTTTCCCGAGACCGTGTTCAGTCTGGCCGTGTTGTCGTCGGCCAGCTCCGCCTGGTCGAGCAGTCGGCGGGCGAGCACCCGCACCTGGTCAGGGTCGCCCGGGGCCGGGTCGTCGGCCAGCCCCAGTACCTGCCATCCGGCCGGCACGCCCATGACGCACTCCCTCCGTGCGCTTGTCGGAGGGTTGTACGCGTTTGCGGCCGCATCCGGTTCAACGGGTGCGGGAGAAGGGGCTCAGATCGGCATCTCGTCGTCGTCCGCGCTTTCGAAGAACGAGGCAGGGTGAGTGATGCTGGTGACGACGTCGCGGACACCCTGGGCGATGCCGATGAGGGAGCCGGGAACGGCGATCGGGTTGAGCGGGTCGACGGCCATGATCAGGGCGGCGATGGCGAACAGGTGGGCATGGCGGTGCATGCGTACCTCCTTGACGTGGTGTGCGAACTGCGCCCAGGAGATCACAACGCCGAGCGCCGCACCCCGCGCCGCCACCGGGGCGCGGGGCGTTCTTTACCCGCCCGGGAGGATCACCTCATTCCCCGGCCGGCCTCGTGCGCACACTCAGGCGGCGCTGGAGCGCTTCGAGTTCCTCCACGCTCTCGCGCGACTCCTCCACCGTCGTGTCGTCGATGGAGCCCGCACCCCAGTTCCACGGCTGCATGAATTCCCATTCGTCCAGGTGGTGCAGGGCGGTGAGGTACTCGTGCAGGACCGTGAGGAGGGAAGGGCCGCCGGGCCTGACGGACAGTTCGCCGCCTTCATCGGTCCGCCGCCACGGGACGCCGACCACGGTGCTCCGACCGGCGGCGAGCTCGCTCAGGCGGTAGCAGAGGATCAGGTTGCCGTGGGGCACCCACGGCTGCGGTGTCTTCGCGCCGTGGTCGATCCGGGCGTCGCCGTACAGCGCCATGAGCGGGACGAGGTCGGGGTCCCAGGCGAAGATCCGCCGCTCGGGCCGCCACATCATCGGCGAGGGCCGTACCAAGGGACCACCCCGGTCGAGCGGGACGGCCAGCTCCCACGGCAGGTTGGTCACATGCCCTGGAACCGCGTCGTGGGGGTTCGCCTCGACGATCACGAAGAACTCCTCGGGGAGCGCGACCCCGAAGCATTCGGCCAGCACCTCGCGCGGGCCCAGCCCGGTGGCGTACAGCGCTCGTGCCAGGCGGCTCATCGAGCGGTAGTCGCCGCGCGACGCCCGTGCCCTCAGCGTCGCCGTCGCCGGGGCCCGCCTGGTCGTCGGCGCGTGGTCGTCGTCGGGCCCGATCAGGGCCTTGACCTGGTCGAGCGCCGCGCGGTGGTCAGTAAGCCGCTGCGGGTCGTCGAGCTCCGTCGCCTCCAGCCGATCGATGACGGCGGCGTGGTGTTCCCGCAGCACCGCGAGCAGGGACGGGCCGCACCGCTCCACCTCCTCGTCCGGGCCGAGGATGTCGACCCCGAAGACCGTCGTCCGGCCGGAGGTGAGCTCGCTCGACCGGTAGCACAGGGTGAGGCCGCCGTACTCGGTGCGGCGGTCGCTCAGCCGCACCAGCGGGATCAGGTCTCGATCGCGCTTGAGTACCATCTCGTCGTTGTAGTCGTCGTCGAGGTCGCCGAAGGGTTCAGAGCTCGGCGCGACCGGGCCGCCCCGGTCGGGTGGGACGGCCAGCTTCCAGGCGTGGTGCTCGAAGTCCTCGGGGTCGTGGCCGGCCGGCGGCAGGTGCTCGGCGAGTGCGAAGAACTCCTCGGGGAAGGCGACACCGAAGCATTCGGCCAGCACCTCGCGCGGGCCGTGCCCCGTGAGGTAGAGCCCTCGTGCCAGATTGACCAGGGAGCGGTAGCGGCCCCGCTTCGCCTTCTTGCGCAGCCGCGCGAGCTTCTCCGCGGTCGGCGGTGGCCGCAACTGCCAGACGGCGTCCTCCGGCGGGGGCGGTGTCCGGGTGACGTCGCTTCCCAAGCAGCTCGTCACTCCCCGCTGCCCGCACACGTCGATGCCGCCCGCGTCGATGAGCCGGTCGATCAGGTCGTCGGCCTGCCGCCGCGCGGACAACCACTCGGCCGCGGCGTGCAGCGGGGTGTGCCCCTGCGCGTCGACCGTGTTGACGTCCAGCCCGGCGGCGAGCAGCCGGGGCAGCAGCGCTTCGTGGTCGAGGCGGACCAGCAGGTGCAGCAGTGTCTCGCCCGCCTCGTTGCGGGTCCTCGGGTCTGACCCGGCATCCAGCAGCGCCATCACGCCGGGCGTGTCACCGTGGAAGGCCCGTTCGAGCAGCTCCCCGTCGTCGGCGGACGACGCCGGGGGCGGCGGCCCGCTGCCGGCGGCCGGGTCGCGCGCCGGGAACAGTGCCCGGCAGACCAGCGGGTGCAGGTCGTCCGGTCGCAGGTATCCGAACCGCAGCAGGTCGAAGTCGGCCGGATGACGGTACTCGGCGAGGGTCACGATCAGCTCTTCGCCGAGCGGGCGGTTTCGGCGGCGCACCGTGACCCCGCCGGAACGGCCGAACGTCAATTCCAGATCGGTGAAGGGCCGCGTCTCGTCGTTGCTATCGACCCACACCGTCGGCTCACGACGCCGGGGCGGGGTCACCAAGCGCGGCTCGGGCACGCCGTGGTCGAGGACGTGGCGAGCCTCGGCCACCAGCCGTTCCACCGCCACCTGCGGCCGGTCCGGCCAGGTGTCCCGCTCACCAGGGGCGAGGGTGATTCCGCACGCCGCCAGGGCCTCGCCGGTGCGGCCCTGGTCCCACAGCATGGTCAGCCACTCCACGGTGGCGACCGGATCGTCCGGACGTGGCCCGCCGGGCAGCTCGGCCAGGTCCAGCGGGCGGCCGTCGGCGTGGAAGAACGGGATCCGGTCCGTCCCGCCGCAGCGTTCCCGCAGCTCGTCGGTGTGCCGGGCGTCCCAGTAGGACCGGTGCAGGTGATAGTTCCACGTTCCCCGGTCCGGTAACACCGCCTCTCCCGACCGTTTGGTCCGCACCTGCAGCGTCAGCCGCAGCGGTTCCTTCCACGCCCGGTCCACCTGCAGGTTCGCGCCTGCGGGGTACCGGCGCAGCACACCCCTCCAGTTCCAGACCCCGCCCGGTGGGTCGAGGACGCGGGGCAGGTGCCAGCGCAGCAGGTCGGGGGCCAAATGCCGCAGATCTTCCGCGATCTCGTCGGCGGTCTCCTGGCCGCACTCCTGCGCCACCTTCGCGAAGTCGATGTCCAGGTCGATGCCCGCCACCGCGCAGGCGCCCGCCGCGTCACCGGCCAGCCGCCGCTCGGTCGCGGCTTCGATCATCCACATCGGCACCGCGTACCTGCGCACCCGCTGGTACATCGCCAGCAGCGTCCGGCGTGCCTCGGGGAGCTCGTCGGCCAGGAGCGGCCGCAGGGGCCCTGCCGTGTCGCGGGTCACCGGCGCTCCTCCGCGACGCTCCCGATGGACGAAACCCGCCCTGATCGCGACTGTTCCACACCCACCCCCGGTTCGCGTGATCTTCCGCAGAACCTTCGCACAGTTTCCCCCGACGGGATACCGGATTCAGCGTCCCGTCAGGGCGGCGTCCAGGAGCAGGGCGCCGGCGCCGAGCAGCGCCGCGTCCCTGCCCGCCCGCGCCGGGGCGATCTCCAGGTCCCGTGTGGCCAGCGGCAGGCAGCGCTCCCACACCGCCGCCCTGATCGAGGTGATCAGGGGCTCGGCCGCCGACAGGCTGCCGCCGACCGCGACGACGTCGGGGTTGAAGAAGTTCACCAGCACGGTCAGCACCTCGCCGATGCGGCGGCCGGCGGTGCGTACCAGGCTCGTGGCCTCGGGGACGGCGTCGTTGACGAGGGTGACGACGTCCGCCGTGCGGGCCACCTCGATGCCGGACCCGCGCAGGACCGACATCAGGGCGGCGCCGCTGGCGTGGGCCTCCAGACAGTCGGGGTGGCCGCAGGCGCACAGGATCGAGTCGTCCGACAGGACCCGTACGTGGCTGATGTCCCCGGCGGCGCCCCTGCCCCTGTGTAGGCGGCCGTTGACGACGACGCCGCAGCCGATGCCCGTGCCGGCCTTGACGACCATGAGGTTCTCGCGCTCCGGCCACCAGCGGGCCTCGCCCGCCGCCATCAGGTTGGCGTCGTTCTCGACGAGGACGGGCAGGTCGTAGCGGGCGGCGAGGTGGTCGGCGACGGGGAAGTCGTTCCAGCCCGGCATGCGGGACGGCGTCACGACCCGGAGCGTGGCCGGGTCCACGGGGCCGGGGATGCCGGTTCCGACGCCGCGCAACGGCGTCCCCGGTGGCACGTGCTCGGCCAGGAGTTCGTCGAAGGCGTCCGCGATGGCGTCCAGGGTGGCCTGCGGGCCGTCGGCGATCTCGCAGCCGCGTTCCTCGATGACGAGCGGGGCGCCGCTGAGGTCGAGCAGGCCGAGGCGTACGTGGTGGGAGCCCAGGTCGGCGACCGCCAGCACGCCGGCTCCGGAGGAGAGTCGCAGGCGGCGGGGGCGCCGGCCGCCGCGCGAGGTGCCCGAGCCCTCCTCGGCCAGCAGCCCGGCGTCGATGAGCTCCTCGACGCGCAGGGAGACGCTGGAGGCGGCCAGGCCGGATAAGCGGGCCAGCTCGGCGCGTGATTCGGCCCTGCCGGTGGCGACGAGTCGCAGCAGGTCGCCCTGTGCCCCCTGCACGGGCAGCCGCTGGTTCATGGGAGATACCTACCATGTCTGGACTTCAGCCGACAACGTATTGACTTGCTACGAAATCTCCCACTACGGTCCGGCTTATCTTCGAAATCGAAGGAAGTGACCTTTCATGAAGAGGTTTGTCGCTGTCGCCGCCGTCTCCGTGTTAGCCCTGGCGGCCTGCGGCGAGTCGAGCAGCCCGGCCGTGCCAGGCGCGGCTCCCAAGAGCGACGTTCTCGCCAAGGCGCCCGTCGCGGCGGCGGCCGACATCCTGCCCGGCTCCACCATGGAGAAGATCAAGCAGCGCGGTGAGCTCCTCGTGGGCGGCTCGCTGGACGCGCCCCTGCTCTCCCAGCAGAACCCGGTCACCGGCCAGGTCGAGGGGTTCGACGCGGAGATGGGCAAGGCGCTGGCCAAGTACATCCTGGGCGAGCCCAAGGTCAAGATCGTCAACTCGGCGTCGGAGACCAGGGAGGCGCTGCTGGCCAACGGCACCGTGGACGTCGTCTTCCAGACGTACACGATCACCGAGGAACGGGCCGAGCAGGTGGCGTTCGCGGGCCCTTACTACACCTCCGGTCTGACGATCGCGGTGAAGAAGGGCACGACGGGCATCGCCAAGCCGCAGGACCTGAACGGCAAGAAGGTCCTCGCGGGCGCGAACACCCCGGCCATCCCGGCGATCAAGAAGCTGGCGCCGCAGGCGGAGATCATCACGTTCGGCAGCGATCCCGAATGTGTCCAGGCGCTCAAGCAGGACCGCGGCGTGGCCTACGTCCAGGACGAGACGATCCTCATCGCCGACGCCAAGAAGGACCCGTCGATCGAGATCGTGACCAAGCCCTTCACCCAGGACCCGTACGGGATCGGGCTCAAGCACGGCGACGACGCGTTCAAGTCCTTCACCAACGCCTGGCTGAAGAAGATGCAGGACGCCGGGGCGTGGCAGGAGATCTGGAAGAACTCCATCGGCACCGTCGTGACGGGTGAGGCGCCCCAGCCGCCCCAGATCGGCTCCGTGCCGGGGTCCTGATGTCCGTTCTGTTCGATCACCTGCCCGAGCTGTGGCAGGGGTTGATCGTGACGATCCAGCTCACCGCCGCGTCGTTCGCGGGCGCGGCGGTGCTGGGCGCTCTGGTGTGCGCCCTGCGCGTGAGCCCGGTACGGGTGCTGCGCGCCCTCGGCACCGCCTACGTGGAGACGTTCCAGAACCTGCCGCTGCTGGTGCTGCTCGTGCTGGCCTTCTTCGGCCTGCCGGAGATCGGCCTCAAGGCCGACCTGATGACGACGGCCGTCGTGGTCATCGCCGTCTACGAGGCCGCCTACATCTGCGAGGCCCTGCGCTCGGGCGTGAACTCGGTCCAGAAGGGGCAGGGCGAGGCGGCGCGGGCGATCGGGCTGACGTTCGGCCAGTCGTTGCGGCACGTCATCCTGCCGCAGGCGCTGCGCACGGTCGTGCAGCCGATCGGCAACATCTTCATCGCCACCACCATGAACACGGCCCTGGCCGCCGCGGTCGGCGTCGTCGACCTGACGGCCGCCGCCCACCGGGTGAACCTCGTCGAGGCCCAGCCCATCCCGATCTTCGTGGGCGCGGGCCTGGCCTACGCCCTGATCGCCGCCGCCGCCGGATTCGTGACGGGACGGCTCGAACGCAGGCTGGTGATCCTGAGATGAGCTCCACCGCCCTGTTCGACGAGCCGGGCCCGAAGGCGCGGCGGCGCGTGCGGATCGCGACCGTGCTCGGCACGCTGGCCGCCGTCGCGCTGGTGGCCCTGGCCGTGCGGCAGTTCGCGGCCAACGGGCAACTCGACGCGGTCCGCTGGCAGCCGTACACGACCTGGCCCATGTGGCGATATCTCCTGACAGGCTTGTGGTCCACGTTCCTGGCGGCCGTCGTCTCGGCGGCGCTGTCCATGGCGCTCGGCCTGCTCCTGGCCTTGGGACGGCTCTCGCCGCGCCGCTGGGTGAGCCGCCCTGCCGCCGCCTACGTCGAGGTGGTCCGGGTCATCCCGGCGCTGCTGCTGGTGTACGTGGTGCTGTTCGCGCTGCCCCGCTACGGCATGGACCTGCCGCTGTTCTGGAAACTGGTCGTGCCCCTGACGGTGTCCAACGCGGCCGCCTTCGCCGAGATCTTCCGCGCCGGCATCAACGCGGTCGAACGCGGCCAGATGGAGGCGGGCCTGGCCGTGGGCCTGACCAGGTTCCGTGCGATGCGGCTGATCGTGCTGCCCCAGGCCGCCCGCCGGGTGCTGCCGTCCATCGTCAGCCAGTCGGTGGGCCTGCTCAAGGACACCTCGCTCGGCTTCGTCGTCAGCTACGGCGAACTGCTCTACAGCGGCAAGGTCCTGGCCGCCTTCAACGGCCTGCTCATCCAGACGTTCCTGGTCGTCGCGCTGATCTACCTCGTGGTCAACGCGTCGCTGTCCAAGCTGGCCCGCACGCTGGAGGCCCGCCAGTCCGTCACCCTCAGAAGGAGAACCGCAGGTGCCTGAACAGCTCCCGACCCTGGCCGAGGTGGTCCGCTCGGGATTCGTCGAGAGCGTCCACTACGGCAGCGCCGTCGGCCTGGACCCGTCGGGCCGGGCCGAGGTGGCGCTCGGCCCGGTGGAGGCGCCGGTGCTGCCGCGCTCGTCGGCCAAGCCGTTCCAGGCACTGGCCTGCCTGATCGCGGGCGCCGCGCTGGCCGGGCCGAGGCTGGCGATCGCGGCGGGCAGCCACACGGGCGAGGACTTCCACCTGCGCCTGGTGCGCGAGATCCTCGACGACTACGGCCTCGGCTTCGACGCGCTGGCCTGCCCGCCGTCCTGGCCCGAGGACAGGGCCACCATGGAGGAGCTGATCAGGCAGGGCGCGGGCGTCTCCCGCGAGCGCATGAACTGCTCGGGCAAGCACGCCGCCATGCTGGCCGCCTGCGTGGCCAACGACTGGGACGTGCCCGCCTACCTGTCGGCCGACCACCCCCTGCAGCGGCGGGTTCGTGCGGTCACCGAGGAGCTGGCGGGGGAGGAGTCGGCGCACGTGGCCGTGGACGGGTGCGGCGCGCCGCTGTTCGGGCTGTCGCTGACGGGCCTGGCACGGGCCGTGCAGGCCCTGGTGCTGGCCGCGCCGGGCAGCGCCCCGCGCCAGGTCGCCGACGCGATGCGCGCGCACCCCGAGTACGTCGGCGGCACCGGCCACCAGAACACCGACCTGATGCGGGCCCTGCCAGGCGCGCTGGTGAAGGGCGGCGCGGAAGGCGTGCTGGTGGCGGCGCTGGAGTCGGGGCACACGGTCGCGGTCAAGGTCATCGACGGCAGCCCGCGCGCCACCACGGCCATCGCGCTGGACGTGCTGCGCCTGATGGGGTGCGACGTGACGGCGGCCGAGGACTTCGCGCGCGTGGACGTGCTCGGCGGCGGCATCCCGGTGGGCCGGATCGTCACCACCGTCACAGGGCGCCGGCACAGCCCTCGGTGATGCCCTGAACGGGGTTGTCCTGGCCCGGCTGCTTCGTCCGCTGCGGCTTCTTCGGAGACTTCGTCGGCGACGGGCTGGCCTCGGCCTCGCCGTCCGGGGTCGGAGCGGCCGAGACGGTCGCCGCCACGGCCGGCTTGGCGCCCGAGGCGTCGCGGATGGCCTTGGCGGCGATGTCGCGGATCTTCGCCCAGTCGGGGTAGCCGGTGTTGATCAGCGGCGGCACGAACTGCACGCTCGACACCTTGGCCTCCTTGACCTTGAGGGCGAGCGGCACCAGGTGGGCCAGCATCGGCCGGGGGATGTCGGTCCTGATCAGCTCTTTGGTGGCCACCGCGATCCTGTTGAACCTGGTCAGCACCGTGGCCGGGTCGGACTGCTCGAGGATCGCGCCGAGCACGCACCGCTGGCGGCGCATCCGGGTGAAGTCGTCGCTGTAGGTGCGCGAGCGGGCGTACCACATCGCGTCGGCGCCCTTCAGCTTGCGGGTGCCGGCCTTGACCAGGCCCTCGTTGTACTTGCCGAACACCACGTCCTTCTCGACGTTGATCGTGATGCCGCCGATCGCGTCGATGAGGCGGGCGAAGCCCCACATGTTGACCAGGGCGTACCAGTCGACCTTGACCCCGAGCGTGTGGCCGATCGTCTCCATGAGGACCTTGGGGCCCTGGTGCTGCTTGCCGCCGAAGATCTCGGGGTGGGCGTCGGCGTACTCCCAGACGCTGTTGAGCAGGTCGCTGCGCCCGCCGCCGGGGTCGGGCGGCAGGCGGAAACCGTTGGGGAAACGCTGGGCCATCGGCGTGCCCGGGCGGAAACGCACTTCCTCCAGGTTGCGCGGCAGGCTGAACAGCACGGTGTTGCCGGTCTTCACATCGACGCTGGCCAGGTTCATGCTGTCGGTGCGCACGCCGGTCCTGTTGTCGTCGGCGTCGCCGCCGAGAAGCAGGATGTTGACCCGTTGCCGGCCCGCCCACGGGTCGTCCGGCTTGGGCTGGGCCACGGGCGGGGAGTCGGGGTCGGCCGGGGTCTCCTTGAAGATGTTGTTGATCAGCTCCTGCGAGGCCCACACGTACTGGGCGGTGACCCCGAACGGCACCACCACGACAACGGCCAGCAGCCCGGCGAGCGTGCCGGTGAGGATCTGCCCGCCCTGCGGCAGCCGTCCGGGACGCAGGACCACGAACGAGTGCACGACCAGCGCGAACCACGCCAGCCCGAGCACGGCGGCGCCCACCATGATCGCGGTCAGCCAGGAGTTCTCGGTCAGCGAGCCGATGAGGCTGTCGAACGGGACGCTCAGGCCCACGGCCAGCAGCGCCAGGAGGAACGCGGCGTAGACGCAGAGGAGGACGAGACCGGTCTTGCGCCAGCCGGCACGCAGGTGCGCGGAGCCCGGTGCCAGTGCCGACAGCACCAGCCAGCCGAGGACCGCTGCCGCGCTCACCGGTTTCTTCGCCTGCTGCACGCCTTCCCCGTTTCCCCGCTGGTCCAACCGTAGGCCGATTGAGGGGGCAGCCTACGTGCCGAATACGAAATATGTCTTTATGGGAGAGTGAACATCAGCGACAGAATAAAATTCCGGGCATGGGCGTCTCTGAGATCGAGTACGGCGCAACCGATCGCATCGCCACGGTGACATTGAAGCGCCCTGAGCGGCCGAACGCCTTCACCTTTGCGATGCGCGGGGAGTCGAGCGAGGATCTGTCGCCCGGTGTGCCGTCATGGCGGGACAATCCCTATCGTGGCTGACATGTACGAGATCACCGTGCTGCACCTGCCGGACGACTTCGAGGGCGAGGTCGTCGCGACGCTCGTCACCAGAAGGGCCGCCTCCCCCACGCGCAGGGCGGTGCTCTACCTGCACGGATTCACCGACTACTTCTTCCAGGATCACCTGGCCGAGCACTATGTGCAGCGCGGCATCGACTTCTACGCCCTCGACCTGCGCAAATACGGCCGCTCGCTGCTGCCGCACCAGACCAGGGGCCTGATCAGGAGCGTCACCGACTACTTCCCCGAGATCGACGAGGCCGTCCGCATCGTCAGGCAGGACCACGACGAGCTGACGATCAACGCCCACTCGACCGGCGGCCTCATCGCCTCCCTGTGGGCCGACCGCGTCCGCGGCCGGGGCCTGGTGCAGGGGCTCGCGCTCAACAGCCCGTTCTTCGACCTGAACGTGCCAGGCCCGATGCGCGTGGCCGCCGACCTGCTCCAGACACCGCTGTCCTACACCCGCCGGGCGCTCCCGCTGAGCTCCAGCACCGTCTACGGCCAGACCCTGCACCGCACCGAGCAGGGCGAATGGGACTACGACCTGGAGCTCAAGCCGCTCAAGGGCTTCTCGGTGCACGCCATGTGGCTGGCCGCGATCCGGCGCGCGCAGCGGCGGCTGCACGCGGGCCTCGCGGTGGACGTGCCCGTCCTCGTGCTCGCCGCCTCCGCGGGGCTCCGAGTGCGCGATTTCGTCCCCGAGGCGCGTTCTGCCGACATCGTCCTCGATCCCGAGCACATCGCCCGCTGGTCCACCTCGCTCGGCCCCCACGTGACATGCGTGCGCATCACCGACGGCCTGCACGACCTGGTGCTGTCGGCCGAACCGGTGCGCAAGCAGGTCTTCGCCGAACTCGACCGCTGGATGAACGCCTACGTCCACCAGACGTAGCCGGGACGGGCCCGCGTTCACCACGGGAAGGAGAA
Organism: Nonomuraea purpurea; assembly: GCF_042650645.1. Lineage (NCBI taxonomy): Bacteria > Bacillati > Actinomycetota > Actinomycetes > Streptosporangiales > Streptosporangiaceae > Nonomuraea > Nonomuraea purpurea. Next base: position 279,777 of record NZ_JBHSBI010000010.1, read on the forward strand.
CAGCCCGTAGTAGGCCGCCGCCACCAGCAGCAGGCCGGTCCCGCCGAGCACGCCCGCGACCGCCACATGCTGCCAGCGGCTCGGCAGCAGGCCCTCGCGCAGCGCCGACACGAACGCCGCCACCGCCGTGACCTCCTGGACCAGCATGAGCACGGCCAGCACGCGCACGACCAGCCAGCCGGCCAGCACCGCGGGCCAGGCGCCGGCCTGGTTGACCGAGAACAGCACCAGCAGCATGATGAACGCCACCACCGAGGCCAGCAGGCCCAGCCCCGTCCAGACCATGCGTCTCAGCCTGCGCCTGATCGGCGGCCAGAGCCTGGCGTGGGTGTCGGCGGCGAGGTGGTGGCGGCCGCGCAGACGCACGACCATGGCGGCCACGGGGCCCGCGACGTAGCCGACGGCGGTCAGGCAGATCGTCAGCCCCAGCATCGTGCCGCCCGCGTACCAGGGGGCGGCAGGCACGTCGCTCGCCTCGAACCGCTGCACCGGCGTCGCGCCCGCCAGGTGCACCGACGGCTTGGCCGTGGCGGGCAGCCCGAGGATCCAGTTGGCGAGGGTCTCCAGGTAGCCGGCGGTGAACTCGCCGCCGTTGACCCGCATGGCGTGATCGCCCTTGGCCATGAAGCGGATCGTGTAGTCGTCGTTGCCGGCCTCGTCGAGGGCCGTGACGAGCGCCTTGGTCGACTCGACGAAGGGGATCGACGGGTCGGTGGTGCCGTAGAACGCCAGAACGGGCTGGTCGATGTGGCTCAGCGCGGGCATCGCGTCGTAGCGCAGGAAGTTGAAGCCGACCCCGCCCATCGCCCTGGTCAGCAGGTCGCGGGCGCCGATCGGCGCGCGCAGGCGGATTAACTGCTCGTTCAGCGCCCAGGCGACCTGACGCAGCGGGGAGACGTTCGGGGAGGAGACCAGCACCGCGAACCCCACCGCCGCGCTCTTGGCCGCCGCGATCGGCACCACCCAGCCGCCCTCGCTGACACCCCACAGCCCGACGCGCGCCGGGTCGACCTCGGGGCGGGCACGCAGGTAGTCCACCATGCGCAGGGCGTCGTCGGCGAGCAGCGAGAAGTCGCGGTCGCGGAAGTTGTAGCCGACCGTGCGCTTGTCGAACGTGATCGTCGCCACGCCCGCCTTCGACAGGAACTCCGCCTGCGGCGTGAACTCCGTCCGCGACCCGTTCCCCGACCCCGAGATGAACACCATCGCCGGATGGGGCCCGGGCGTCAGCGGCACCCGGAGCGTTCCGAACAGGCGCTGTCCCTCCGCCGCGACCGAGATCTCCTCCCGGTGGACGGGATCGACGGCCACGACCGGCCGCAGCTCGTGCCGCGGTTGCGCCGGGATCGCCTGGAAGGCTGGATCGGACTTGAGCGGCGGCGGATCGAACGCGGGCGGCAGCACGTATCCGACCGACGCAAGAGCCACCAGCACCAGACCGGCGGCGACGCTCAAGGTGCCACGGCCAGTGCGCATTGGCCTCCCCATGTGCGATGGTTTGCCCGCTGATCTTCCAGCCTACTCCTGGCCAGTGGGACTGGAGAGGCCGCATTTGTCAGTGGGAGCTGTTAGCTTCCTGCGACATGCGGATCCTGCACACCTCCGACTGGCACCTGGGTCGCTCCTTCCACCGCGAGAGCCTGCTCGCGGGTCAGGCGGCGTTCGTCGATCACCTGGTCGAGACCGTGCGGGCCGAGCGGGTCGGCGTGGTGGCCGTGTCCGGCGACGTCTACGACCGGGCGCTGCCGCCGGTCGACGCCGTCGCCCTGCTCGACGAGGCGCTCGCCCGGCTCCGCTCGGCCGGGGCCAGGGTGGTGCTGATCAGCGGCAACCACGACTCGGCGCTGCGGCTGCGGTTCGGCTCGGCGTTGTTCGAGGCGTCGGGCGTACACGTGCGCACCTCGCCCGACCAGGCGTGGGAGCCCGTCCTGGTCGACGGGGTGGCCTTCTACGGCATCCCCTACCTGGAGCCCGAGCTGGTGCGGGCCGGGTGGGAGCTGCCCGACCGCAGCCACACGGCGGCGATCTCCCACGCGATGACCCGCATCAGGGCCGATGCCGCGCGTCACCGCGCCTCGGTGGTGTTGTCCCACTGCTTCGTCACCGGGGGGCAGGCCAGCGACAGTGAGCGCGACATCAGCGTGGGCGGGGTGGCGCACGTGCCGCTGCCGGTGTTCGACGGGGTCGACTATGTGGCGCTCGGCCATCTGCACGGGCGGCAGCGGATGGCCGAGACGGTGCGGTACTCGGGTTCGCCGCTGGCGTACTCGTTCTCGGAGGCCGACCACGTCAAGGGTTCCTGGCTGGTCACCCTCGACCCGCGCACCTCGACGGACACGGAGTTCGTGCCGGCGCCCGTCCCGCGTCCGGTGGCCCGCCTGCGCGGGGAACTGGACGACCTCCTCATGTTCCCGAAATACACCGACTTCGAGGACCACTGGCTCCACATCACCCTTACCGATGCTGTCCGCCCCAAATCCGCCATGGACCGGCTTCGTGCCCGCTTCCCCCACACCCTGGCCCTCGCCTTCGACCCGGTCGGCGCCACCCCCGCCGCCCAGCCCGTACGCGTGAGCGGACGCCCCGAGGCCGAAGTGGCTCTCGATTTCGTCCGGGAGGTACGCGGCGAGCCTGCCGCACCTGAAGAGGAAGACCTGCTAAGACAGGCGATCGAGGCGTCCAGGGTGAAGGAGACGATGGCGTAGATGCGGCCGCACCGGCTCTCGCTCACGGCGTTCGGGTCGTTCCCCGGCGCCGAGACGGTCGACTTCGACGCCCTGGCCGAGGCGGGTCTCTTCCTCGTCCACGGCCCGACGGGGGCGGGCAAGACCACGATCCTCGACGCGCTCTGCTTCGCTCTCTACGGCCAGGTCCCCGGCCAGCGCAACAGCGCCCGCAGCCTCCGCTGCGACCACGCCCCGCCCTCCACAGGGCCCTCGGTCGCGCTCGAAGTCTCCATCCGCGGCCGTTTACTCCGCATCCAACGCTCGCCGTCATGGCAGCGACCCAAACTCCGGGGCGCGGGGGTCACCGAGGAGAAGGCCAAGGTCGTGCTCTCGGAGTGGCAGGGGTCGGAGTGGCAGGGCCTGACGACCCGGTTCGACGAGGCCGGAGACCTGGTGGGCGGGCTGCTCGGCATGAACGCCGACCAGTTCTGCCAGGTCGCCATGCTGCCCCAGGGCGACTTCGCCCGCTTCCTGCGCGCCGAGGGCGAAGACCGGGCCAAGCTCCTCGAACGGCTCTTCTCGGTCAAGGTCTTCACCCAGGCGGAGACCTGGCTCGCCGAACACCGCAAGCTGGCCTGGCGCGAGGCCCAGGAGCTCCACCAGCAGGTCGACTTCACCGTCAAGCGCGTCGAGGAGGCCGCGGGAGCGGAACTCCAGGCGGAGTCGGAACGCCCGACGGCGACGGCACCTGGCCAGGAGATCACCCTCCACGGCCCCGACCGCACCATCGCCCCTACCGATGCCGTTCACGACGGGGAGCCGTTTTCGCCTGACGCGGACCCCCTGCGGTGGGCGGGGGCGTTGCTCGATGCCGCTGGTGCCGTCGTGACCAGGACGGTTGAGGAGCAGGCCACAGCCGGACAGGCGTTGCGCGCGGCGCGCTCGCGGTTCGACCGGGCCGCCGCCCTCGCCGAGCGGCAGCGCCGCTACGCCGAGGCCCTGACCCTGCGCCGCACCCTTGACGAGCGGGCCGACGAACGAGCCGACCTGCAGGCGATCCTCGACGACGCCGCCAGGGCCGACCGCGTGATCCCGCTCATCACGGCGGCCAGGCAACGTTCGGAGGCCGCCGCCAAGGCCCGTGCCATGGCCGCCGACGCCCTGGCCCGCGCCCGTCCCCTCCTGGCCGCCGACGCCCTGGCCCGTTCCGGACACCTTCCGACCGATCCCGGAACGGACAGTGCCCCGAACCGAAGAGGCGCCCGTGGGGTTCAAGAGGCGGGGGCTGAGCGCGGGGCCTCGGTGGCTGAGCTGGCGGCGTTGGAGCGGCAGCGGCAGGCGGAGATCGCGCGACTGTCCGAGCTGCTCACCGAGGAGGCCAGGCTGTCGGTGGTCCGGCGGGACCTGCTCCGGGTCGAAAGGGAGCTGGCCGACCTGGTCGACACCGACAAGAATGTGGCGGCGCGGCTGGCCCTGCTGCCGGGGCTCATCGAGCAGGCCGAGGGCAGGCTGGCCGAGGCCCGGACGGACGCGGCGCGGATCCCGGCCGCCGAGGCCGTACGCGAGGCGGCGGCCCACCTGATCGAGCTCGACCGGGAGCTGGCCAGGCTGGCGGTGGAACTGGACACGCTGGCGCAGCGAGAAGCCGAGGCGGCCGCCGCCGAGGCCGAGCTGCCAGAACGCATCGCCGACGCGAGTGCGGCCCTGGCCGAGGTACGCGCTCAGGCGGCGGCCATCCCGGCGGCCTCCGCGGACCTTGACGCCACCAGGGCGGCGCTGGACGCCGCCCAGCGCCGCGAGGCCCTGGCCGCGGAGCTGGACGCGGCCGTGGCGGCCCACCAGGTGCTCGTCGACAACGCCCAGGCGCTGCGCGAACGGTGGCTCGACGTACGCCAGGCCCGTATCGACGGCATGGCGGCCGAACTGGCCCGCGACCTGTCCGACGGGCTGCCGTGCGTGGTCTGCGGCTCCGAGCACCACCCCCACCCGGCCTCCCCGGCCCCCAGCGCGCCGTCGGCCGACGACGAGCACGAGGCGGAGACCGCGCACGAAGCCGCGCTCGCCGACCGCGAGGCCGCGGAACGCGCGCTCGCCTCCCTGGAGTCCCGGCACGCGGGCGCGGTCGAGGCCGCGGGAGGGCTGGAGGTGTCCACGGCCGAGACCCAGATGGAAGCGGCCGAGGAGGAGCTGGCACGGCTGCGGGCGGTGGCGGACCGCGAGCCCGGCCTGGTGTCGGCGCTCGAACGGGTGGAGGCCGAACGCGAAGAGGTTCGAGACCGGGCCAGGGAGATCGCCGAAACCCTCGCCGCCGACCGCGCCCACCACCGCCACCTGGAGAGCGAACGCTCCCGCCTGCGCGTCCGCCTCACCCCCACGGAGTCGGTCCCGTCTGCCTCCGCAGAGCCGAACCTGCCCCAGCCGGAACGTACGGCGCCGAGGGCGGCGGCTGTGGCTGGAGAGGATTCGGCGGCGGTGCTCGCCGCCGCTGAAGGGGAGTTGCGCAGGCTCCGGGCCTCGTCCGCCAGGGAACCCGCGTTGGGCGCCGAGGTGGCCGAGCTCACCGGCGAACGCCAGGAGCTGGAGGAACGGGCACGCCGGGTGGCGGCGCGCCTGGCTGCGTCGCGTACCAGGCATGAGGAGCTGAGCGGAGACGCCGGGAGGCTGACCGCCAGGCTGGATGCCGCGCGGGGCGCGGACGCGACGCTGGCCGCCCGCCTGTCCAGGCTGGGCGACGAGGCCGAGTTGCTGCGCGAGGCGCTGGAGGCGACGCAGGCGGCGGTGGCGGCCGGTGACGAACTGGGCAGAGCCAAGAGGGCGGCCGAGGACGCGGCGGTCGAGGCGGGGTTCGGGGACGTGGCGGGGGCGCAGGCCGCCTACCGGAGCCCGGCGGAACGCGAACGGCGGGCCGAGCTGCTGCGCCGGCTGGACGACGAGCACGCCGCCGTCACCGCCACGCTGGCCGATCCCGAGCTGGTCGCCGCGGCGGCCGAGCCCGCCCCCGACCTGGCGGCGATCGGGGCCGAGCGGGACGAGCTGGAGGCGGCGTACACGACGCTGTCGAGCCGGCACGACCGGGCGGCGGCCAGGGCGCGGCGCCTGGAGGAGCTGCACGCCGAACTGGCGGCCCACATCGAACGCTGGCGGCCCGCGGCCGACCGGCACCGGCTGGCCGAGCGGATGGCCGCGCTGGCCGGCGGCACCTCCAGCGACAACCAGTGGAACATGCGGCTGTCGTCGTACGTGCTGGGCGAGCGGCTGCGGCAGGTGGTGGACGCCGCGAACGAACGCCTCGACCACATGTCGGCCGGCCGCTACCTGCTCCGCCACGACCTGCGCAAGACGGCGGGATCGAGGGGACGTTCGGGTGGCGGGCTGGGCCTGCGGGTGGCCGACGGCTGGACGGGCGTCGACCGCGACCCGGCGACGCTGTCGGGCGGGGAGAGCTTCATCACCTCGCTCGCCCTGGCCCTGGGCCTGGCCGACGTCGTCACGGCCGAGGCCGGCGGCGCGGAGATCGGGACGCTCTTCGTGGACGAGGGCTTCGGCACCCTCGACGAGGACACCCTGGACGGCGTGCTCGACATCCTCGACGGGCTGCGCGACGGCGGCCGGGCCGTGGGCATCGTCAGCCACGTCGCCGAGCTGCGCTCCAGGATCACCGCCCAGCTCAAGGTCACCAAGACCCGCACCGGGTCGACCGTGGCGACGGTCGGCATCTAGGATCAGGCCCGCCGGCACCAAGAACGCCGCCTCGACCGGCTACGGCATCACCATCGACCGGGCCGAAATCTACCCGAGTACGCAGTAAGGAGTAGCTCATGCGCGTCGTTGTCACCGGAGCCCACGGCAAGGTCGGCCGGGCGGCGGTCAAGGCCCTGGCCGAGGCGGGACACGAGGTCACCGCCGTCGACGTCACCCGTCCGGTCTTCGAACGTCCCGAGCCCGGCGCGCCCCGCTACCAGCAGGCCGAGCTGACCGACGCCGGCCAGGCGTTCGCCGTGGCGCACGGAGCGGACGCGATCGTGCACGCCGCCGCGATCCCCGACCCGACCTCGAACCCGGCCCACGTGGTGTTCCAGAACAACCTGATGGCCACCTTCAACATGGTCGAGGCGGCGGTGCGGCTGGGCGTGCCGAGGTTCGTGAACATCTCCAGCGAGACCGTCCCCGGGTTCTTCTTCCCCGAGCGGCCGTTCCTGCCCGACTACGCGCCGGTGGACGAGGAGCACCCGATCCGGCCGCAGGACCCGTACGCGCTGGCCAAGCACTTCGGCGAGCAGCTCATGGACGCGGCCGTGCGCCGCTCCGACATCAGGTGCGTCTCGCTGCGGCCGAGCTGGGTGCAGTGGGAGGGCAACTACGAGCGCAACCTCGGCCCGCAGGTGCGCGACGCCTCGATGATCGGGGCGGGGTTGTGGAGCTACATCGACGTGTACGACCTGGCGGACGCGATCGTCCTGGCCGCCGAATCCGACCTGCCCGGGCACGAGGTGTTCTACATCGCCTCGCCCGACAACGCCGGCGGCCATGACTTCGCTGCGGTCCTGCGGCAGTACCACGGGGACCAGATCGAGCTGCGCCCGCTCGCGCGCCCCGACGCCTCGGGCATCTCGTGTGCCAAGGCCCACCGGATGCTGGGCTGGAGCCCGAAGCGTTCGTGGCGCGACTACCTCGACGAGAACGGGGTCAGTCGAGCGCGCTGATCAGGTCGGGCAGCTTGGCCGGGTCGTCGAAGAGCGTGGCGCCCAGCCCTTCGAGGCGGGAGACCGGGGTGAGGCCGCCGGCGAAGGCCAGGCAGCGCATGCCCGCGCTCATGGCCGCCTTCACCCCGAACGGGCTGTCCTCCACCACCACGCAGGTCGCCGGCGCCGCCCCCATCGTGGCGGCCGCGTGCAGGAACAGATCGGGCGCCGGCTTGCCCTCGGCCACGTCCTCGGCGCTGAACACCCGCCCGGTGAACCTGGCGGCCAACCCGGTCAGCTCCAGGCTGCGCCGGATGGTGACGTGCCGACCGTTGGAGGCCACGCAACTCGGCACCGTGAGCCGGTCCAGCGCGGCCTCGATGCCCGCGACGGCGCACAGCTCGGCCCGCATGGCCTCGGTGAAGTCGTCGATCAGTGCTTCGTGCCAGCCGGGCGGGGTCTCGCCGATCTGCTCGGCCCAGTACTCGTTGGAGCAGCCGACGAATCGTTCGGCGTACTCGGCCTCGTCGATCGTCCAGCCCAGGCGCCGCAGCGCCGCGGTGCCCACGCGCGTGGCGATGGGCTCGCTGTCCACGAGCACCCCGTCGCAGTCAAAGATCACCAGATCGACGGCCAAGTTCGTTCCTTCCGCAGAGGTGGCAATGCGCGGATGGTAGCGTCACCGTGTCGCCTTACAAGATGTCAGTTCGCATAGTGAGACAACTATGACGTTCTCCCCCCAGCTCGCGGCGCCGAGCCGGTCCAGGATCGCGGCCGCCAGCCTCATCGGCACCGCGATCGAGTTCTACGACTTCTACATCTACGGCACCGCCGCGGCCCTGGTGCTCAACACCGCCTTCTTCCCCGGCATGGACCCCGTGGCGGGCAGTCTGGCGTCGTTCTCGACGTTCGCGGTGGCCTTCATCTCGCGCCCGCTCGGCTCGGCGCTCTTCGGGCACTGGGGCGACCGCATCGGGCGCAAGTCCATGCTGGTCGTGTCGCTGCTGGTGATGGGGCTCTCGACAGTGCTGATCGGGCTGCTGCCCGGCTACGCGGCGATCGGTGTGCTGGCGCCCGTGCTGCTGGTGCTGCTGCGCTTCACGCAGGGCATCGGGCTCGGCGGCGAGTGGGGCGGCGCGGCGCTGCTGGCCACCGAGCACGCCCCGCCGGGCAAGCGCGGGCTGTATGCGATGTTCCCGCAGCTCGGCCCGGCGGTCGGGTTCATCGCGGCCAACGGTCTGTTCCTCGTCCTCGGCGAGGTCCTCAGCGACGGGCAGTTCGGCAGTTGGGGGTGGCGGCTGCCGTTCGTGGCGAGCCTGCTGCTCGTGGTCGTCGGCCTGTACGTCCGGCTGAAGATCTCCGAGACCCCCGTCTTCCAGGCCGCCATGGACGAGCGCAGGATCGCCAAGGTGCCGTTCGCCGGGCTGATGCGGCACCAGTGGCGGCGCGTGCTCCTCGGCGCGGGGGCGATGACCGTCGCCTACACGCTCTTCTACACCGCGACCGTCTACTGCCTGTCCTACGGCACCGCCACGTTGAAGATCCCGAAGACCACGATGCTCGCGCTGACCATGATCGGGGTGCTCTTCATGGCCGCGGGCACCGTGGCCTCCGCGATGGTCTCCGACCGGCTGGGCCGCCGCCGCACCCTGATAACGGGCACGGTCGCGGCGATCGTGTGGGGACTGGTGATGTTCCCGCTGATGGAGACCGGGTCGGTCGTCCTCGTCGGGCTCGCGCTGGCCGGGGCGCTCGGGCTGATGGGCCTGATCTTCGGGCCGATGGGGGCCTACCTGCCGGAGCTGTTCAGAACGGAGTACCGCTACAGCGGCGCCTCGGTCGCCTACAGCCTCGGCGGCGTGCTGGGCGGCGCGGTGCCGCCGCTGGTCGCCACCGGCATGCAGGCGGGCGGGCTGGGTGTGATGGGCGTCGGCGTGTACGTCTCGGCGATGGCCCTGCTGAGCCTGCTCTGCCTGCTGGCCCTGCCGGAGACCGGCGACAGGACACTCTGAGCGGTCGTCCCGCGCTTGACGCCGCAGGACGCTCTGAGCGGCAATTCTGCGGTGCCGCGCTTTGACGCCGCGCGCCTCGACACTGCCGCGCTTGACGTCACGCGCCTCGGTGCCGCCGGGCCGCCAGGGTGACGACGATCGCCGCCACGGTGAAGGCCGCCGTGGCGCCCACGGCCGCGCTGATGCCCTCGGCCAGGGCGGCCGTCCCGTGTCCCGGCGCGGCGGCCGAGAAGACCGTCATCAGGATGGCCAGCCCGAGCGAGCCGCCCGTCTGCTGCAGCGCCTGCATCAGCCCCGAGGCGGCGCCGGAGTCCTCGGGAGCGACGCCGCTGAGGATCCGCGACGTCAGGGACACGAACGTGAAGCCCATCCCCAGACCGAACACGGTCATCGGGGCGAGCACGCCCGCGATGTGGCCGTCCGCGCCGACCCTGGACAACCAGGTGAGGGCGACCGTGACCACGGTCATGCCGGCCGCGGCCATGGGCGTGATGCCGAAACGGGCGAGCAGGCGCGGGGCGAGGTGGGAGGCGACCAGCAGCCCCGCCGCCAGCGGAAGGAAGGCCAGGCCCGTGACCAGGGCGCTGTAGCCGCGCACGTCCTCCAGGTACTGCGCCATGAAGAAGAACATCGAGATGCCGGCCGCGGGGACGAGCAGCATCGCCAGGTACGCACTCGCCTGCTCCCGTCCGGCGAGCAGCCGAAGCGGCATGATCGGCTGCTCGGCCCGGCCCTCGACCGCGACGAACGCGGCCAGCAGCACCACCCCCAGCCCGAACCCGGCCAGCGCCTGCCCGTCACCCCAGCCCGCCGACGAGACCCGGATCAGCGCGTACACCAGTGAGGTCATGCCGAGCGTCGAGGTCAGCGCGCCGATGAGGTCGAAGCGGCCGGGGTGGCGTTCCGTCTCGGCCACGTACCGGGGGGCCAGGGCCACGATGGCCAGGCCGATGGGCACGTTGACGAACATCACCCAGCGCCACGACGCCCAGTCGGTCAGCATGCCGCCGAGGATCAGTCCCACCGCGGAGCCGCCGCTGGTGGCGGCGGTCAGCACGCCGATCGCACGATCGCGCGGCCCGCCCTCGGCGAAGGTGCCGGCGATCAGCGCGTACGTGCCCGGCGCGGCGAACGCGGCCCCGACGCCCTGCAGCGCCCTGGCGGCCAGCAGCCAACCGGACGAGGGGGCGAAGCCGCCCAGCAGCGAGGCCGCGGTGAACAGGGCGATTCCGGCGGTGAACATCCTGCGGCGGCCGAGTATGTCCCCGGCCCTGCCGCCGAGCAGCAGCAACCCGCCGAAGGCGAGGATGTAGGCGTTGACCACCCAGGACAGGTCGGTGCGGGCGATGCGCAGTTCGGCCGCCATGCGGGGGAGTGCGATGTTCACGATCGTGCCGTCGATCATGAGCATGAGCTGGCAGGTGACGATGATGGCCAGGGCGATCCCTGACCCTCGCGCGGCGCGCGTGGTCGTAGGCATGAGTGTCCCAGAAAGGAGAGGATAGTCTTGAAGAAGAAAACAGGAGGCCCCCTCCGGTAAATATATGGAGGCAGCCTCCGGATATGCAAGGGGGTCTCCGCATGCGCGCCGACGCGCGACGCAACTACGACCGGCTCGTCGAGACCGCGCGCCACGCCTTCGCCGAGCGCGGCACCGAGGCGTCGCTGGAAGACATCGCCAAGACGGCGGGGGTGGGCATCGGCACGCTCTACCGGCACTTCCCGACCAGGCAGGCGCTGCTGCGGGAGGTGCTGCGCGACGGCATAGCCGCCATCCGGGACAAAGGGCGGCAGGTGCTGGAAGGGCCCGCCACGCCGGTCGACGCGCTGGCCGAGTGGCTGCGCGCGCTCATCCGCCACACCGCCACCTTCCGCGGGCTGTCCGCCGAGATCATGGGCGGGTTGCGCGAGGAGGGCTCAGAGTTCAGCGAGGCCTGCGGGCTCATGGAGGCGATCGGCGCCGAACTGCTCACGCGCGCGCAGGCGACGGGCGCCGTCAGGGCCGACGTCGGCCCTGACGACCTGATCAAACTGGTGAGCGCGATGGCCTGGCTGTCGGAGCAGGGTGAGGACGACACCGGCCGGTTGGTCGGGATCATGTTTGACGGCCTGCTGGTCGGCGCGAATGCGCCGGCTGTTTCGTCTTAACCGCGGCGCGGGCCGGTTTCCCGCCGAGGAGGAGCTGTCTCCCTCTCTTGGGGATGAGCGCGCATCCAGGGCGCCCGAGCATCGGCCAGGACTCGGAGCCCCCGTCATCGCCGGCCGACCCCATGGTCGGGCCGTCCGGCATCGCCGGCCGACCCAGGACCGGCACCAGCCTCCGCCTGGTGCCGGCGCCTCGGGCGGTTCTCCGGTGTCAGGACCTCTGGCAGGTGTGGGTGGTGATCGTCGCCGCGAGGGACGGCACGACCGCGCGGGGCAGGGCGTGGCCGAGGCCGGGCACTGTGACGAGAGCGGCCGTGGGGATGGCGCGCGCCAGTCGGGCGGCGTGCGGCGGCGGGGTGATGGGGTCCTCGGGCGCGTCGATCACCAGGGTGGGCACCGAGACGGTCGCGAGTTCGGCCCCCCGTTCCATGCCGGACTGGTCGGCCAGGGCGTGGGCGGGAGGGCTGTGCCAGGTGCCGCTGTGGGCGGCGATCCGGCGTTCGAGATCGGCGAACTCCGCGGCGTCGAAGGGCAGGATGTCGCCGTTGAGCACCCGCCAGTGCTCGATGCGCCAGCGCAGCTCCGCCTCCGGGTCGCGCTCTTGTCCGAGCTCCGCCCACAGGGCGAGCAGCCGGGGGTCGGGCCCCGGCAGGTCGTCGTCGGCGATGTCGGGGTCGGGGGCCGCCCCGCCGATCAGTGCGGAGCCGAAGATCGTGGCGCTCAGCAGCCGGTCCGCGTGGTCGAGGAGGAGCAACTGGACGAGGGTGCCGCCGAGCGACATCCCGGCCACGTGGGCGCGGGGGATCCGCAGCGTGTCCAGGACCGCGATCGCGTCGTCGGCCAGCGCCCGGATCGGGTAGGGGCGCTCGTGGAAGGCGTGGGTGGAGCGTCCGGTGTCACGGTGGTCGTAGCGGACGACGAAGTGGTCCCGGGACAGCAGCTCGACCAACTCGTCGGGCCAGCCCAGCCCGCTCGCGTTGGCGCCCATCACCAGCAACAGGGCGGGACGCTCGGGATCGCCGGTCGTCTCCACCCAGAGCCGGTAACCGTCCGGGACGTCGACGAAGGTCTCGCTGCGGCGAAGTCCACTGGTCACTCGGGTCATGACTCACTCCTCATGGGTTGGGTACGGGAACGACGATAACACAACACGAGACGTCTCGTCTCGTGTTATCGGCCGGGAATCCTCAGCCAACGGTGGCCCTTATGGCGACGAGGCGTGTTCCCCCGCCGCCGGCGCCGCGCTGGAGGTCGTCCGCGCGCTGCGCCGACTGGACGCTCAGGTGGGTTCTGGTTGGTTCGCGGGGTTATGTGGTGGGTTCGTATTCGGGGAACAGCAGCGATAGTTCGTGCGGATAGGTCGCGATCAGGCGTAGTTCGTCGTCCGTGAGCGGTCTGCCCGTCATCGCGTTGCAGAGCTGCACCAGCCGGAACGCCGTCTCCTCGTCGGTCGCCTCGACCCCGAGCCCGTCCATGACGTGCCTGAACCCGGCCTTGCCGCCGTACTCGCCGGTCAGCACGACCCGGCCGGCGCGCGCGTGCCAGTCCTCGGGGAACGGACCGAGCGTGGCCTCGTCGTACAGCTCGTAGTTGCCGTGGTCCTTCAGCGCGCCGTCGGCGTGGATGCCCGATTCGTGGGCGAACGCGTTGCTCCCCACCCCGACCTGGTTGTTCGGCAGCGGCTGCCCGAAGGCGTAGCTTGCCCAAAGCGCGAACCGCCGCGCCCACGACAGGTCCAGTGGGTCGCCGATCGGCGCGTCGAGCCCGAAACCGTGCCGGAAGGCGAGGATCGTCGAGAGCAGGTCGGCGTTGCCCGAGCGTTCGCCGATGCCGTTCACGCAGGTGTTGATCCAGGCGTCCTGACCGGCGTCGAGGTCGCCGAGCGCGCCCGAGACGGAGTTGGCCACGGCCATGCCCAGGTCGTTGTGGCAGTGGGTCTCGACGGGCATCGCGATGGCGGAGGCCAGCTTGGAGAAGCGCTCGCGGATGCGGTCGGGCGTGTCGCCGCCGATGGTGTCGCAGTAGCGGACGCGGTCGGCGCCCGCCTCCTTGGCCGCTAGGGCGAACTCCAGCAGGAACGCGTCGTCCGTACGCGAGCCGTCCTCGGCGTTCACTCCCACGGTCAGCGCGCCCGCGTCCTTGGCCGCGCGCACCGCCGCCGTCATCTCCCTGATGATCGCGCCCCTGTCCAGGCGGCCGCGGAACTTGTTCTGGATCATGTAGTCGGACGTCGAGATGGACAGGTTGTAGTGCTTCAGCCCGAGCGGCGCCGCCTTCTCCACGTCCTGCGGCACGCCCCTGCACCACCCGGACAGCCGCAGTGTCCCGAACGCGCCCGCCTCGGCCAGGGCGATCTGCGCCCTGACGTACGGGACCTCGTGGAACAGGAAGGGGAAGCCGATCTCGGACTGGGCCACGCCGAGCTTGGCCAGATAGAAGTTGACCATGGTCTTGCCGAACTTCGACAGGCCGGTGCGCGCGGTCTGCACGCCGTCTCGGTTGGTCACGTCGAGGAAGTGAACGTTGGGCATGCCTCCACGTTGACATGCTTGTTCAACGTGGATCAATATTGATTTTAGTCAATATGGAGGCATGCTTGCGATGGAGTGGATCGACGCGGTCACGGCGTCCGAACGGCTGGGGGTCAAACCCGCGACGCTGTACGCGTACGTGAGCAGGGGCGTACTGCAGCGGCGGCACAGCGAGGACGGGCGGCGCAGCCTGTTCTCGGCCGAGGAGGTCGAACGGCTGGCCCGGCGCGGACGCCCCCGCAGCCAGCCGCCTGAGCTCGTCATCGAGTCGGCCGTCACGGCGCTCGGCGTCGACCGGCCGTACTACCGGGGGGTTGACGCGCTGGAACTGGCCAGGACGGCCACCTTCGAGACGGTCGCCGACTGGCTCTGGACAACAGACGCCCCCCGGCCCGATGTCCCCCGACTCGTAGACCCCGGAGCCGGCGGGGCAGGGGTGCGGTGGGAGGCGGCGGGTGGTGGGTGGAGGTGTGAGCCGGCCGCGTTGCGGGCCGCCGTCGCCGCCCAGCGCGGACTGCCCGAGGACCTCCTGCCGCTCGACCGCCTCCAGGTGATCACCACCGTCCTCGGCGCGTCAGACTCCCTCCGCCACCAGCTCGACCCGGCCTCCGTCGCCGACACCGGCCGCCGCCTGGTCGCGGGCCTCGTCGACGGCCTGCCCCAGCTCGGCTCCCCCCAGGGTGAGTCGATCGCCGAGCGCCTGTGGTCCCGCCTGAGCCCGCGCCCCGCCGTCCCCGCCCTGCTCGACACCCTCCGGGCAGCCCTGGTCCTGCTCGCCGACCACGAACTCGCCGCCTCCACGCTGGCGGCCAGGGTCGCCGCCTCCGCCAGGGCCGACCCGTACGCGGTGGTCCTGACCGGCCTCGGCGTGCTCGGAGGCCCGCTGCACGGCGGCGCGTCGTACGGCGCGGAACGCCTGCTCGCCGAGATCGCCGAGCCGCACCAGGCCGCGCGGGCGATCGGGGAGCGGGTCCGGCGCGGCGAGCGCATCCCCGGCTTCGGCCACAGCGTCTACAAGAACGGCGACGGCCGTGGCGCCCTCCTGCTCGACCTGCTCAAGCACGCCGCGCCCGGCCACGAGCGGATCGCCGCCGTGACCGCCGTCCAGGAGGAGATGCGCAGGCGCCGCCTTCCCGAGCACAACATCGACTTCGCCCTGGCCACCCTCACCGCCGTGAGCGGCATGGTGAACGGCGCCAGCGAGGCGATCTTCGCGGTGGCCAGGGTGGCGGGCTGGCTGGCCCACGCCATCGAGGAGTACGGACGCGGCTCACTCCTGCGCCTGCGCGCCTCCTACACCGGCCCGCCCGTCAAGTGACCCGGTCCTGTCGACATAGGAGGCCAGCGCCCGCACCCGTTCGGCGTGCTGGTCATGCCCGACGATCACCGGCGGCTCGTTGTACGGCATCGCGTCCGACGAGCGCCGCAGCTTGATGTACTGCCCGCAGGCGTCGATCGCGTACGGCTCCATGTCGTCCTGCAGCGCCCCGATGACCGTGATCCCGTACGTCTCCCCGATCCTCCTGAACAGCGCCACCGCCTCCCGCCGGTGCTCCTTGCCCAGGTTGCGGCCGAGCTCGTCGAGCACCAGGCACAGGTGCCCGCCCCCGGACGAGGCGATCGCCGCCGCGCACACCAGCTTGACGGCCTTCTCGTCCATGAGCGCGGTGTTGGCCCGCCGGTTGTACGGCACGAACCCCTGCCCCTCGCCGCGCCGCCACTTCGGCGTCACCCGCCACTGCCAGCGCTGCTCGGGGTCGGCGGGCGCCGGCGGCACCGGGAACTCCAGCGTCGCCCCATAACCGCCATACGACGTGTCGAGCTTGTCGAACTCCTCCGCCACCCGGGTCAGCCGCGCCTTGATCGCCGCCGTCAGCGCCGCCCGGTGCACCGCCGTGGACTGCGCCGCCTCCTCCGCGCCCCTGGCCGCCGCCGCCAGGTCACGCTGCCGGGAGACGACCTGGGCCTCGATCTGGCGGCGCTGGTGCCGTTCGTACTCCTCCTGGCCGCGCAGATAGGACGCCAGCGCCCCGCACACCGCCGCGAACGTCGCCTGCTCCCGCGCCGTGCTGCCGCCCCGCTCGCTCAGCAGGAACGCCAGTTCCTCAGGGATCTCCGCGTCCTCCTCAGGGAAGGTGTCACGCAACGCCTGGTCGAAGTGGCGCTCGGCGATCCGCCACCACTCCTCGGCGGCGCGCGGGCGCTCCTCTTCCGGGAGCGCGTCCAGCCACGTCCTGGCCGTCTCCACCGTGCCGCCCCAGTCGGCGGCCAGCGCGTCGAGCTTGAGCGCCTCGCGTTCTGCGGTGACCTTGGCCTCCTGGTCGCGGGCCTGCGCGCGTTCGGACTCGTGCCGCTGCCGGCGGCCCTCCATGCGCTCGATCTCCATGTCCCGCGTCCGCGCGCGGAAGTCCAGCGCCCCGGTCTGCCGCTCGGACTCGGCGACCTTCGGCGCCAGCTCCTCGATCGCCGAGGTCAGCTCGGCCAGCCGCGCCCGCCGCTCGCCCAGCTTCTCCTCCAGCTCGGCCAGCCGCACCCCGGCCCTGGCCCCTTCGAGCCGCCGCTGCGCCTCGGAGACGGACTCCTCCCCATCGCGTACGGTCTGAGCCGCCGTCTCCTGAACGTCCCGCGCCCGGTGAAGCCGCTGCTCGGCGGCCTTGATCCGGGCCTCCCGCCCGGTCGCGACCCCGTCGAACGCCCCGACGACGCTGACCCCGGCGGCGCTGACCAGCACGGACCCGGGCAGGTCGGTCAGAGCGGCAGCGGCGGCGTCGAGCTGGGCCGCGTCCACGATGACCGCATGCTCGTTCGGCCACCCCCGCAACTGCTCCAGCACCAACCCGACCGGCTGACCACCCACCGCGCCATTCGGGACCTCGCCGTCCGCTCCCGCCGCCGTCGCGCCCTGGGGACCAGCCGTTCCTCCGTCGGGGTCCGGTGCCTCTGCGTTGCCCGGGGACTTTCCGTAACGTGCCTTCAGCGCGGCACCGAGATCATCGACGTCATCCGCGCCCGGCCGCAGGGAGCGGCCCGGGTTCGACGGGGACGTGTGGGCGGCGTCGCGGGCCTGCTCGGCCACGTCCAGCGCGTCCAGCAGACCCGTGGCCCCGATCCCGGCCGCCGTGAGCGCGTTGAGCTGGGCCGCCGCAGGACCGCCCTCGGCATCGTCCAGCGCCGCCTGCGCCGAGGACACCTCCTGATCGGCCACCCCCAGCGCCTTGAGCGCCTCGTTGAGCCGGAGCCGCGCCTCCCGCAGCTCCCGTTCGGCAGTCGGAACGTCACGCCCGTCGGCGAACCGCCGCGTCTCCTCCAGCGCCGGGATCAGGCCGCGTAGTTCGTCGGCGGAGTTCTCGGCCACCGCGCGGTCGGCGTCGAGCTTGGCCGCCCGCGCCTGCATCGCCGCCAGCTCCTTGCGCGCCTGGGACACCTGCCGGTCGAGGGTGTCCTCGCGCAGGGTGGCGACCTCCGCCTTGACCATGGCGATCGCCTCGGTGGCCGCCTCGCCCGCCCTGCGGTGCCGCTCGAGGTCGGCGGTCAAAGCCTCGTCCTTGCCCGCGGCGTCGGCCAGCTTGCGCGCCTGCCTGCCGCGCCAGCACCGCAAGGCGTCCGCCAGCCGTACTCTCGCCTGGTCGCGCCGGTCGAACGTCGTCAGCAACGCCTTCGACTCCGCCTCGAACTCGGCCAGCCGATCGCCCGCCTGCGCCGCGCGCACCCGCTTGGCGTGCTCGTCGCGGCGGGCCTCCCGCTCCTGCTCCAACTCGGCGTCGAGGCCGGTCAGCGCGGCGATGGCCTCGAAGACGCGTTCAGGGGAGATCTCGTTGAGCGGCTGGGAGAGCAGGTTGGTGGCGACCTTGCTGCGTACGGAGGTGGACAGGAACGACACGCACCTGATCCGGTCGCCGTAGAGGACCTTGGTGAGGTCGCGGGCCACCACGTCACGCCGCCCGGCCGACTTCGGCAGCGACGCCCAGATCTCGTCGGCCCGCGCCACCCGCTCGGCCTCCGACGGGGAGGCCGCCAGATGAACCCCTTCCCGCCAGCGGATCTCCAGGTGCGGCGCCTCCTGGTTCACCTTGAGCCACACCGTGAGCGCGCCGCCGGAGGTGTCCGGCACGTCGAACAACTCACCGCCCTGTTCGTCGTCCCCGGCGCTCTGGGACACCGGGGCTTGCGCGGGGTCGTTGTCGGCGGGCGGGGGCATGAAGCCATCCATTCCGGGAGGGCCGAAGACGCCCACGATGTAGCCGTGGTCGGCGCTCGCCCACTGGCGGGCTCCGGCGCCGCTGGCCAGCTCGGCGTTGAACAGCAGCTCGGAGACCGCTTTGGCGCCCGAGGCGAATCGCCACTGCTCGTCCCCGAGCAGCGCCGTGATCGAGGCGATGAACGACGACTTACCCGCGCCGTTGGAGTCTTTCGGCCCGGCCCCGGCCACGACGATGAGCGTGCCGGGGACGGTGGGCACCGGATGCGTCGACAGCCGCGAAATGTTGACCGCCTGCACGGCGATCAGCACCCGGTCTCCGACGACGTTCTCCACCTGCGACACCTGAAACCCCCGTAACCCTTTCATCCGTCATGACGCCGACATGTCTTCCGCGCTGCTGCGTGCTCATTTCGCGGATCTTCGAGCTCGTACGGCCGCCGCCAGCGGCGTGTTCGGCCCGGCCGCCAGGATCAGCTCTTCTTGCAACCGTCGCCGAGCCGCCGGAGTCAGCCGGTGGAACTGCGGCCCGGGAACGTAACCGCCCGCCTCCTCGCCGGCCTTCACCTGGCCCAGCAATCCGGCGTGCCGCAACGCCCGCAGGGCCGCCTCCAGCTCGCCGATGGGCAACTGGGTGTGGCGGCGCAACTCGTCCACGGGGGTGGGGTGCGGCGACAACCAGGAGTCTTCGGGCAGCAGCCCTTCTGCTCTGGGGATGGCCACCGAGTGCACCAGCACCAGCGTGAGCACCGCCCGCTCGCTCACCCCGAGCCGCATCCCCGCCGACCCCCCTTCGCCACCGCCAACCGGGAGATCGCCGTCGTCCGGGGCCGGTGCGGCCACGTCGGACGCGGCATCGTCATCCGGCGTTTGGCGGGCGAGGGCGGTGGACGTGCTGTCGTCGTAGCCGGACGTCCAGCGTTCGCGGTGCTGCACCAGCGTACGGCCGCGCCGGGCCAGCATCTCGCCCAGCGTGTGGCGCAGCGCAGGGTCGCGCAGGGCGGCGAAGCGGGCCTCCTGCACCGGCTCGGCCGCGTACTCCACCACCATGAACGCCGCCACCAGCTCCGCCCGCCGCCGCTCGTCGTAACCGCCCAGCAGGTCGCCGAACTCGGCCGCGCCCCCTTCGACCCGGCCGCCGAGCCCGGACGCCAGGTCGGGGGTGGTCTCGGCGGCGGCCACGATGTCGGCGTCGGCCACCACGGTCAGCTCGGGGCGTTCCGGCTCGGGCAGGCGGCGGACCAGCTCCTGCAGCTGCGCGTGCGACTCCACCGGCCACAACGCGCAGCGCGGGCCCAGGACGACCACGCCGTCGTCCATGACGATCCACGAGGAGTCGTGCAGGCGGCGCAGCGCCCCGACGGCCCAGTTGCGCATGAGGTCGTCGCTACGGCCGATCAACGCCCGGTAGGTGTCGAGCACCAGCTCCACGGGCGCCGGCCCGCCGGGCCACGGGTCGACGGACAGGTCGCTCCAGCAGCACTTGAGCACGGCGGCCAGGACACGGCGCGTCTCGCCGGAGCGCTCCACCGCGATGGGCGTCACCTGGTATTCGTCGAGGATCGACGGCGTCACCCCGTCGGGCCACACCGGGAGCGCCTGCCCGGTGGAGTCGGGGTGCGTCAGGCGCAGCATCCCGGACGGCGCCGCGACCCCGGCGCCCAGCCGCAGCGGCCCGCCGGACCTGGCCCGCACATGCGCCACAGGCCCGTCGTCGGCCTTCTGACGTTTCACGGCCGTCATCAAATGCGCTCCAAATAGCCGTGGGAGAGCCACGCGGGCTCCCGTCCAGGTTCGATGCTGAGCCCGTCGGCCCAGGTCAGCCGGTAAGGCAGCTCGGGCCGCAGGTCGACGGTCGTCAGATCGGCCAGGACGCGGCGCGCCGAGGGCCAGTCGGAGCCGAGCACGTCGCCCAGCGCCACCCGGGACGAGGCCCCGAGCAGCGACTCGGCCACCTCCCTCAACCGTTCCATCGCCGCGGAGACGGAGGCGTCGAGGGAGTCGGACGGCCCGGGATCGGGCAGGTTGGAGCGCGGGGGAGTGGGCTGGGCGGGGGCGGGCCGAGGGGCTTCGTCGACGGCACGGGCGATGGCGGCAGGATCGTGCCAAGGCGCGGGCGCGTCGAAGACGAACCCGTCGAGCACGGCCGCCAGCCGCTCTCTGGAGGCCGTCTGCGCGAACGTGCGCCACGTCTCGGTGGGCAGCAGCGTCAGGTTGCGGGTGGTGCCCGCGGAGTCGGCCAGGCGCCCGGCGGCGCGGCGTGAGGCATCGCTGTAGGCGTAGATGGCCGCCCGCAGGTCGGTGCAGACCCGGTCGAGCTCGGGCCAGCGGGTCAGGATCGTGCCGTGCAGCCCTTGCGCGCGGCGGGCGATCTCTTCTGTGCCCCACAGCTTGGGCGCCTGCTCGCGCAGCTCCTCGATGGTGCCGGTGGTGAGCGTGATCAGCTCCAGCGCCCACAGCCGGAACGCCCGCGCCAGGTTGACGGCGCTCTGCCTGGCCTCCTCCATGGTGGTGCGCGGGTCGGCGACGTTGAGGTCTTCGAGCGCCAGCAGCCGGTGCATCTCCGACTGGCCGCCGTCGTCCATCATCCGCCGGATGAACATCAGCCCCACCACACTGGTGAACGAGGCCCGGTAACGCAGTTGGTTGGGTTTGGGGAAGACCTCCCTGATCGCGCCGAGCCCCTTGAGCACCCGCAGCCGGTTGTCGAACTGGTCGCTCGGGTAGGCCCGGCAGGCGAAGCGCATCTGCTCGTGCGTCAGC
This sequence comes from Nonomuraea purpurea, assembly GCF_042650645.1. Classification (NCBI taxonomy): domain Bacteria; kingdom Bacillati; phylum Actinomycetota; class Actinomycetes; order Streptosporangiales; family Streptosporangiaceae; genus Nonomuraea; species Nonomuraea purpurea. The sequence continues at coordinate 300,774 of NZ_JBHSBI010000010.1, forward strand.
CACTCCTCGCCCGCCTCCGCGAAGGCCGCGAACAGCGTCTCGGCGATGTCGACCAGGGCAGGGTCGTCGACCACCGCGCCGCTGTCGCGGGCCAGCGCGGCGAACATGCGGCGGTAGGTCGACAGGACCGCCTCGTCGGTGAGGACGGTGTCGAGGGTCAGGGGCTGTTCGGGCACGGGGACTAAGGTACGGCTTCGGACCGACACTCCAGGACCCAACGCGGCTACCAGCCGGTACGAACGCGGAAGCGATTTCTGACCGCTAGTGTGATGCCCGATAATACGGGGGCAAACTCGCTGTAATCGTGCATACTGGGTGAGTGACGGGTGTGGGCGGAGAAGCCTGAAAAATCCCGCAAAAGCAGTACATCACGCTCACGGTGATCTGCCAGGTCAAGGGCGAGTCCTACACCTGCACCGACTGAGAAGGGGACTCAGTTGACCCAGTACAACTACCAGGACCACTTCGAGCAGACCGCGCAACCGTACCAACAGCCGCCGCAACAGCAGTCGGCGCAACTGGCCGCGCAGTTCGCGCAGCGCTTCCACCTGCTCGCCGCCAACATCGAGAACATCATCCGCGGCAAGCACGACGCCATCGAACTCGCCCTGATCTGCCTGTTCGCCGAGGGACACCTGCTGGTCGAGGACGTCCCCGGCACCGGCAAGACCACGCTCGCCCGCTGCGTCGCGGCCAGCGTGGACGCCGAGTGGCGGCGCATCCAGTTCACCCCCGACCTGCTGCCCAGCGACATCACCGGCGTGTCGATCTTCAACCAGGCGCACCAGAAGTTCGAGTTCCACCACGGGCCGGTCTTCGCCAACATCGTGCTGGCCGACGAGATCAACCGCGCCTCGCCGAAGACACAGGCCGCGCTGCTGGAGGTCATGGAGGAGCGCCGGGTCACGGTGGACGCCGAACCCCACCCGGTGCCCAGGCCGTTCCTCGTCGTGGCCACGCAGAACCCCGTCGACATGGACGGCACCTACCCGCTGCCCGAGGCCCAGCTCGACCGGTTCCTGATGAAGATCTCCGTCGGCTACCCCGACCACGTTTCCGAGGTCGAGGTGCTCAAGGGCATGCCGACGGGGCCGCAGGTCGAGCGGCTGCCGGTGGTCGCGCGGGCGTCGGACGTGGCCGGGATGATCGACTTCGCCTCGCGGATCCACGTCGCGGACCCGGTCTACGACTACATCGTCGCGCTGTGCGGCGCCACCCGTACCAGCCCGCACCTGAGGCTCGGCGCCAGCCCCCGGGGCAGCCTGGCGCTGCTGCGCGCCGCCAGGGTCAAGGCCGCCGCCGCCGGACGGCACTTCGTGGTGCCCGAAGACGTCAAGGCGCTGGCCGTGCCCGTGCTCGCGCACCGCCTCATCCTCACACCCGAGGCCGAACTGCGCGAGGTCACCGCCGCGGCGGCGCTCGGCGAGATCCTCGCCGGGATGCCGGTGCCACAGGCGGCCTAGGTGCTCACGCCGCTGGGCTGGGGGACGCTCGCCGGGTCCGTTGTGCTGTACGCGGCGGGGTTCGCGCCCGGTTACACCGAACCCGTCGTGCTCGCCACCGGCGGCCAGGTGCCGGAGGGGGAGTGGGCAGGCGAGGCCGAGGTCGTATGGCAGCGGGTGTCGTCCGTCGCGGGTGGTGGTGGGTTCAGGCCGGGGCAGGCTTCCGGCGGTGTTTATCACGTTAAATCAGGACATGTGATGGCGTGGGCTGAGATCAAGTTCGACAAGCTCAGCTGGCGGCCGTTCTACCGAGATGTGGGCCAGTGCTCCCGCCTTCAGGCGGGATGGTGTGGGCCCGCGCGTGAGTGCCCTCTTGGGCGCGAGCGTGCAGTGACCGGAACTGCTTGCGACGTCTCGACTACGTAAGGTAAGGTTTCCGTGATCGAACTGGCAAGCGACAACCAAGCTGGCCGTGAGATCACTTCCTGGATTCATCGGTACAACGAGGCCGCCGGACGGGCGGTGACAGGACGTGGAGACTTGCCGGTGGGCGGGTCGGTGAAGCGTCAAGCATCCTGTTCCACAGCTCGTGCTGCTTCGCGGCATGAACTGCTGCGTAAGCAGCACGGGAGTCCTCGCCTCTTCAGGGCGAGGAGCACGTCAACCCACGCCCGGCCGCAGCGGCGCCAAGGACGACCACGACGTCGTGTCCTCGGCGATCGAGGAGAGCGAGAGGCTGGAAGGCGAGTTCGGACGGGGGGAGCGACCGGCCCAAGACGTCCGAGCCGCAGGGCACGAGGGAGCGGGACGAGCCCGCGAGCGGCCCGTCCCCGTGGCTGGTCGCGGCGGGGGCGGGCGGCCGCCGCCTGGCAACGCAGCGACGCCATCCGCCGGGCCGTACGCGCCAGAACCCCCCTCCCCGTCCGCCTGCGCGACCGCCTCCTCCTCCGATGAGATCTCCCTGGAAACGTGAAAGCGATCCGGGGGATCGGGTGATACGAAATGAGCACTTGATCCATCGGAAGGTTGCACATGACGGGGGAGATCATCGCGCCGCCGGTGCCCTGGGCCGCCCGCGCGCCGGGGGGCGCACTGGACGACGCCGACGGGTTCGCCGAGGTGTTCGGCGCCTACTTCGGCGAGATCCACGCCTACGTCGCGCAGCGGCTCGGCCCGGACAACGCCGAGGACATCGTCGCCGAGGCGTTCCTCACCGCGTTCCGTAAACGAAAGCAGTACGACCCGGACCGCGCGGGCGTGCGCGCCTGGCTGTACGGCATCGTCACCAACCTCATCGGCAAACACCGCCGCCTGGAAGCCCGCACCCTGCGCGCGCTGGGCCGTTGCGGCCTGGAAGCCGACGCCCCCGGACATGAGGACGCGGTGGCCCTGCGGGTCAGCGCCCAGAGTCTGCGTCCGGAACTGGCCGCCGCCCTGGCCGGGCTCGACCGGCGCGACCGCGACGTCCTGCTGCTCGTGGCGCTGGCCGGGCTGAGCCACGACGAGATCGCCACCGCGCTCGGCATCCCGTACGGCACCGTCGGCTCGCGGCTGAACCGGGCCAGGAAGAAGCTGCGCGCCCGCCTGGGGGAGATGATCGTCCATGACTGATGACCTGATCCGCGACCTGTACGGCACGCCGAAGCCGGACCCGGACGCCCAGGCGCGGGTGTGGCGGCGGGTGGCGGCGCGCCGCAGACGCAGGCGGCTGTCGTGGTTGTCGATTCCGGCCGTGGTCGCGGCGGTGGCGATCGTGTTCGCCGTCGTCGCCGGCCCCGCCAGACAGGGGAGGGCGGTGCTGATGTCGGCGGCGACCACGGCGGCCGCCACCCCCGCCGACGGCGCGTACTGGTACATCAAGAAGGAACGCGACGGGTCCGGGACGACCGAGCTCTGGGCGTCCAGGGACGGCCGGGCGTGGACGTCGAAGCGCGGCCGGGCCGTCGCGGTCAGCGGCTCGCCGTTCACGATGGCGGGACGTGAGATGACGTTCGAGCAGATCGAGCGCCTGCCCGCGGACCCGGACAAGCTCAAGGCCGCCGTGACCGCCCTGCTGCCGCCGAACTCCCGAGGGCTGCTCGCCGACGCGCTCGCCGGCCTGCTGTGGAGCAAGCCGTCCCCGCCCGCGATCCGCGCCGCCGCGTACCAGGCGCTGGCCGATCTGCCCGAGGTCAGCTACGTGGGGGAGAGCTCGCCCGGCGAGGCGTTCTCCTACACGCTGCCCGGCGGCTCCGAGCGCATCATCGTCATCGACCCGAAGACCTCGCAGGTGCTGTCCTGCACGGACGCCGGGCCGTCGCCGCGCGTCGAACGCGTCCTCGAGGCCGGCTGGACCGACAAGGGCCCCGACCTCCGCTGAAGCCCGTTGAGCGCCGGCGCGTGGGTTTCGCGCGCCCTGAAACAGGAGCAAGCGCATGTTCTGGCGTGCCCGGACGACCTCAGGCAGGGCCATCTGCCTGAGCGACCAGTTCCCCGCGATCGACGCGGACACGGTGATGCGGGGCCGGCTCAAACTCGCCGGGCTGCCCTGCGTCGAGATCGGCACGGACGTCGACTGGACCGCGAACCCGCACGGCAACCGCACCTGGGCCCTGAACCTGCACGCGCTGCGCTGGACGGGCAGCCTCGTCGCCGCCTACGAACGCTCGGGCGACACCGCGTACCTGCACCGCGCCACCGACCTGGCCGCCCGCTGGATCCGCGACAACCCGCGCGGGGGCTCCCACATCAGCCCATGGGCGTGGGCCGAGCACGCGATCGCGCTGCGCGCCCCCGCGCTCGTGTGCCTCAGCGAGCACGTGCGCACCCGCTGGTTGTGGGACAGCCTGGCCGAGCACGGCGAGGTCCTGGCCGATCCCGCGCTCTACCGCCAGGGCCACAACCACGGCCTCGACCAGGACATCGCCCTGCTGGTCGTCGGCTGCAGGCTGGGCCGGGCACGCTGGCGCGACCTGGCCGTCCGCCGCATGACCGCTTCGGCGGAACTCGCCATCGACGCCCAGGGCGTCCTGCACGAGCAGGCGCCCCGCTACGGCCTGTACGTGCACCGGCGGCTCGGCGTGGCCCTGCGCGCGATCGAGCAGAGCGGCGCGGAACAACCCGCACGGCTGGCCGCCCGCAGGGCCGCGCTGGAGGCGTACATCGCGCACGCCACCCAGCCCGACGGGCGGCTCGTGCCCATCGGCGACAGCCCCGCGGGAACCCGGGGCTTCGGGCGCGAGGAGGCGGTGGTGCGGGTGTTCGACGCAGGGTACGTCTTCGGCAGGACCGCGTGGGACGACCCGCGTTCGGCGTACTACTCGATCAGGTTCGGGCCGGGGCGGCGGCTGCACGGGCACGAGGACCACCTGGGCGTCACCTACGGCGCCCAGGGGCGCAAGATCCTGGTGGAGGCCGGGTTCCACTCCTATGAGAAGAGCGGCTACGCCGAGTGGACCCGTTCGCCCGGGGCCCACAACGTGCCCGTCGTGGACGGGGTCTTCCGCCCGGGAACGGCCACGCGGCTGGTCAGCGCCGCTGTCGGGGACAGGCGGCAGACCTACGAGCTGGCCGACGACGCCTACGGTGTGACCAGGAGCCGGTGGGTGCACGTCGAGCACGGGCCCGACGTGATGGCCGTGCACGACACCGTCCCCGACGGTTCCGTCCTGCGCAGCCTGTGGCATTTCGACCCCGCGCTCACGGTCGTCTCCCGGCGGGAGGGCGTGGTCGTGCTCGGCGACGGGGACTTTCGGGTGACGCTGCTGCAGTTCCCCGGGGTGGGGCAGGGGGTGCGTCCTGGGCTGGTCTCGACCGGGTACCTGCGTACCGAGGAGATCGCGACCGTGGTGTCCGCGCCCGCGCCCGGCGTCCTGACGGTGATCGTGCCGGGCGCCGACGACCCCGAGGTGTCGTTCTCGGGCTCCACGATGACCGTGCACACCCCTGACGGCCCTGTTGCCTTTCCCTGCCCGACGTAGAACGTCCTCAACGAGTGGAGGGCTGCAGGGCCTGGAAGGATTTCAGCCAGGGCGACGGCGCCGACAGCCCGGACGGGCGCGGCTTGACCGTGTGCGAGGCGTACACGCTGTTGAGCAGCCACGGGTCCTTCGTGGGCCCGAAGTCCTTGACCATCGCGTCGTCCTGCTTGAACCCGTACGTCGCCACCGCCAGCCGCCCCGTACCCCGGAACATCCGCATCTGGTTGCCCAGGAACCCGGACCTGCTGGTGAACCACGGGCTGCTGGCTAGGAAGTCGTTCCATTTCGCCTGGCTGAACGGCTCGTCGGCGGCGGCCTTGATGACCTGCCACACCTGGGTGCCGGGGGCGAAGCCGTACTTCTGCGCGAACGTGGCCGCGACGGGGTCCTTCAGGTGCTTCTTCCAGTGATGGACGAGGGAGAACTCGGTGGCCAGGAACGTCTGGTCGGTCCGCATGCGCGCAAGGATGTAGTCCAGGAAGAGCTGAGTGCTCTCCACCGTGGGGACATGGGGGTGGATGTCGACGCCTTCGATCTCCGGCGTCTGGCGGACGAAGGTCATCCAGCGCTCGGCGGCGGGTGTGCGGCGGTCGGGCAGGTCGAGCCGGTTCAGCGCGCCCATGTAGAGCGTGGTGCGGCAGTCGGCGCCGCACCGCTCGCGCCGGTAGTCGATCACGTGCCGGGCGACGGTCTCGTAGAAGGTGTTGAGCCGCTGGTCACGTTCGGCGGGCAGGCTCTCGATGAAGGGCTCGTTGCCGATCACGAGGATGTCCGCCTTGCCCATCACCGTGGGCAGCACCTTGTCCAGCCGGGCGAGCTCGGCGGCCAGCTTCGCGCTGCCGGGTGCCGGGAAGGACGCCTTGTTGTAGGGGAACTTCAGGCTCAGGATGGTGCGGTAGCCGCGCCCGCTCGCCTCGTTGAGGGTACGGATCGCCACGTGCTGGGCGGGGTCGCCCTGGTTGACGGCGGGCATGGGGAAGAAGCCGCGCACCCATCCGGCGCGGGCCTCCTGCAGCTCCCCGTAGTCAAGGTCGTCGATGTTCTCGTTGAAGTTGGCGCCCAAGGCGCCGTACGCGTCGTCGGCAACTCGGCCGGCCGGGGCCGAGGCGACGGCTGGGGAGGCGACGGCGGAGAGGGCGACCATCGCGGCCACGGCGAGACGCAGCATGAATCCTGCTCCCTCGAAGACAGGGGACGGACACGGCAACCCATGTTTGCGCTAACTTGACGAGCCTGTCAATAATCGATCATCAGGCCGGAGTCGGTACGGCGCCGCAGTCGGCGTGTTCCAGCGTGACCCCGGTCAGGCCTCTGGCCCAGCCGCGGGTGATCTCGGCGAGCCGGGCGGCGGTGGGCGGTGTGCGGCCCAGGCCGATGGCGTACGTCGCCGAGAGCGGGCCCGTCCCGAACGGGCGCGGCCAGGCGTGCACGTCCGCCGTCCGCGCGGTCGGCGCCACATCGAGGTCCGGGCCGTCCGCCGTGACGTCGAGGACCGCCTCCACGCCGTAGTGGTCGGAGACGTACAGCCCATCGGACGTGGGTGTGTCCCCGAGCAGGGCCGCCGTGACCACCCGAGGCCCGCCCCGCACCAGGATCCGGTCCAGCCGCGAGGCCCGCCCGGACAGAGAGGACAGCGCGGCCAACGGGTTGGCCCGAGGGTCGACGTGGGGGTCTGGTCGGCCCCGTGCGCCTGCGTCCAGGCGTCCCGAAGACCGAGCACCGTCGCGGGCGCATCGGTGCCGTCGTTGAAGTCGCCCAGCAGCACCAGGTCGCCCTCGACGCCGGCCAGTCCCTCGGCGATCCGGTCCAGCTCGGCCCGCCGGGCCGCGCCGTCACCGGTGTGGTCGCTGGTCAGGTGGGTGACGGCGGCCACGAGGGGACCGCCGGCCGTGTCGATCGCGATGGCGGCCACAGCCTTGTGCGGGCCGAGTTCGTGCCAGGCCGCCTCCCGCACGGGCAGCCGGGAGAGCAGCAGCAGGCCGCTGTCGTCGACGTCGGCGCCGCCGGGGTCGGTGCCGACGGTGTAGCGGGCGCGCACCCACGCAGCCGTCAGCAACATCTCCAGCAGCGCGGGCTCGACCTCCTGTAGCGCGATGACGTCCGCGTCGGCCTCCTCCAGCGCCGCCAGCAGCAGGGGACGGCGCCTGGCGGTGTCGATGAGCTCGCTGTCGTAGCGGTTCCACAGCGTGTTCCACGTCAGGAACCGCAGGACGTCCGCCGAGGGCGTCGCCGGCCTCGAACCCGGCCGCCAGCCACCGGCCGCGTCCCAGGCATGCGGCGTCCTTGCCGTGAAGAACGGCGCCCGCAGGAGACGCGGGTCCCGCGCCCGGCCGGCATCGCACGTGTCCACCAGATCCAGCCTGGTGGCGCGATCCCACACCAGCACCCCGTCCGCCTCGACGAACAGCACCCGGTGCCAGGGGACGTCGCCGCCCGGGGCGAAGGCGGGCAGAGGGATCCGCTTGGGAGCGGCGTCCCGCTGGCCGACGCCCAGGACGAAACGCGACGGATCGAAGCGCGGGTCCCAGCGGATCCGGTGGTAGATCTCCTCACTGGTACGCATCACGCCTGCGCCCCGTCCACGTCTTCGACCGTGCCTGACGCGCCGACGTACCAGGTGCGATGCGCCTGGCCGGGATACGGCGGGACGAACCTGCGCGCCTGCGCGGTGAGCACGTTCTGCGGCACCGGGTCGGCGCGCCGGCCGTTGCGCCGGCGCAGCTCGTCCTCCTCCACCAGCACGACCGCGTGTGTCGTCAGCGCGTCGCGGCGGCGCGCAACGGCGTGCACGTGAGAGCGCTGATGCGAGTTGAGCGACGTCGCGTCCCACACCACGCTCCCGCCGCCGGCCAGCGCGGCGTCGAGCCGGTCCAGGCCCTCGCCGAGCACCTGCCGGTTGTCCCGCTGGTCCGCCCGCGACCCTCGGGCCTCGCGCAGGTCGTCCAGCGACAGGCGCGCGCCGATCCCGGGCAGGCCCGCCGCGAACGTGCTCTTCCCGCTGCCCGACAGACCCACCAGGTGCACCAGCCGGGGAAAACGCCCCGACCGCCACCGCCAGGTCGCCGCCACGGCCTCCTCGACTGTGACGATCCGCCCCTTGGCGCAAACCTCCCGCGTCTCCGCCCAGCAACGGTCGGCCACGTCCGCGCCGAGCCCGGCGAGCGCGTCGCGCAGCCCGGCCCGCAGCGGCTCCAGCGGCTCAGGCCCGAGCAGTCCCGCGTCCTCGGCGTGCAGCGCCGACCAGGCGACCTGCTCGCCCGCCTCGTCGTCCGCACGGCCGGCGGGCACGGCCGCCGCGACAGCGTGCAACACGCCCAGATCGGCGGCGAACGCCATACGGATCAGCCCGGCCCGCCGGACCTCGTCGGGAAAGGGCCGGTGCAGGCCGGCGTGCAATCCGACCAGGTCCGCGACGCGCCGCGCCAGCGGCATCCCCAGCGGGCCCGCCAATCCGGCCGCCAGCCAAGCCCGTGGCCTCTCGTGCAGCGCGGCGGCCAGGACACCCGCCAGCCGGGCGTCCCCGTACCGGCCGATCGCGTCGAGCCCGCCCGCGACCTCGGCCACGGTCGGCTCGGTTCCCGCCGGATCCTTGACGCCGACCGCGTCCAGCAGGGCGGCCACGTCGGCGTCGGCTCCCGAACGTACCGACCACAGCGCCGCGGCCGGGCCCAGGCCGTTCGGCACGACGGTGGCGTGCATCCAGTGCGTGGAGGTCCGCACGTGCTCCCGGCGCACCCACTTGGCCACCCGCCCGGCGAACTCCTCCCACCCGAACCCTTCGACGGTCCGGACGACGTAGCCCTCCTGCCGCTCCGTGTCCAGCCTCAGCCCGCGTAGCGTCCGCTCGTCGAAGACGCCCCGCCACAACACCGGCGGCGCGGGAACCCCCAGCCCGCGCAGGAAGGCGACCGTACGATCCCAGTCCAGGCAGCGCTCGCCGTCCCAGACCGAGAACCCGTAGAACCAGCTCTCCAGCTCCTCATAGGGGACGGAGTGCCGCGCGAACACGTTCTCCCCGCACACCCGCCAACCGGCCGGAATCCGCCGGCCGATCCGTCCCTGCAGGCCCTTGACCCACGCCCTGGAGGGATGGTGAGCCGAGTCGAGAGAGCGCGCGTGCATGCCGTCCGCGTACAGCGTGGTGTTCTCGCCGTCGAGCTTCTCCGTGACGACCACCTCGCGGCCCCGCAGCCCGGACAGGTCGCCAGCGCGCACGTCGTCCGGCGTCGCACCGGGAGACCAGGGCAGATGAGGAGTACGTGGATAGCGCACGTGCATGATTCCCCCTCCCCGATGCCTGGCGTCACAGTACAAGCAGCCCAAAAAGTGGATCAATCCAATAATCGGCCTGCGCGTTCATAGCGGTTTCCCGTAACAAACGCGGAGGATTCGCACAATGGTGCGGAGGTGAGGGGCGTCACTAGCTTCGGCAGGTGCTCAGAATGACTCTTGCCGCAATCTGTCTCGCCCTGGCCCCCGGCACCCCGGCCTCGGTCTCCACGTCGGTTGACGCCTACGTCGAGGAGTACCGCACGGCCACGGGCCTGCCGGGCGTCGCGGTGGTGGTCACGAAAGGCGACAAGGTAATCCACGCCGCCGGATACGGCCAGACCGCCACCGGCGAGCCCGTCACAGCCGACACCCCCATGGCGGTGGCCTCGGTCAGCAAGTCCTTCACCGCCCTGGCCGTCATGCGGCTGGCCGAGCAGGGCAAGGTCGCCCTCGACCAGCCGGTGCGCCGCTACCTGCCCGAGTTCACGATGGCCGACCCCCGGGCAGCGAAGATCACCGTACGGCAACTGCTCGACCAGACCTCGGGCATGGCCGACTCGACCTTCCACGAAAAGAGCCTGCCTCAGCCGGAAACGCTCCAAGGCGCCGTGGCCCGGCTCAGGACGGCGAAACTCGCCACGGATCCCGGGACCGCCTTCAGCTACCACAACACCAACTACCAGGTCGCCGCGCGGCTCGTCGAAGTGGTCAGCGGCCGGCCGTTCGCGGCCTTCCTCGACGCGCACGTGTTCAAGCCCCTCGGCATGAGCCGCAGCACGACCATCGACACCGATCGCGACCTGCCCGGCAGCGCCCGCGGCCACCTGTACGTCCTTGGCCGGGCCGTCCCCCTGCCGGAGCCCGCCGGGTTCGGAAACGGCTCGGGCGGGGTCCTCAGCACCGCCGACGACATGGCCAGATGGCTGATCGCCCAGAACACCGGCCTCCTGCCCCCGGAGGCTGTCAAGGAAATGCGCACCCCGTCGAAGCCGAACGAGGAGTACGCCCTCGGCTGGCAGATCGACAGGACCGAACGCGGCACCCCCGTGATCGAGCACGGCGGAGACCTGTTCACCTCCACCGCGCACCAGTTGCTGATGCCGGACTCCGGCTACGGCATCGCCGTCATGGCCAACACCGGGATGGCCTTCGCCGACGCGCACGCCCTCATGGCCGGCATCGTCGCCATCATCGAAGGCGGCACCCCGCAGCCGCCCTCCACGCAGTCCATGCTCCTCACCGACGCGCTCTTCGCGGTGCTGACCCTGGTGACCATCGGACTCGCGGCGCGGGGCACCGCACGTGCTCGGCAGTGGGTCACGCGCGGCACCGGACGGCGGCTGTGGCGGCTGGCGCCGTACCTGGTCCCGCTCCTGTTGTGCGTGACAATCGTCCCGATCCATCGCGTGCTGGCGCGCGGCCGTGACGCCGGCTGGATCCAGCTCGCCTACCTCTACCCGACGTTCATGCTCTGGCTGGTGACGGCCGCGGCCGCGGGCCTCACGGTCGTGGCCGCCCGCCTGTGGGGCGCAGCACGGCTGGGACGCCGACATGTTGACTGAACGTGATCGATCGATTACTAATCGGAGGGCGACGTATCCCATCCAGGAAGGACTCCCGTGCGTCTTCTCACAACCGCCCTCTTCGCCACCGCATGCCTGCTGGCCACCGCCGGCCCGGCCGTGGCCGCAGCCCCAGCAGGAAACGCACCCTCGTGCGTGGCCGTCTGGCAGAACACCGGAACAATCACCAAGACCGGCTACGCCCGAAACGACTGCGGCCGCCGGCTTCGGTTGAAGATCAAGTGGGCGCGCGGAACCGACGGCGCCTGCCACACCGTCGACCCAGGGCAGACCATCTCCTCCAAGGTGGCGCGAGGCCCCCGCACCTTCGACGGAGCCGACACCTGCTGACGGCTACAACGAACGCAATCCGACCGGCGAGCACGTGGGGGCGCTACCGATCACCTCGGCGGCGCCCCCAGACGTGCGTGGCCGCCCCTTGCCCGCCGGCGTGAAAAGCCTTACGCCGGCTCGGCGCAGCACGGTGATCCGGCTGTCGACGCCCGGTAAAGCCGGGTCGGATCATGTCAAGCCTTGTGCTCGGATTGGAGTTGATCAAGTCGAGGGCAGCGTGGCGGATGGGGAATGCGCGGGCCACATCACTGAATATCCCTTTCTGTCATCACTTCGAGATGGAAAGGGAGGTAGCTCGTGTTGCGCATGAACCGAATCGCGGCACTTCGCACGGTGGTGAAGGGGGCCGGCCTGGCGCTTGGCACCGTACTCACAGCAGCGGCCGCGCCGCTGATCCTGCCGCCGGGTATCGCGTATGCCGCCGCACCGACCATGTGTCTGGACATCGGCGCCACCCGCAACAACGGCGACGCCGCCAAGATCTGGCAGTGCGCGGTTCCCGGGGATGCCTTCGTGGTCAACCAGAAGTTCGCCATCGACGGGGGTCAGATCAAGGTCGCCAACACCCTCGGCACCAGCAGGCCAATGTGCCTGGACATCGGCAACACCCGCAACAACGGCGACGGCGCCAAGATCTGGCAGTGCGCGAAGGCCGCGGATGCCTACCTGGTCAACCAGAAGTTCGTCATCGAACACGGCCAGATCAGGGTCGCCGACACCCTCGGCACCAGCAGGCCAATGTGCCTGGACATCGGCAACACCCGCAACAACGGCGACGGCGCCAAGATCTGGCAGTGCGCGAACGCCGCGGATACCTTCTTGTACAACCAGAGGTTCGTCATCGAACACAGCATGATCAAGGTCGCCGACACCCTGCATTGATCCTGCGGGGGGCAGAACGAGCACCCAAAACCCACATTGAGTTGATCTCGAGCGCCGCCCCGAAAGCGGGGCAGCAGGACGGTTGAGATCGCGGCGACGATGAGTTCGCAGAGTTCATCCGCGAACTCATCGTCGAAGGCACACCGGCAGGCACATTGGATTGTCGGCACCGCGGCCGTAGGGTCAGGCCAAATCGTCCCAGGGGGCGGGTGGAGATGCGGCGAAGAAGCGGAGCAGCCCCAGAAGCCGGCTGGCTGGAGGGGCGGTCCAGTGGCGTTCGCCCGGGCGCGGAACGGGATCGGCCAGGCGTCCGAGGGCCCAGGTGAGGTGGAACCACAACACGCGAGCTTCCCAGGCCGGTGTGTCCTGGCCGGTTTCCTGACGGTAGCCGTCGAGCATGGCGGGGATGTCGGTGAGGGGCATCTTGGCGAAGTCGACGGCGGGGTCGTCCCATTGGGCGTCGCCCCAGTCCACGATCCCCTTGAGCTGAGCCGTCCGCGGGGAGACGAGCAGGTTCTGCGGAGCGATGTCGCCGTGGACCAGGACCAACGGCGGGTCCGTGGGGAGATGCGCCGAGAGCCGGTCGAACCAGCCGGTGAGCCAGCGGGCGGTCGCGGCGTCGATCCAGCCTTCCTTGGAAAGGCGGTTGGTGAGCGTCCAGGGATCTGCGGCGCCGTCCTCCACGGGAACGGCGGGAAGGGCTGGTGCGGTGGCGGGGGAGAGCCGGTGCAGCTTGGCCAGCTCTCGCCCCACCTGGCGGAAGACCAGGTCCGTGGTAGGTGGTTCGAGGCTGGCGAGATCGACTCCCCGTGTTCGGGCAAGCACCATGTAGGGCACGTCCACCACCGAAAAGGAGTCGTCGAAGGCGACGACTTCCGGAGTGCGCACGCCCGCGTCCAGGGCGACAGGGATTACCTCGGCCTCCTTGACCAGGTCCGGGAGGAAGCGCTCGGTCCGGGGGATACGCAGGACCAGATCGTCTCCGAGCAGGAAGACACGGTTGGCCACCCCAGGGGGAAGCGGCCGCACCTGCTCGGCGGAGGTCCCGTGCCGACCGGCGATGACAGCCAGCGTTTCGTCACTCGTCTCGTATTCCCGCATGATCGTGCATGCTGACACGGACGGCCGGGACCCGTCGCAGCCTTTTCGGCGGTGCTGCCCTTCTCAGACCTTCCAACCGCTTGGCCCGCGCCGTGCGCCACGGAATGGCCGGCTTCGGCCCGGAGTGGGCGGCCACGCACATCCGCATCCCATGCTCGCAATGATTGCGCGACCCCGCGGGCGAGTGTGGAGCGAGCGGCATGAGCCAGCTCACTGATCCCGAGCGGGACTGAAACCCTCGCATACCCACCCGGAAGACCTGATGGGCATTGACAGGCATACATATCCGTGTCATCTTCCTGTCAGGAAAGATCAGTGATCTTCGGGAGGCGCGATCCGACGCGGAGCTGAACCGTATCGCTGGCCGACGTTTCTACGGTTCGACCGTCCAGAGTTGCACGGCGGCTATCTCGTCGTCCCTGCCAAGCCGACGCGGTCGCGTGCGCGCTGCAAGGTGAGCCCTGCGGCACCGCTCGCGTATCTGTACGAAATCGGCTCCGAATTCGAGCCGGAAAACGAACTGAGGATGGCCGCCGGCCATTACGACGCGACCCATCTGGTCTGGTCCTTCTCCGGCGAGGTGTCAGGGCTCACTGGGATCACCGAACCAACCACATCAGGAAAGAAATCCCCGTAGTCGGTGCGAGATACGAAAAGGTGGCTCATGTCCAACGTCATCACCCCGCCCCCGCTCCGTACCAGCCGTCCCTTCCTGTCACCGGACCATGCCAACTTCGACCCGTCATTGATACCGGGACCTGAGGGCGACGAGCGGCCGTTCGCCTACGCCTACGCCGAGCCGTGGAATCCGGCCTGGGTCGACGGCCCTGCCCCCCAGGCCGGTCACTACGATCCCGAATCCCAGACTTGGGTTGCCCCGGAGGGGGACATCACGGCCGGATACAGCTCGTACACCCAGACGAATTACACCCCGCCGTTCGACAAGACCCTCGACGACATCTGCGCCTGAGACATGGCCGCACGATCACCTGAGGTCCTGATACTCACGCAGGACTTCGATCCCACCGTCGACCCGGTCGTCCGGAGCCTGAAGTCAAAAGGGGCAAGGGTCGTCCGAGTCGACACCAGCTACTTTCCACAGAAGCTCAGCTTCACCACCTCCGACTTCGGGGGCGGGCGGCAGGTGCTCAGACACCGCGACTCCGAACTCGACCTCAGCGCGATGTCCGGCGTCTGGTACCGCCGGCCCACCGCGTTCGAGTTCGGTGACGAGATGGGGGAGCCTGAGCGGCAGTTCGCCCGCTACGAGGCGCTGCACGGCGTCGGCGGGATCCTCCGCGCGACCGACTGCCTGTGGATCAACCGTCCCGATATCGACGCGGTCGCCGATCTCAAGCCGTACCAACTCGCGATGGCGAAGAAGTTCGGAATGCGGGTTCCCCGGACACTGCTGACCAACGACCCGGACGAGGTCGCCAGGGTGCTGGAAGGCGACGAAGGGAAACTGGTCTACAAATCCTTGAGCGGAGGTGTGATCCACTATCCCGGCGCCTTTCCGTCCGGATTGCTCACCACCGTGGTCGGTGATGAGATCCAAGAGCACCTGGGCCGGGTGCGTCACACGATGTGCCAGTTCCAGGAATACATCGAAAAGGCGTACGAGGTGCGGCTCACCGTCATCGGGAACACCTATTTCCCCGTGACGATCGACTCGCAGCGACATGAGACGACCCAGGTCGACTGGCGGGCCTCGCAGGATCAAATGCACTACGGCGACTACCGGCCGCTTCCCGAGCAGATCGTCAAGCAGACACAGGCGTTGTTGGACGGACTCGGGGTCGTCTATGGCGCACTGGATTTCATCGTCACACCGGATGGTGAATACGTCTTCCTGGAGGCCAATCCCACCGGCCAGTTCATGTGGATGCAGAATGACCTGGGACTACCGATGAGCGACTGTATATCCGATCTCCTGATGGAGGGAGGGCCTTTCCAGCGCGGAGAGGTGAAACAGGTCGGCTACTGAATGAGCGATCCCGCGCTCTCGCCGGTCACCGCGGCCGAGTTTACGGAGCCGCCGCAGATCGAAATGCGGCGGCTCCCCCGGCTCCTGGGCGGCGCGCTCAAGCTCACCTTGGCCGCGGCCCGCCGTGAGTTCCTCCTGATCACAGCGCTGCAGGCGGTTGGCGGACTCGGTCTGGTGTTGCCCATCCTCGGTGGCCGTGACCTGCTGGACAGGCTCCTGGTGGCGGGAGCCGGATCGTCACTGGCCGGGATGCTGCTACAGGGCGCGCTGACCCTCGGCCTGCTCGGCGTCATCGGCCTCGCCACCGCCGTGGCGACCTCCCGCGACGACGTCCTCAGCGAGCAGCTGAACCGCTACGCCCTGGGACGCGTCCTGGACGTCGCCTGCACCATCGAGCTGGAGCAGTTCGAGCGCCCCGAGTTTCACAACCGGCTGGAACGCGCCTCGATGAGCGCCCGGATCCGCCCGCACCAGCTCACCCAGGGGCTCGGCGCGCTGACCAGCGCGGTCATGAGCACCCTGGGGATCGCGCTCGCCCTGGCCGCCATCGAGCCCCTGCTGGTCCCGGCCACCCTCCTGGCAGGGGTGCCGCTGTGGTTCGCGAGCCTCAGGAGCGGACGGGTGCTCTTCGATGCGCTGTTTCGGTTTACGCCCGCCGAACGCGAACGCAGCTACCTGCTCGACGTCCTGACCACCCGCCGTGCCGCGAAGGAGGTCCGCGCCTTCGGCCTCGCCGGCTACCTGCGAGCACGGTGGGAGCGGCGCACCGACGAGCGCCTGGCCGAGATCAGGGTGACCGCGCGGCGGCGGCTGCGGATCACCATTCTGGCCCGCCTCACCAGCGGCGTCGCGCTGGGATCGGTTCTGGGCCTGGTGCTGGCAATGGCCGTGACCGGTGGGATGGCCGTCGCCGACGCCGGTGCCGCCGCCACGGCGGTCCTGTTGCTCGGCGTACGGCTGCGTACCGCCGCCGCAGGCACCGATCAGCTCTTCGAGGCGGCTCCGTTCCTACAGGATCTGCAGGGATTCGTCGCGTTGGCTCCCGGATCATCACCGCCGAAGCTTCCGCAACCCGGGAAGGCCCCGCAGGCTCCGATGTCACCGCCGTCCCTGCAGGCACGTCCGGAGCCGGTCGGCTTCCGGCGGCTCAGGGTCGAGAACCTGACTTTCCGCTACCCGTCGGGCCGGCACCCGGTGCTGCGGAATGTCAGCATGGAGATCGGCGCCGGCCAGGTCGTCGCCCTGGTCGGTGAGAACGGCTCGGGGAAGACCACCTTGGCAAAACTGCTGTCGCACCTCTATCGGCCGCAAGCCGGGCGGATCCTGTACGACGACGTCGATGTGACCGCGGCCGATCCAGATCGGCTGCGTCATTCGATCACGGTACTGTTCCAGGACTTCCAGCGCTACCTGCTCTCGGCCGCCGACAACGTCGGGATGGGCCGCTGGGAGAGGGCCGACGATCGTGCCGCCGTGACGCAGGCGGCCAGGGCGGCCGGTGCCCACGACCTCCTTGCCGCGCTGCCCCAGGGATATGAGTCGCTGCTGGGACCCGAGTTCGCCGGCGGCATCGACCTTTCCGGCGGGCAGTGGCAGCGTGTCGCCCTGGCGCGCGCCTTCTTCCGGGACGCCCCGTTCATCATTCTGGACGAGCCCACCGCCACCCTCGACGCTCGGGCCGAACACCTGCTCTTCGAGCAACTGCGCACCCTGTTGGCCGGGCGCACGGTGCTGCTCATCTCTCACCGCTTCGCCACCGTACGGATGGCCGACCACATTTACGTCCTCGATGGCGGCCGGGTGGCTGAGCACGGCACGCACGACCAGCTGATGTCCGCGGGAGGGCGCTACGCCGAGCTTTTCACCCTCCAGGCCGCAGGCTACCTTGATCCTCAGCCTCGGGACTCGGGGTGATGTCGGGTGTGCCGCTTGGACTCGGCGCAAACCTGGGTTTGACCAAGCTCGTGTCGGTTCCTGTGGTGAACGAGTCGACTTCCGTCCTTCGCTGCGCATCGCCGTGGCCGGGGTGGGTGCTTGCGTGATGCTCAAAGCAGGTTCTGCGGAGCGATGTCGCCGTGGACCAGGACCAACGGCGGGTCCGTGGGGAGAAGCACCGAGAGCCGGTCGAACCAGCCGGTGAGCCAGCGGGCGAGATCGACTCCTCGCGCTCGGGCAAGCACCATGTAGGGCATGTCCACCACCGAACAGGAGTCATCGAAGGCGACGACTTCCGGAGTGCGCACGCCCGCGTCCAGGGCGACAGGGATTACCTCGGCCTCTTTGACCAGGTCCGGGAGGAACCGCTCGGTCCGTGGGATCGTCTCCGAATTGTGCATGCTGACAGGGACGGCCGGGACCCGTCTCGTCCTTTTCGGCAGCGCCGATCAGTCCTTCTCAGCCCGAATCCGCGGCCTGATTTCAGCCTTCGTCGGCCTCAGCAGGTGAGGTCGACTGCCAGGACCGCGACCTCGTGACCGGCGATCAGCAGCACAGTGGTTTGCTCGTCCTCGCCCTCGGGCGGCCACGTTACCGGCAGGAAGCCTGAGCATACGATCTGCGCGTTGTCACTCATGCGTGCCAGGACGAGGTCCAGCAGGTCGTCGCACAGAAACGATACAAGGTGGTTGATCGGCAATTGCGGCACCTCGTCGATACCGTTCTCCCCGTCCCACAGCTCCTCCAGGAACAGCCGTGCCACGTTGCGGAAGCCGATACGAAGATCGGTCGTTGAGATGGCGCGAAACTCCTCCTCGTCGTACTCATCCGCGTCCTCGCGGTTCTCGGCCCACCAGCGGGCTGCCTCGGCAACACGGTCGCTCTCATCTTGATCGAGTCGGCCGATCCGGAACCGGAAGTCGACCGGGTTGTTGTTGTTCACCCAGAGCAGGTCGCTCAGCAATGTCATGACGCAGGCGATCCGGGTGCGCAGCGGGCCATCTGGGCCGTCGGAGGCGAAAACCGGCGGCCGCTGGATCTCCAGAGCCGGGGTCAAGGAGACACGCAGTGCGCTGCCCCGGGTATCGCGGTGCAGCAGGTGCAGCGATTCCGGAGAGCTCACCCCGTTCGGACTTTCGGCACCCGTGGTCAGCCGGAGCACGTCGGAATACGGGCCGGCCAAGTGGCCGGCGAGGAATCGCACCAGCGCTACCTCGCGCTGCTCGTGCACCGCAACCACATCCGAGATCAAAGTCGCCAGTTCGGCCGCCACCTCCTCATCGGCGCGAGCTGTCCTGTAGGGCTGGCCCGGGCCGGTTGACACTCGGCTGGTCAGCACCGTCGCGCCGGTGATCGCCGGGAGGTCGCCGGCGTCCGCGAGTTCCGGTAGCGGTGGCGGCTCCGGCCACTGCCGATCCTCACGTGACTTGGTCCTTCCGGGCACCAAAATGGACGCCCAGCCGGGCACCTGTTGCGACGACCACATCGCCAGCAACCACACCGCCGCGATCATCACCCAGTGCTCGTTCGTCGGCCGACGATCGCCCACCCGTTCCACCGGGTCGGGCTGCCGGTACCAGGCATCGGTGTACGCCGTGGTCAGGTCCACGGATAAACCTCCATCCCTGCAGAGAGTTCACGGTTGAACCTAGTTGATCAGGGTGCACGGCCGTTTGACATATACCCCCAGCCGGTATACAAAACCTCTGACGTTGATACCCCTTATGGGTATATGAGTTCGATGCTTGGCGGTGACTGCGGTTGCCCGGGAGGAGACGGACATGGGATTGTTCGCGATTCGCGACTACCGGCGGCTGTTCAGCGCTCAAGTCATCGCGTTGTTCGGTGCCGGCTTGGCTACCGTCGCGCTGGGGCTGCTCGCCTACGAGCTCGCAGGTCCGCGTGCCGGTGCGGTTCTCGCCACCGCGCTGACGATCAAGATGGTCGCGTACGTAATCGTTGCACCGCTCGCGGCCGCGTACGTCGATCGGCTGCCCAGACGTTGGTTTCTCACGATCCTCGACGTGGTGCGCGCTCTGGTGGTGATCGCGCTGCCGTTCGTCACCGAGGTGTGGCACATCTACGTCCTGATCGGGGTTCTCCAGACCGCGTCAGCGGCATTCACCCCGACGTTTCAGGCGGTCATCCCCGACATCGTGACCAAGGAAGCCGACTACACCCGCGCCCTGTCCGCATCGCAGGTGGCCTACACCATGGAGAGCCTGTTGAGCCCCGTGCTCGCGGCTGTGGCGCTCACCTTCATCTCGTTCAACCTGCTGTTCCTCGGCACCTCCGTCGGGTTCGCCGTGTCCGCGCTGCTGGTCCTGTCCACGCGCATCCCCAACGCGCGCCCCAGCTCGCACACGAACGCCTGGGACCGGGCCGTGGCGGGGATCCGCACTTTCGCGGCCACCCCGAGTCTGCGCGGCGTCATGGCACTGAACCTCGTGGTCGCCGCCGTCGGCTCCATCGTGGTCGTCAACACCGTGAACTACGTCCGCGACGTTCTCGGCGGAGCCCAATCCGACGTGGCCTGGGTGCTCGCCGCGTCCGGAACGGGGACGCTGCTGGTGGCCCTCGTCCTCCCGCGCGTCCTGGACCGGGTGGCGGACCGGTTCGTGATGCTGATCGGTGCCGCCGTGCTGATATTCGCGGTCGGCGCGGCAGTCACGATGTCCGCGGCGGGCGTCGCCGCATCACTGCCGACCGTGGTGATCTGGGTGGCGATCGGCGGCGGGATGGCGCTGATCATCACGCCGACCGGGCGGGTGCTTCGCCGGGCGGTCGATCCCACCGCGATTCCCGAGGTCTTCGCCGCCCAGTTCTCGCTGTCCCACCTGGCCTGGCTGGTCACCTATCCCATCGCCGGATGGGTCGCCACCCACGCGGGCTTCACGACCACCTGGGCCGTGCTGGCGGCCCTGGCGGCAATCGGAGCCGTCACAGCACTGGCGGTCTGGCCGCGCAAGGAGAAGGCCGAGACAGGAGGCCGCGCCGCAGTGGCGGTCGCTTCCGCCAGGACCGAAGTCGCCACACGGGAAGCCGTAGAGGCTGCGGAGGGCACACTCGCGGCATGCCAGTGCGCCTGCGTTCGCACCGTCTGAGGTCGTCGCCCAACACCGCGTGGACAACGACGCATGTGCGTGGCCATCACCGCCGCTACCGGACGCGCGTCTACGCCCCTGCGTTCGAGTGGGATGAAGACGACCCCGACGCGCCCGTCGAGGAGCACCTGATCGTCGTCTGCCACGGCCGTTCCACCAAGAAGATCGTCCACCACCCATGGCGGTGGCCATAGGACTGGTCGGCGGACGTCATGATCTCCTCTATGAGGCGCCGGATGCCGGATCTGTCGGCAAGGGTGAGTGATCACTTTCTGTGGACGATAGGCTCGCCGAACGGCGCCAAGCGGTTAAGCGGTTGCAGTCACCGGACAGTTCGATGTGTCCACGGCGAGTGGGCGAGGGATTGATGTGTCATGAGCGATTCCATCCACCAGAGTGCTCCACCGTTCGTCGCTCGACTTGGAGTTCGTGACTACAAGTCGATCGGATCCTGTGAGGTGGACTTCGGGCCGCTGACGATCTTGGTGGGACTCAACGCGGCCGGCAAGTCCAACCTGCTGGATGCGATCAAATTCGTTTGTGACGCCTTGGTGGACTCTCCTCGACGGGCGCTGGCCAAGCGAGGGGGGCTGCGTTCCGTCCTGCGGCGCTTTCCGGAAGGCGGATCTGCAGGTTCATTCGCAATCGCTTTGGAACTGGCCTTTTCAGACGGAGATACAGCAAGGTACGAGATCGAGGTCGCGGCCGATCCCGAGGGCGAGTTCAACCATTTGGTAACCAAGGAACGCTGTGAGCTGCACGACTCCGGCGACGTCCACAGCTTTACCGCAGACTTCACGGGTGAGCGTCGCCGAGAGGTGTATGGAGGCATCACAGGCGCCATTCTGAGCCCCGAAGAGCTCCTACTGCCCGTTGTTGGCAGACTTGCTCCATTTATTGGCCTGCTGCGGGCAATGGTCGGCCTCCGCTTCTACGAGTTGGATACGGATGTGCTACGCGAGCTTGATGAGAGCAGCGCCGGTCAACGGCCACTCGGGGAACGCGGTGAGCATCTGGGCCAGGTGCTCACCCAACTCCAGGCGGATCATCCGTCGTTCAAACAGTCGATGGATGAATATCTCCGAGCCATCGTCCCTTCGTCGCTCGGAGTCGACCCCCGCTACCAGGGTGACTACACCACGATTTCGGCCCGGTTCTGGACAGGCGATCCGCACCTGCCGTACTGGGATGCCATCAACGCCGGAGCGGTGAACGCCGGCGATCCGCACGTGCGGGTCTTCGAACGGGAGCAACTCTCGGAGGGGACTGTCCGGGCCGTCGGCGTTCTCGCCGCCCTCCATCAACCAGGCACATTGACCGGCGACATCCGGCTGGTAGCTCTCGAAGAGCCCGAGATCGCGATCCATCCGTCGAACGTCGTCGCGCTCTTCTCCGCAATGCGTGAGGCCTCGAGCAGAACACAGGTAATCGCAACGACTCAAAGCTCGGATCTTCTCAGCGCTGAGGATATTTCGCCGGATGATCTCCGCATTGTCGAGATGAGGAACAGCGCGACCGTGGTCGGAGGGTTGGACGACCATACCCGAAGCTACCTCGAAGAACGCCCCTCGGAACTCAGCGAGCTGCACAGACAGGGCTATCTGAGCCCGATGGTTCCTCCAGGTGAGGTGTGCCAAGCATGAAGCCCCTCCGCATCGCGAGTGTGGTTGAAGGGTTCGGCGAAGTCGCAGCCGTACCCGAGTTGCTTCGAAGGCTGGCGGCCGAGATCGCGCCCGACGTCTGGACCGATTTTCCTCAGGGCCGGAGAAAGGGCCGCGATCAGCTGATCGTGCCAGGTGGGATCGAATCCGTCGTTGACGAGGTTGTGCGTAAGACGCGCGATGTCGCGGGCGTTCTTGTGCTGATCGATGCGGATGATGCCTGCCCGGCGGCCTTGGGGCCGGAACTCCTGGACCGCGCTCGGGGGGCCAGGCCGGATGTCCCGCTCGCGGTGGTGCTTGCCAACCGCGAGTTCGAGGCGTGGTTTCTCGCATCCGCCGTCTCCCTTCGGGGGCATCAGGGCCTTCCCATCGATCTTCAGCTGCCGTCGGATCCCGAACGGCCCCGCGATTGCAAGGGGTGGCTTACCAAGCATCGTGTCGATGGGACGCCGTACAACCCCGTCAGGCATCAGACCGGTCTAACGGCGCGGTTCGATCTGGCCATGGCCAGGAAGAACTCGCCATCGTTCGACAAATTCTGGCGAGACGTCGAATATCTGATCACCGGGAAGAGGTAGATCCTCACGAGTCGGTGTTCGGCGAGCCGGATTGGTTGCGGTCGTGCGGGCGATCTCGAGGATGAAGGCGCAGCGGGGACGGCTGCCGCCATTCAGAAGCACACCTTGGCTCGGGGCCGGTGGGCTTTCGGCGTGGCCTCGGATTAGGCAGCTCTGACACGGGAAGCTCGCTGGACGGATGGCATACACATCGGGGGTGTGATGCGAGTTCGAGATGGCCTGGCAGGCTTTGCGGCAGCCGTGACTCTCGTTTCCACCATCGCGGCGAGTGGACTCGCCGATAGTCCGCCGCCATCGGCAGCCGAAGGGGCCCCGCTGCGCGACCCGCCACAGGTGGTGAGTCACCACGGAGTCCTCCGCGCCCATCTGATCGTGGAGAAGAAGCGGGTGGAGGTGGCCGGCCGGACGTTGTCAGCTCTGACCTACAACGGGCATTACATGCCGCCCACGCTGCGGATCCGGCCGGGAGACAGACTGGAACTGGCGCTGGAGAACCGGTTGGGCCCTTACACCAATCTGCACGTGCACGGACTGCACGTGTCACCGTCAGGCCACTCCGACAACGTCTTCATCCACATCAATCCCGGCCAGACGTTCCACTACTCATATCGGTTCCCTGACGATCTCGCGCCCGGCACCTACTGGTATCACTCACACGCGCATCCGATCTCGGCGCAGCAGGTCGCCGGTGGAATGTCGGGCATCATCGTCGTCGATGGGCTCAAGCGCTATCTGCCGCCGGGCCTGCGCACTATCAAAGAGCACGTCATCGCGCTCAAAGATTTCCAGGTGCAGGGCGACGCGATCAAAACCAAGGATCTCCACATTGGCGCGTCGACCAACCGGACCGTCAACGGCCAGATGAACCCGACCATCCACATCCGCCCTGGCGAGATCCAGCTCTGGCGACTGGCCAATATCAGCGCCAACATCTACTACCGCGTCAGTCTGCAGGGACAGCCATTCCAGGTGATCGCGCACGACGGCAATCCCGTCGACCGGATCTGGACGGCGGATACGCTCCTGCTCGCGGCCGGCAACCGCTTCGACGTGCTCGTACGAGGTGGCCCGCCCGGGCGCACCCAACTGCGGACGCTCCCGTACAGCACCGGACCCGCAGGTAACCAGTTCCCGCAGGCCACGCTGGCGACCGTCGTCTCAGAGGGCCCTGCGATGCACCCTCCGGCGCTGCCCGCGACGTTCGCGCCGAGACAGGACCTGAGCCAGGCCACCATCGCCGCCCGGCGCACCATCGTCTTCTCCGAGAACAAGGCGGGTACCCAGTTCTACATCAACGGCAAGCAGTTCGACATGAACCGGGTGGACATCCGGTCGAAGCTCAACACCGTCGAGGAATGGATCATCCGTAACGACAGTGACGAAGAGCATTCCTTCCACGTCCACACCAATGATTTCCAGCTGATGAGCGTCAACGGGCGACCCCATGAAGGCCACGGCCTGCAGGACACCGCGAACGTCCCTCGCAGGGGGCAGATCGTCATCCGGACGCACTTCCAGAACTACACCGGCAGGACCGTCCTGCACTGCCACATCCTCAACCACGAGGACGCCGGCATGATGGCGGTCCTGGAGATCGTCAAGTGACCCAGGGCGGCTTTCACACGCCGCTGAGCGCCTCGGCGAAGCGATCCACCTGGGTCGCGTCCGAGGCCCAGCAGTAGAACATGACCTCGTCGGCGCCGATGTCCCCCATCCGGGCGGCCGTGTCGCGGATCTGGTCGGACGTGGTGAGCAAGCTCGCCACCGCACCCTCCGCGAAGCCGTCCGGCAGGTTCATGTAGTGGGGGCCGCTGTAGTAGTCGTACAGCCGGTCGCGCGCCTCCTTGATCAGGTGATCCGGCCCCAGCGCGGCGTTGAACTGCGCGACCAGCCGAGGACGGCCCGAGCGTCCCTGAGCCTGCCACTCCGCCTCGGTGGACCGGAACAGGCTCTCGGCGTCGGCGAGGTGCGCCGCGCACAAGAAGCCGTCGCCCATGCGGGCGGCACGACGGATCCCGGCCGGGCTGAAGGCGCCGAACAACACCTCGGGGCCGCCCCGCCGGGCGGGCTTCGGCCCGATCGGGCCGATCCCCTCACCGTACGGCTCACCCGACCAGAGGCGGCGCATCGCCCCCATCATCTCCTCCAGTCGCGCCCCGCGCCGGTGGACGTCCGCACCCACGGCCTCGTAGTCGTCCCGGCGCGCCCCCAAGCCGATGCCGAGGGTGAAGCGCCCTTCCGACATGCGGTCCAGAGTCGCGCACTGCTTGGCCAGCAGCGCCGGCTCGCGGAGCGGAGCGAGCAGCACCTCGGTCTGCAGGCGGATTCTGGAGGTCGCCCCCGCGAGCACGGCCAGGGCCACCAGGGGCTCAGGATTGTCGTAGACGAGACGGTCCAGCAGGCCGAGCGTGCTGAACGGGCCCTCTTCCGCGAGCCGTGCCCACTCCAGCAACGCCACAGGCTCACTGATGGGCAGGCCGAGACCGACCTTCATGCGTCCCCCCGAGGTTCTCACCGTCCGGTTGCGCTGCATACCTCGGTCACCCTGCCCGCCACACCCCACCCGATGCGATCGGGTCACATCTCTGACACAACCTTTCAACGACGTCGAATCCATCGTTAACGAGGTCGTGTGTAAGACGCGCGATGTCGCGGCTGATCGATGCGGATGATGCCTGCCCGGCGGCCATAGGGCCGGAACTCCTGGACGACGCTCGGAGGGCCAGACCAGATGGCCCGCTCGCGGTGGTGCTCGCCATGCGCCGCCGGTGGCCTGCAGCGGCTGCCCGGTGTGGGCGATCTTCCAGGAACCCGATCGGGTGGACACGTCCGGGTTTGCGGGGCGATCCCGCAAGGTGATCTGCAGAGTCAGCCCTGGAAGGAGCCTGCGGGGTCAGCTTGGAGGAGAGCGTAGTTGACGATCCACAGGCCGGGGATCACCTCGACCTGCCCGACCAACGCGAACCCCAGCCCCTCGTACAGCCTCCGCGCGGGCGCGTTGTCCCGCCCGGTGGCCACCACGACCCTCCGCCCGCCTGCCCCGGCCAAGACTTCCTTGACCAGCGCCCGCCCGATCCCGCGCCGCAGCGCGCCGGGGTGCACGAGCAGCCGGTTGACGTCCACCTCGTCGTCAGATTCCTCCCACGCCACGGCCCCCACCAGCCGCTCGTCCTCGTCCACCGCCCCGAGCCACCGCAGCGGCTGCGCCCGCAGGTCGGCCAGGCTCTCGTGCAGGGGTGGTATGCGATCATCCTTGATGAGCCCGGCCTCGATGGCGTATGCCGCCTTCTGCAGGGTGAGCAACTCGTCCCCGAGCGGATCCTCCGCGGGCGAAATTCCGGTGATGAGCACCGGACGATTATCCCTCACCCGACCTCCCGCAGCGCGCTCACGGACCTGGGGCGGAAGCGATCACCGAAGCGGAGCGTCCGGGTGCGGTCCAGACCCGACCAGACGGCCGTGACCGACTACTGCAAGGCCTGGAATGCGGCCACGGCGCGTTCGGCCACAGCCTCGACGTACGGCACGAAGACGGCCGGGTCGGCGTGATCCGTGATCGGGACGCGGACGTCAGACTTCGCGGAGTTCAAGCGGTAGGTGCGGTAGGTGATCCAGGTGGTCTACCGGCATATCCGGCGGTGTGCGCAGCCGGGCGGCGGGAAGGTCTGACCAGACGAAGTCGACCCACCACCCGTGGAGCACCTCGCGGGGCGCTTCGTCGGCGGCGCTGATGCCGGGCGTGCCCGCCGCCTCCAGCGCCGCGGCGGTGGCGGTGATCGTGTGGATCACCCTCCGCTTGGCTTCTGCGCGGGCCTGCTCGTTGCGTACCGACGCGCGAACGCCCGCCCACCACGTGTCGAGGTCGTCCACCACCGCTTCCACCTCCGGAGGCCAACGCGCCGGGTCGTCGCCGCCGGCCGCCAACTGGCGTGGGGTGAGCCCACCGGGCAGGGGCTGGTCGGCCCCGCCTGCCGCCGTTCCCACTCCTGGAACCGGGCCTCGGACTCCCGTTGCCGTCGCCCCTCTTTCTGCTGCGCTCGTTCTTTCCTGGCGAGCAGGACGGCCTCGCGCTCCGCGATTCGCTGCTCGACGACGTCCCGGACCGGTTGGTAGGCCGACGTGGCCGCGCGCACCCGGTCCAGGTAGGACGCCTTGGCCTCGTCGTACTTCGCCTCCGCCCACCGGCGTACCACCGGCCAGTCGCGCCATCGCCGGTTCAGCAGCTGCACGCGTTCCAGCTCGGCCGCCGCCGTGGCGACCTCGTCCACGTACGCGGTCGCGGCGGCGGCCCAGCCGTCGATTTCGTCGGACGTGCCGCGTGCGTCCACCTGTTCGTGCGACAGGAGCGACACGCCCAGTGCTCGCGCGACGTAGCCCATACGCCAGTCCGACTCCCTGGGGAACCAGTACACCGTGACGAGATCATCTTGACCGACCGAGTAACTGCGCCATGTCATCCGCAAGGCCATGCTCTCGATCATGCCGGAGGCCCCCTGGAGCCGCTACGCTCCGGCGACCACGAACAGTGATATCCCTCAAGCGATCAGGAAGGAATACAGATCACTCGTTCATTGGCCCCTGCCAGTGCCGTCCCCCATCGCTGGTCGGCGTCCGGGGGCTGCGGCGGCCGTAGACCGCCGGGGAACTCGGGCAGGGAGAAGGAGTAGCGGCCGAGCATGGTGCCCAGATCAGAGTTTCTCCGTCAGCACGGTTATCCCGCGACCATGCTTGGGGCGTCTCCGTCCTCTGGACGGGGTCTCGATGCGGGGGGAGTGACCGCGCGGTTGAGCAGCTCGTGCAGGGTGCGCTGCTCCTGGGCGGTCAGTCCGGCCAGCGGCGAGTGCTCGACCAGCAGTTCGATCAGGCGGGCGCGGAGCTCCGCGCCCGCGGGGGTGAGGACGAGCTGCTTGGCGCGCCGGTCCGTGGGGTGCGGGCGGAGGAGACGGTGAACGCTTCGGCGTGCAGGCGGCTGCGCGCGGGCATCGCCTGGTGCAGCGTGGCGAGAGCACGGGCCGCGTTCTCGCGGATGCCGGAAAGGACCGTCGGCACGGTTTGGAGCGCGACGGCCGTGGCGACGGCCTGGTCTTCATCGAAGACGACCGGCGGCAAGCGGGTAGCGCGACCGAGCCGATATCCTCCACCTGCTCCGCGGACGGCCTCGATCTCGTACCCGAGGTCCCGGAGCGCATCGATATCGCGACGCACGGTTCTCACCGACGCTCCGAGTCGGGTGGCGAGTTCCTCGGCTGTCAGGGTCGCACCGATCCCGAAGATCGACAGCAGCTTGAGCGTCCGCGCGGAGGTGGCAGCCATCGCTCTCGCCGCCAAAGCAGGCAGAACGCTTCTGATCACCGGTTCGCTCGCCATCGCGGCATCTCAGCTCGTCCTGGGGGTTCATCGTCAAGGACGGCAACGATCCCGGGTACTGGCTTCTCGCCCTCGCACTCTTCATCGGCGGCATCGGGCTCGGTCTCGCCGCACCCATTCTCGTCAACGTCGTCCTCGCAGGCGTCCCCGGACGCAACGCAGGCGCCGCAGGCGGAGTGCTCTCCACCGTCAACCAGATCGGCGGCGCCGTCGGCATCGCCGTTCTCGGCACGATCTTCTTCACCGCCGTCACCGGTTCAGCCACCGGAGCGCCGGTGCTGCCCGACTACAGTCACGCGCTCAGCATCGTCCTGATCGTCTCCGCCGCGCTCTACCTGATCACGGGACTCGTGATGCTCGCATTCCCGAAAGCCGCAGTCGAGCACGCCGAGTAGAGCACCCATTGCCGGGGCGAACGTATCGCCCCGGCAATGGGCACTACAGGCAAGCAGCAGTCATGCCCGGAGGCCGGCAGTACAGGCCAGACCCCGGGCGTTCACGCCAGGAAGCGCGTCAATCGATCGTCTGACGGCCAGGGGAGTACAGGGCGACCGGCGCTGAGGGGTGAGTGCAGACCGAGGCCCATACCTTGTGGCCTGTCTCGTCGCCGCCCTCGTACCCGACCTGGTCGGCGAGCGCGGTGACCATGGCCAAGCCCCGGCCGTGTTCTGCGGTGGCCGGGCACGCCGCCCCAGCCGCAGTCGTAGACCGTGACCGTGATCGTGGCGGTCGTGCGGGTGATCTCGACGATGAAGGTGCCGCCGAGGCTTCCGCTGCTGGTGTGCTGGACGGCGTTCGCGGCGAGTTCGGCGACGATGTGTTCGGCGTCGTCCTGGCAGGGGGAGTCGGCCAGGAGATAGCGGATGAAGTGACGGGCCGCCGGAATCTGCCCCTGAGGTCTTGGGGAAGGTGCGCCGCCAAGTCAGGCCGCCGGGGTGCAGGTCGATCATCGGCGTTGCTGTACTGGATTTCGCCATCAGCATTTGGGACTCGGGAGGTGCGCCTTGCCGGTCCGGCTGAGTCAACCTGGACCTGCTGTGGGGTCTGTCGTGAAGGCGGCCGAGCGGTTTCTGACCGGGCTTGATCCGAAGTACAAGCGGAAGAGGGCCGCTGCCCGTACGAGGGCGGACTGGTGCCCGGCCGTCGAGTTGGCATGCCCTCAAGTGACGCGGTGGTCAGACAGCGGTGAGGCGCTCCGTGCAGTGGTGGAGCCAGGTGCGTAGCGGGTCGCGGGCACCCTCCCGTCTGATCAGCGGTGCTGGGGTGAGCTGGAAGCCCGCGGAGCGGGCGACCCCCGCGCTGGCGGTGTTGCCTGGGGGAATACGCAAGAGCACACGGGTGGCGGCCAGGGGGTCGTAGGCGTAGGTGGTGATCAGATGGACGGCTCGACTGGCCAGGCCCTGTCGGCGGTGCGCGGCGCCGATGGCGTAGGCCAGTTCCACCTCGTGGGCGGTGCCGGTGGGAAACAGCAGGATCTCGCCGAGGGGCCGGTGGCCGTCGGTGGTGATGGCGAGCTGGAGTCCTTCTCCGTAGGCGCGGCGCTGGCGAGCCTGGTTCAGGTAGGCGCGGGCGGCCGCCTGGTCGAAGGGGGCGCGTAGCGGTGTCCAGCGGTCGACGGCAGGTTCGTCGAACAGTTCGGCCATCGCGGGCACGTCGTGGTCGTCCCATTCGCGCAGGACGAGTCCGAGACCGGTGGGGCGGATGTCGTTGGGGAAGGCGAGGCGGCCGGTGTTGTGCGTGGTCACAGGTCTTGGCTTTCGTCGTGGTGGGATGCGATCGTCAGACGGCGGGTGGCGTGCGGTCTGCGTCGGGAGTGAGTGTCGTGTGCAGGCGGGCAAGGCGCGTTGCCAGATTCGGCGGCTTGCCTCGGCGAGGTCGCCGGTGGGCCGCATACCCGGTGTCGGAGCGCGGGCCTAACCCTCCGGCGTGCTCCCACTGCCGGTCGCTGTCAGGTATGGGTTCAGGGCTTGGCGGGCGTGGTCAGGCGTGCGATGGGGATGAGCATCAGCAGGCCGAGGGCGCCGAGCAGACCGAAGGCGAGCCGGAAGTCGCCCATGGCGTCGCGCAGCGCTCCCACCAGCAAGGGAACCAACGCCGCGCTGGCATAGCCGACGAAGAAGGCCATGGCGCTGATCCGGCCCGCCTCTCCCGGGTCGCGGCTGGCCACCACCGGCAGGGTCAGCACGAGCGTGAACAGGCCGCCATGGCCGACGCCGAGCGCGATGATCCAGAGCCATATGGCGGCGCCGGGTGCGTACGCCAGTCCCAGGAAGCCGGCGGCGGTCAGCGCCATGGTGAGCGCGAGCCCGGCGCGTTTGTCCCTGGCCTCGCCCAGCAGCGCCGGGACGGCCAGCATCGCCACGACCTGGATGGAGATCATCACGGTCAGCATGAACCCGGCTGAGGCCGCGCCCGCCCCTGCGTCGTCGCGCAGCAGCGGCGCCACCCAGGCCAGTTCGCAGTAATACAGGGCGGAGTTGACCGCCGACAGCGTGGTGATCCGCCAGGCCGCGCCGCTGCGCCAGGGCAGGCCGCGGGTCGTGGGCCCGGCCGGCGGTGTGACGTCGTCCAGCCCGAGAGAGCCCTTGGCGGCCGACCACAGCGCGATACCGGCCAGCGCGAGCAGGGCCCAGCAGGCCAGAGCTCCCGGCCAGGAGCCGAGAGCGTCGGAGAGCGGGACGCTTACCCCGGCCGCCACCGCTCCGCCCAGGCCGAGCCCAGCCGTGTAGATGCTGGTGACCAGGCCGGCGCGGGCGGCGAAGCGCGTCTTGACCACGGCGGGTAGCAGCGTCTGGGCGATGGCGGTCCCGGTGCCGGCGATGGCCGCGCTGCTGAATTGGAGCCAGGTGGACGCGCCCAGCACTCGGGGGGCCGTGGCCAGGGCGATGACCACGAGCCCGACCAGTACGCCGCGCTGGAGGCCGTGCCTACGGCCCACGTATGCGCCCAGCGGCGCGCAGAGCCCCATGGCCAGCGTCGGGATGGTGGTCAGGAGCGAAACGCCGGTCGCCGAGAGGTCCAGGTCAGCGCGGATGCGGTCCACCAGCGGCGAGACCGCGGCGATGGCGGGCCGCAGGTTGGCCGCGGCGGCGAACAGGGCGACGGCCGCCAACCCCAGGGACGTGTGTAAGAGGGAGTCTTCTCTCGTGCGTGCCATGAGCACCCCTTGATCTCGGACAAAAACTATCCGAGTTCTATCACATCTCGGATAGTCCGTGTCCGAGACGGGTAGGGTGGTCGCCATGAAGATGTCGAGTGGGGTCGAGTGGGCGCTGCACAGTTGCGTCACGCTCAGCCAGGTCCGCGAGCCGCTCCCCGCGGCCCGCCTGGCCGAGCTCCACGGCACCCCTCCGGCGTACTTGGCCAAGCAACTGCAGGCGCTGTCGCGGGCCGGAATCGTCAGCTCCACGGCGGGCTCCGTGGGCGGTTACACCCTCACCAGGCCCGCCTCGGAGATCACCGCACTCTCCGTCGTCCAGGCGGTCGACGGCGACGCGCCGGCCTACCGGTGCACCGAGATCAGGCAGCGCGGCCCCCTTGGCGTGGCCCTCGAGAGCTGCGCCCGCCCCTGCGCGATCGCCCGCGCCATGGCAGCCGCCCAAGAAGCCTGGTCCGGCTTCCTCGCCCAGATCACCATCGCCGACCTTGCCGCCGGGATCGACGCCGACTCCGGCGGCACCGCGATGGCCGACGTCCGCCGTTGGCTGACCACCGCCTGACCGCCCGGCCCTGCGCACGGCGGTTGCGCTGCCGATCACGGACCGCGGTGAGCGCGGATCGTGGCCCATACCCTGTGACCCGTCTCGTCGTCGCCCTCGTACCCGACCAGGTCGGCGAGCGCGGCGACTACGGCCAGGCCCCGGCTGCACTCTGCGGTGGCCGAGCATGCGACCCCGAATCGCGGAACGCCGCCCCATCCGCAGTCGTAGACCGCGACGGTGACCGTGGCGGTCGTGCGGGTGATCTCGACGATGAAGGTGCCGCCGAGGCTTCCGCTGCTGGTGTGCTGGACGGCGTTCGCGGCGAGCTCCGCGACGATGTGCTCGGCGTCGTCCTGGCAGGGGGAGTCGGCCAGGAGATAACGGATGAAGTGACGGGCCGCCGGAATCTGCTCCGGGGTCCCGGGGAAGGTACGTCGCCAGGTCAGGCCGCCGGGGTGCAGGTCGATCATCGCGTCAATGTGTTCGCGATGGACGGCTTCCGATGTGCGCTGCTTGGGGACGAACGCAGCGGCAGGTGCGGTGGTCTCGGGCATGGGGATCTCTCCGTGGACACGTCGGGGTCGGTACGTCACCAATACGTTGCCGCGGCGAGGGGCGTCAGGTGGAGCACCACCGCATCGTCCTGGATCACGCGTGCCACATCGGCGCTGACCTGCGCAAACCCGTCGGTAGCCGTGATCGATATCCCACCACTGTCCTGATCGTATCCGGCGATGAACCGGATGATCTTTGCCAGGCATGCTGCTCCGCCGAGTGCGGATAACGCCAGCGGTCTGCCGAGCCGGTAGCGGCGACCCCGGCGGTTGCGCGGGGCGGGGCACCGCATCCAGGACCTCGGCCAGGGCCGGCAGATTGAGCAAGCCGGTCGGCGGGTCGGCGACGGTGACGTGCTCCAGGCGGCGGGCGAGCCCGTCGATTTGGGGACGATGGCACGCGAACACGGCCCCTGTTCTTGATCGACTGGCGTCGACACCCAACGATCATCGGGAGCGCTACGGCCTTGGATCCAGGCTCACCTCTTCAATTCTGGCCGGTATGGGACCATCGCAGATCCGGTCAGGCAACGCGTTGCCAGGTGTCCCCGAAGTCGGCGATGACCTTCAGTTCTCCACCCAGGGCATGGATGTACAGGCTGAGGGTGGCCAGTTCGGCGATAGCCCCGTTCTCGATCGCCGAGACGCGCTGCTGGGACACCCCCATCGCCTGGGCCACTTCGGCTTGGGTCAGCCCGGCCTTCTTGCGCATGTCGGCCAGGAACCCCCCGCGAACCTGGGCCACCCGGCGCTCCCGTGCCTCCTGCAACGCCTGGCGGTCGTCGGGGTGGACGAACTCGGTGATGAACTCCTCGCGGCTGTAGGAGTGAAACTCGGTGCTCATGGCAACTCCTTCAGATACGCCTCATACCACTGCTCGGCCAGCGGGATGGCTTGTCGGTACCACTGGTTCCATTGCCCGGACTTGTCGCCCGCGATCAGCAGGACCGCGTTGCGGAGGGGATCAAAGATGAACAGGATCCGTACTTCGCTGGTTCCGCTGGACCCGGGTCGCAACTCTTTGAGGTTGTGCAGGTCGGAGCCGCTGATCCGATCCACCAAGGGACGCCCCAGGGCCGGGCCCTCATCCAAGAGTCGGTCGATGGCCTCGGCCACCAGCCTCCGCGTCACCGGATCTCCAGTTCGCAACTCGTGGAGCCAGTCGCGTACCTGGCTGGTCAACACCAGTCGATTTACCATCCGCCCCCCATCACAACAGCTTTATTGTACCGGGAGCGAGCGCGAATGAACACGCTCTTCCGCACCACGCGTCGAGTAGTGGCGCAGGGTGCGTAGACGCTGGGTTTCGGGGTTGCGGAAGCCGTGCTCGCGCCCGGAGGCCTCATGTTCGCCGAGTCAACTGGTGGCGGCGGCGATGATGCGGCCCTCGACCCTGGCTGAGCAGACTCTGCTCACCGGATAGGTCCACGAAGCCGGTATGTCAGCGATCCGCCGCTGTCGTCCAGGCGCCGGTGGCCTCCTCCAGTACCCGGCGAGGACGGCCACGGCGGACCTGGGCCTGGCGAGACCTCAGATCCCGATCAAGTTTGATGAGCCCTGACCGTTAGAACTTCGCTGGTGCTTAGTGTGACCATCAAATTACAATTGGTGATCGAATTTTAGTGTGGAGGGGGCGCGGATGTCTGGAGAGGGCTACCGGGTGCTGCTTCAGGCTCGTTCGGTGAGTCAGCACCTGCGGGCGAAGGGCTTCACCTGGGATCAGATCGCCGACGTGCTCGCGCTCACCCATCAGGTGAGCCCGTTGCGGCTCTATCGGCTGGCGCACGGCCGCACCGCAGCCGACGTGGTGGCGCTGGTCAACGACGCCGACCCGGCCGGCACGGCCGCTCTGCGGGAGTCGCGACTTTATGAGTTTGAGTCCTGGCCCGAGGCGGGGCGTCGGCCGCCCGCCCAACTGCTCACGGCACTGGCCAAGATCTACCAGACCACCGCCCGGAGCCTGCTGCGTGACGAGGCTGTGGCGTCGTACGGGGCTGCTGATCGCGATCTTATCGACGGCGCGGACTTTCTCGACATGGACGCCAACCGGTCCGCATCTCCGAGTCGTGTCACTATGGAAACGAGCGCAGCAGCCAGACCCGCTGAGACCTCGCATGTGGACGCTTCAGCGTGCGTCCGGTTGCTGCAAGCGATCGGCGCTGAGGAGGCCGACGTGAAGCGACGGGAACTGCTCTTCGAGTTGGCTCTGATGTTCGGTGGCAGTCGGGCGCTCGACATGCTGCGGATCCTCACCCCCGATGAAGAGGAGCGTCTGGCTGGGGTGCTGCGTAACACGTGGCGGGTGGACGAAGGTACGGTGCGGGCCTTCGAGAAGCTCCAGATGCATGCACGCCGGGCAGACGACGTGTCGGGTCCCGCCACGCTGCTGCCAGTGGTCAATGGGCAGAGAGCGGCGGTCGGGCGACTTCTCGCTCGGGAATCGATGCCGCCGGGCCTCCGCGATCGGCTCCTTGACACTTATGCGCAAATGTCACAGTTGGTCGGCTTTCTAAGCTATGACCTGCTTGATTACGCAACTGCCGAGCAATCGCTGCATGACGCATTGCGCGCGGCACTTGACCTGGGGGATCTGGCGCTGGTGGGCTACGTGCATTACTGGCTGGGGAGGCTGGCCGGAGACCAGGATCGGACCGTCGCGGTTCTGGACCATGCCTTCGCGATTCAAAGCTGGGCAGCCAGATCTCCAAGCAAATTGCTGGTGCCACTACACGAATTGTTGTTCGCGACGGCCTATGCCGCCGAGGGCAATGCTGCGGCAAGTGCCCGAGCGCATGAGAACGCACTCACGTTGTCCGCTGCGCCGAAGGACAACGAGCCAGTATTCCTGCATTGGGTTGCGCCGCCGGTCGTAGAACTTGGAAGAATTTCTATGCAAGTTCGGCTGAATAAACCCGGACAGGTCATAGAGGCGGCCGAGCGATATCTGGCAGGCCACGATCCAAGATTCAAGAGGCGTCATGGGCTAATGCTTACTCGGTATGCGAGCGCTTTGACCCTGGCGAAGGAGATTCCCGAGGCCGCATCCAAGCTGGTGGAGGCTGCACACCTCACTGGACAGCACAGTTCGGCTCGCCTGATCGACGAAATCAGTCAGGCTCGGGCCCGGCTGCAGCCCTGGGCGAGCACCGCTTACGTTCGTCAGTTGGATGAAACCCTGCGATCCTGCAGTCTTACTGGGGCTTGTCCAGCAGGAGGGGTTTGAGTTGGCGGAAGAATTCGGTGGCGTCGGCTAGCGAGTCACGGCCTGGCGCGTTTTCAATGATGTTGATGGTGAGGAGACGCTTGTAATCGGGTGTCCACCCGTAGACGAAGGCGATCGTCTTGTCCTTATCATTCTTCCTCCGGGCGGCGAAACCTGGTCCCAATGCGCCAGGTAGATCACTCCCGCCGGTGGACAGCTTCGTGTTCTTCAGGTCTTCCGCATCGTTGGGTGACGGGTCGAAGACCTCGATCAGGAGTCCAAGACTGCTATCCGTTACCCCCTTCTCGCGCACCGAGCATGAAGCGAAACGTCGGCCCATATCCATCTTCGTTTCACTGGCCCTGTAGTCGTCGAGGCCGGTGGCGATCCTTATGGCGCTCGCTGAGATGAGGTCGCATTCCTGTGGGGTAGCGGTCACGCTACCCAGCGGTCGGGTGTCCGGCGTTGGGGCGGGGGGAGACGAGCATGATGTCAGAATGAGGACGGTGAGGGCGGGGAATACCCACGTTTGTATTCTCATGACCCGTGCCCAGAGTAGTAGTTGCCGACATCGTTGAAGCCGTCCTCTATGGCGTTCCCTGGCTGGCCGATGACGCGGCCAGTATCGGCAAGTTCCAGCCAATCCTTGTAGTGATCGAGTTGTTCGGCATTCATCTCAGCTCGTGGCAGGATCTGCCCATTATTCAAAAAGTGGCCGTCCGCGCCAGGGGAGAAGTCCTTGTAATGGTATGGGTGCGTTTTGGCGGGCACTGATTCGTCTCCGAAAAGGCCATGGCGCATCATCGTAGCCGTGGTGAGATCTGTAAACATGTTCTCAGCCACTTCCAGCGCGGTATCAGCATCTTCGCGGGCCCGGTCTTCTTGGCTGGACTTGATCTTTCCGAAGATTGAGCTCTTGGCTTTGTCGACCATGAGTCCGAAGATCTTCCCTTGCGGTCCCGGGGCCAGACCGACGACACTCTCGGCCATTTCCTTGAAGGCGGCGAAGCGCGCATCGTCGGCTTTCGCCGCTTTTATGGCGGAAATATTTGCGGCGTCAGTTATTGTAAAAGTGGTCCTGCTGAGTCCTCTTATTGCCCAGGAGAATGCGGCGCCTCCGCTGCGGCTCATGCGCTCTTCGAGAATGTCCTGCCGCTTTGCGTTGATCTGCTGTAGCGTGGCCTCCGGATTTGCCTTTTGCCATTCAGTGAACTCGGACTTGACCTCTTTCGCGACTTCGTTGGCCATTTCGTCCAGCACCTTGAGGGAATACAATCCGTGTGCTGCGGCCACGGTTTGGAAGACACCATTGTCTTCGAACGCCCACCTCATGGCCGTATTGGTGTCTTTCGCATTGAACTTTGCGCCGTACGGTTCCGCGCCTCGTAGGTTCTTGTCTGGGTCTACATCCGTCACCACGGCCGGAACCTTTGTGCTAAAGGACTGCAGGTCGCGGTGCACGTCGCCGGTGTATTGCGCCAAGATCGTCCCCAGGTTGGCGCGGGTGTGCGGGAGATTGGCTTGGACCCTGGGGTCGCTCCAGAAGTGGACTGCCCACGACGCGATCAATGCCGACTTGTATCCCCGCGATCCCCCAGGGGGCAAATCGTGATCGCGGAATTCGGTGCTGGCTACCTGGATGGCCCATCCGAGGTCGGCGTCAGCATCCCCATCCCAAGGGTGCCGTCGCATCAGGAAATCCAGCGGTTTGCGTTGGGCGTCCGTGAAGAAGTCTTGGGCGACGGTCGGGTGGTGGGCGAGGGCGGTCAGGGCCGTGCCCATGGGGCTGAGGTCGCCCGGGGTGATGTCCTTGGGGCCGGGCATCGTCCAGGGGTCTCGGGGGAGGTTCGGGATTGGTGGGTGGGCCACGTCTTTGTCATACAGCTTCTGGACCACCGTCAACAGGAAGTTATGGTCGAACTCGCCGTCCTGGAGGAGTTTTTTCACCGCGAAGGCGTTCAAAGGGTCTTCGATGCCGTCCACGAGTTGGTCGGCGTAGTCGTCGGCGAGCCTCATTTGGCCTACCCCGCGGGAGGCCGTGCCCAGAATCGTGGAGAGCATGGTGGCGAGGCGGTCCTGGGTTCTGACGTCGCGTTGGTCGGGGCGGGCCGAGGGCGGGAGGCCGGATCCGTATATGCGGGCGATCAGGCTTTTCAGTTCGCGCGGTGGGATTTCCTTGGCGAAGGCCACCGCGAAGTACGGGTCCTTCTTGTGGCGTTCGATTTCGGCCACCATGTCGGCGGTGAGGGCGTGGCTTTCGATCTGGTCCCGTAGTTTCGTGGCCAGGAGTTTGGCGGCGGCGGCGCCCTCGGCCGGAGATTTCGACAGCCAGTCGGATTCGTTGGCCCAGAGGATGCCGCCCTTGCCGAAGGTGGAGTCCGGGGTGGCGAGGATGAGGTCGAGGCGGCCCTGGAGGGCGGGGATCTGGTCGCTCAGTTGGCGGCCGATGGTGTGCGCCTGGGTCGGGCCCCACAGGCGGATGCCCAGTGCGGTCAGGGCGCGCTCTACCTGGAGGCCGACGTCCGGAATGGTGTCGCTAGCGCGCTTCATCCCGTTGATGAGTTGTGTCATCAGGGTGGGGTTGATCCCGACCTGAGGGCTCATTGAGGGGATGTCCCATCGGACGGTCGCAGGTTGTCCAGCAGCGCCAGCGCCCGGGTGAACACGTCCTTGAAGCCCTGATCCCACGCCCGCAGATCGGTGGTGAGCCGGTCTCCGGCGGCGCCTTTGAGCGCGCCGTCGCCGACCAGGCGCACGAGCGCGATCAGGTCGCCGGCATGCTGATCGCGCAACTGCTCGATCTGGCGCCGGGCGGCGTCGATCTGTTCCTGCGTCGCCATCATCGCCTGAACTCGCCGATCTAATGAAAGGTGGGGGCGCGGAGCCGATGGCATGGTAGCCGGGGCTGGGAACGCCATGACGATGAATGCTGCGAACCCAGCGAAACGGCTATGGATTGGTACTTATTAGTCTAGACCACGTATGAGAAAGTGCTGGATACGTATTTAGAACCGGCGCCTGCGCCTGCTTGAGGCGATGGCCTGGCACTTTTGCCGCGTCGGTCGCTTGCGCAACAGCTCCACGATCCCGAGTGTGGTCACGGTGTGGAGGTATGGGGTGGGTAGTGTGCAAATGGCCGTACGAAGGGGGTATCGCTCCTATCGTCGTAGGATATGCAGTCAGTGGATGTACTGGTCGTGGGTGCGGGTCTGGCCGGTCTGCACACAGCCCGCCTGCTCGCGCTACGGGACCTGAAGGTGATGGTGGTCGACCGTCGTGGGTCGCTGTCGACGGGTATCCGCACGACGGGGATCTTCGTACGTCGCACCCTTGATGACTTCGACCTGCCGGATCACCTGCTCGGACCTGGCATCCGGGACGTGCTGCTGTATCCGCCGTCGCGGCGGGCGCCGATCCGGGTCACCAGTGACCGGGACGAGTACCGCGTTGCCGACATGGCGGCCCTCTACGAGCACGCGCGCCGCGCGGCGGAGTCGGCCGGGGCCCGGGTCTTTTTGGGGGTGCGGTATGTCGATGCGTCGATGGGATTGGTGCGGTTCGCGGGCGCGGAACCGGTTGCGGTCCGCTTCATCGTCGGCGCGGACGGCGCCCGCTCCCGGGTGGCCCGTGATCTCGGCCTGGACGTCAACCGGCACTTCCTCGTTGGTGCCGAGATCGTCCACCCGATCGCGCCGGGCACGACCACCCCGGCGTTTCACTGCGTAGTGGATCCCCGGGTCGCTCCGGGGTATCTGGGGTGGGTCATCGACGACGGCCGGCACGCGCACGTTGGCGTCGCGGGATATCCGGACGCGATGCGTCGCACAGGCATCCGCCGCCTGATGGACGCTTTCGCGGCGGACGCGCCCGGCCGTGCGGTGCCGACCGGCCCGGTCGAGCGTCGAGGTGGTCCGATCCCGGTCGGCGGTGTGTTGCGGCGGTTGGCATGTCCCACCGGGCTGCTCGTCGGCGACGCGGCGGGCGCGGTGTCGCCGCTGACGGCCGGTGGGCTGGACCCCTGCTTACGCATGTCCGAACTGGCCGCGGCGGTCACCGCCGGGTATGTGCGTACTGGCGACCCAGGCATGTTGAGCCGGTACGACGGGAGCGCGTTGCGGGCCAGGTTCCGAGGCCGTCTGTTGCTGCGCCGGGTGTTCGCCGGCATCCGATCCCCCGCCGCGGCGGAGGCGGCGGTAGCCGTGCTGCGAGGTCGTGCCGGTCGTGCTCTGGCAGCCCGGATCCTGTTCGGCGACGGCTCGTTTCCCGACGTCAACCCAGGGCTCGCGGATGCGGCGATTGACCATCCACGCCACTGACGCCGACCGGCTTGCTCTGAGACAGAGCGGGCGCGCGGCGCCCTTGAACGGGTAGGGGTGCCGCGCGCGCTGGTGAGCCCGCGCGGGCTCACCTTGGTGGTCGGACGGGGTGCGTCAGTTGGTGTCGAGAGCGACGGCGATGTCGGTGATGGTCAGGGGGAACGTCGGCTTGTCGTTGACCGGGGTGGCGACGCCGGTGAGCAGGTCGACGGTGTTGAGCGTCGCGTCGCCGCTGCTGGGGTCGACAATGGTGGCGAAGGCCGTGTTCGAGACGGTCTTGCCGCCGCTCAGGTCGCTGAAGATGTCGAGGCCCGCGTTCAAGGCGACCGGCTTGCCGAGGGCGCCGGTCGGGGCCAGCAGGCCGTTGTTGGCCGGTGACTGGATGACGATCTGAGCCGTCGAGGTGTTGATGTCGAACAGCGTGGTCACGGTGTCGGCGTTGAGGTCGTTGTTGGTGTAGGCGGCGGCGGTGACCCCCGAGGCCGGCGAGCCTGGGCCGTTGCTTAATTGGGAGTCCGCCACCGTCGTGCCGTCGTTCAGGTTGTGCCGCAGGTTCTGGCCGTTGTCACTGATCACGCGCAGCCGGTCGGCGGCGGGATTGAAGTCGACGCCGAACGCCGTGCCCTTCAGCCCCACCGCGAGCTGGGAAACCTTTGTGACGACCACGTCCTGGTTGGCCGTCGGGAGCGTGATCGTGTAGATGCCGCCGTGGTTGCCGACGGCGTAGAACTTGCCGTCCTGCACCCGGAAGTCGATCCCGATCACGAAGGTGTCGGTGACCAGCCCGGTGAACTTTCTGACCCAGTCGAGCTGCTCGGGCTTGTCGGTCGTGAACGTGGCCATCAACTTGCCGTCATCGGTGATCCCGAACGCCCGCAGCGCGGCGGCCGTGGTTGAACTGGAGCCTGCCGCCAGGCTGGTCCCCGCCGGCCCGACAGCGATTGCCGTGGCTGCCGCCAGCGCGATCAGCAAGGCGACCTTCTTCTTGACTCGTGCCCGCATCAGGTGCTCCTCCATCGGGTTATGTCGGCACGTTCAGGCAGCCCTTGTCACCTGGATTTACCGACGTGTCTTGCAAGCAGCAAACAACTTGCCCGAAGATAAGGGAAGAGGGTCTTCGTGATAAATGTGAAAACGCCCGGCCAGGACAAGGCCTGGCTTTGTTATTTCTCGCCGCCCCTGGCGCTGATGGTTCCGGCCGTCGACCGCGTGGCCCGCAGCGGCATCGATTCTCGTTTCGTTTATGCGCTTCACGTATGCGTTATCC
Source organism: Nonomuraea purpurea (assembly GCF_042650645.1). Lineage (NCBI taxonomy): Bacteria > Bacillati > Actinomycetota > Actinomycetes > Streptosporangiales > Streptosporangiaceae > Nonomuraea > Nonomuraea purpurea. Next base: position 342,018 of record NZ_JBHSBI010000010.1, read on the forward strand.
GGCTGACCTGGAATGCGGTCGGTACGCAGCCGGACCCTGGCAGAAAGGGGCTGCGGAGACGAGCACGGCGGCGCCGGCCAAGGGCAAGCTTGAAGTGATTCAGAGTATTCATCATGTCGCCGTTCGTCGCCAATTCGTCCGTCCAAGCCAGGCATCTCACCGGAATAGACGTGGGGCTCACGGAAGGCTACAGGTTTCGTCAAGAGTCCGCGATGGAGTTTCACTGCGATTGGTGACGCGTCCGTCACCAAGGGTATGAATCGTTCCGCATATTCGCGGTGAAAACCTGGTGACGGCTCTCGCCACATGAGCGGGATTCCCAGCGGCGCAGAAGCGGTCAATGTCACGATCCCTATCAGAAGGGGGTGTCGTCGTCTTGGCACGACCGCTCGCCGGATTTCCGCTCGAGCCCGGGATCCGGTGATGGCGACTGGATCGGCTCTGGCTCGGCCGCCTCCAGCCACGCGGCGCGGCGGTTCCAGCGCGGAGCTGCCGTGTGGTCGCCGTGGGCGTTCAGTTGACGTTCGAGCCACCGGGCCGGCCCGGGTGCAGGCTGGTCCCAGCCGGTGTGGTGCGGGTTCAGTGGGAACTCGGCGGTGGTGGGCCGCCGTAGCAGGCGATCCGCCTCGTCTTCGCGGCCGGTCGCGTCCAGGAGCAGGGCGAGGCTGTAGACGGCCTGCGGGTCGCCTACATCGGCGAGATTCCTGCAGCGTCGTTCGGCGCACTTCCGACGAGGGCGCATGCGACCACAGATTCTCGTCGATCGCCTCGTCTGGCGAGGGCGGAAGCCTGCGCTGCCACAGATCCTCGTGGATCACCTCGAACTGCTGTCGCAGCAGACAGGCGAGCAACACGGCCGCTTCCGTGTCCTCGGGCTCCTGATCCAGTGCCCGGCGCAGCCATTGCTCGCCCTCGGGCACGTCGCCGGGATGCTGGAGATCGACGCTCTCCCATTGAACGCTCAGCTGGTGCCCCAGCTCCCGCGCGGCTCCCGGCCGCCTTTCGGAGGCAGCTGTCCGTAACTCCTCCAGGCCGTCGCTGAGGCCGTACCGCTCTCGCATTCGCGTTATCTTGCCAGCGCGCCCGTCCCGTCCGCAGGAGAAGATCGTGCTGCACTGCTCGTTGATGACCACCAACAACGGCAGCACTTACAGCCGCATCCACGTCCTCAGCGACCCCGACGAACTCACAGACAGTTCGCGTCCTGGGAGATGGTGTGCGGGTGATCTAGCCCAAGCTGTGGTGCGGGAGAGATCCATGTGACAGAAGACGGCCACTCCGTAATCCTTCGA